>DASYRN010000184.1:0-70580 GCA_036004365.1 Binatia bacterium
GATAACAGGCTGATACCCCCCAAGAGTTCACATCGACGGGGGTGTTTGGCACCTCGATGTCGGCTCGTCACATCCTGGGGCTGAAGTAGGTCCCAAGGGTTCGGCTGTTCGCCGATTAAAGTGGCACGCGAGCTGGGTTCAGAACGTCGTGAGACAGTTCGGTCCCTATCCGCCGTGGGCGCAGGATACTTGAGGGGAGTTTTCCCCAGTACGAGAGGACCGGGAAGAACGCACCGCTAGTGTTCCGGTTGTGGCGCCAGCCGCAGCGCCGGGTAGCTATGTGCGGACGGGATAACTGCTGAAAGCATATAAGCAGGAAGCCCACCCCAAGATAAGGTATCCCGGGGCGCAAGCCCCCTAAAGACCCCTCGTAGACTACGAGGTTGATAGGCCGGATGTGGAAGACCAGTAATGGTTGAAGCTAACCGGTACTAATTGGTCGTGCGGCTTGACCATATTTACTATTGTTACCTTGCCAAGTTGCACTCGCCCGTATTCAGTTGTGAGAGAATTTTGTTCTTGATTTGAGGTTGCCAGAAAGGCCTCAGATGCGAGGCGCGCGACGGAGAGCGAAGGCGTACTTACTTCAGTACGTTGCAGCGAGCGGTCCTAGCGCAACGAAGCAGATGAGCATTTATGGCGACCGACGTTTTCCGGTGGCGATAGCGGAGGTGTCACACCCGATCCCATCCCGAACTCGGTCGTTAAGCCCTTCAGCGCCGATGGTACTGTACGGTCGCCGTATGGGAGAGTAGGTCGCTGCCGGATTAAAATTCAAAGGCCCGTGGATCGAAACGATCCCGGGCCTTTTTGTTTTTTCGGTGGATGAATCGATGGGACGCTCAGCTTCAAGATTCACACGCAGATCTGGGCTAGTATAGTGTCCGTAAGCTCCAAGAATTTCCGGGATACTACCCTAGCGGCTTAGCAACCGGTCCACGGAAAAAGCGCCTCCGCCGCCGATGAGCAGCGCCATAGCCATCAGAAACAACGCCAGTGTGTACTCGATTCCGCTGGCCTCTCCCGGGCGGCGCGCCAGGAAAAAGCCATGCCCCCAGTGGGACTTTAACATCGCGATAGCGATGAAAACCGCCAATCCCAATGCAAACGGCCGCGTGAGACATCCGGTGAGAAGGGCGAAGCAGCCGAAGAACTCAATGAACAATCCCAGCGCCCCGATGGGGACGGGAATGCCGTATTTGTCGCGCCAGTTGGCGAGGTGTGCTTTCACCCCGCGGCCACCGAACCAGCCGAAGATATGTTGGGTTGAATGGAAGAAAAACGTAACGGCAAGACCCAAGCGCAGCAATACAAATGAGTAAGACGGGGGTGTGTCCAAAATCCAGGTCATTCGCAACCTCCGAAGAGCAGTTTCAAAAATGGTTTTGTAACTACCACACATTGCGCGCCCAAATCAAAAGGGACGCGGGCACGCGGAATAGCCGAGCCTCTGCAAGTTGATTTTCTAGATGCGGTCATGGGAGCGGCCCGCGCCGACTTGACCATTCTCGCTGGCATAGGATAAAAGATGGAGGTTTTTGTTTCGGAAGGTTCAAGAAACTGCGTACCCTCTGCGGAAACGGATCGGCAGCCGCAGCCCGAGGAGAATCCATCCATGGAACACAACGAAACCAACGATGATCTCTCAAGAAAGAGATCGATCACGACGACGGCAACGGCCGGCGGCGATGCCGTGCCTGCTCCAATGGGAGCGGGAATAGGAAAAATCCCCGCGACGTGGGACTTGGCAGCGGATGTAGTGATAGTCGGCTCCGGCGCGGCGGGACTAGCGGCGGCGGTTAAGGTGGCCGAAGGCGGAGCATCGGTCATAGTCGTTGAAACGAATTACGATGTCGGTGGACATGCAATAATAAGCGGAGGCAATACGCCCCTGGGTGGCGGCACGAGTGCGCAAAAGAAGTACGGCATAGAGGATTCACCGGATCTTGTCTTCTCGGATCTGACTGACTGGTCCATCGTCCAACCCAACGGCTGGCCTGACTACCGGTATAACGACAGAGCGGTCATGCGCGGCTTCGCGGATCATTGCGCCCTGACGTACGAATTTCTGCTCGCCAACGGCGTCAAATTTAAGGATATCCCGCCGGACAATCAGGGCGGGCACAATTTGGGAAACTCTGCCCCGAGGGAGAATCATTTGATCTGGACCAAGGGTCCGGGGCTAGAAAGTCCAAATGCCAGAGCGGGCACCAGTTTGGTCAGGCCGCTTGAGGCGAGCGCGCGCGCAAAGGGCGTGAGTTTCTTGCTTAATTACAAAATGACAAGCATTGTCCGCGAGACATCGTCGGATCAAAAGGCGGGAAGAGTGATCGGCATCACCGCGCGGTACACGCCCAGAATCATGCCGGGCCAGACCACGCCGTTAGAGAGCTTTCGCTCCGACGGCAACATTGAGACCACCCAATCGAGCATCAATATTCGCGCGCAGAAGGCCGTGATCCTCGCTACCGGCGGAAGCACCAGCAACGTAAATTTCCGCCGCATGTTCGACCCGAGGCTGACCGATGTGCTGCAAGTTGCGGGCGAGCCCTATACCTTCCAAGACGCCAGTGGCGAGCTTGCCGCGATGGCGATCGGCGCTTCGCTCTGGGGCTTCGCGAATCAGATTCTAGAGAACGGTGATAACATTCGCACTAAGCGAGCTCTCGGGACGAGGTACAATTACATGACGTGGGAACTCGAAACCCCGATTTTTCCGCTGGTTCGCGCCACCGGCCTAAGCGTAAAGGATTGGCAGGATTTGATCCTGGTCAATCAAGTCGGGAAGAGATTCTATGACGAGACCAAAGGGGATTATCCCCATGGAAACGTGTACAACGAGATCCAGCCGTATACACCGCACCACTATCGCAATAACGAGAATATCAAGTTCAATCCGACCAAATACAACTTTTTCAACGCCGCTGTGGCGATGAACGAGTACTCGGAGCCGCCCCATTATTCGGCCGGGCCGGTGTGGGCCATATTCGACGCCGACGCGGCAGAACGGGAGAAGTGGAAACTGACTCCGCCCTACGTCGATCCTGACGGCTATTTCTTCAGCGCGAACACGCTCCGCGAGCTCGCCGCCGCCATCAAGAATCCATACCAGGCAAAGCCGATGGATGGAGCGATCCTGGAAGCGACGGTGGACAGATATAACTCGTTTGTCGACTCCGGCACGGATGAAGATTTCGGCAAGCCGACGCCCAAGTACAAGATCCAGACTCCGCCGTTTTACGCCGCCTGGGGTACCCCGCTCGTGCACGACTGCCGCGCCGGACTCAGGATCAATGCGAAGTGCCAAGTGATGGACATGAATGGCCAAGTTATCCCCGGGCTCTATTGCGCGGGCGAGTCCGCGGCGGGATTCAATCAACACGGTCTGGGGCGGTGCACGACTCAGGGTTACATCGCCGGCAAGAACGCCGCCTCCGAAAGGTCCGAAGGCTAAGGTTTGCCGAGGAGTTCAAGAACTAAAGCCCTTCAGCTCTCATCCTTGAGTGTTTAGTTAGTTTAAAGTCAACATTCAGCACTCATAACTCAAAATTAGATATGAGTATGGGAGAGTGAGGTCGCCGCCGGATTAAAATTCAAAGGCCCGGGAGTCTCGCGACTCCGGGCCTTTTTGTTTTGTGCGAATTCATCGCGTTGCGCCGTCTCCAGCGTTCTGCTAGCGTGGCTTCAGAGAGGGATATGGGACATATCTACCAAAACGTGCGTCTACGAGGAGAGAAGACAGCGACCGTCCGTATGCTGGTAGACACAGGCGCGACCTATTCGGTCATCCCGCCGCGGCTGGCCCGGGCGTTGGGCATTAAACGGCCGCGAAGGTCTGTAAGCGTCCCGCTTGCTGACGGAAGACGTGTCCGATTGGGAGCCGATCTGGCGATTGTGAAGATCGACGGTCGCGAGGCGCCGACCACGATTCTTGTTGGGAAAGTCGATGAACCGATTCTTGGCGTTGAGGCATTGGAAGCGCTAGGCCTGGTCGTCGATCCAGCTAAGAAGCGACTTACTCCGTCCCGGCCTTACGCGGTCCGCCTCGGCGGCTACCGCTGAGCCATCCCGAACTTCGGTCGTCAAGCCCTTCCGCCTGCAATTTTGTTCTTAGTTTTGAATTTTTGGTTCCTCAAAAGTCAGCACTCATAACTCAAAACTCGATAAGATCGTATGGGAGAGTAGTCGCTGCCGGATTTAAAATTGAAAAGGCCCGTGGGTGAAGCCAGCCCCGGGCCTTTTTTTTGGTTGATATCGAGTGGGTTGGCTGGCTATGATTGAACTCATCAATACTCACGGAGGAAGTCATGGGAAATCATTGCTGCGGAATCGACTCTCATGGTGCAGGAATCAGCCGGCGCTCGTTTCTCCGGGGTACTGCCGCCCTCGGGGTAGTCGCTGCTTTCTCTGCGCTTCCATGGGAGCCGGCCGAGGCGCAGTCAGGTGAGGTCAAGCTCACGTGGTACGGTCAGGGAACAACGAAGATCGAAGCCGAAGGCAAGACGCTCTTCATCGATGCCTTCTTTGCCCAACATGAGGCCGGCACGCCGAAGCAGGCGCCTAATCTGTTACTCCTCACTCATGGCCATGCCGATCACTTCGGCGTCACGTTGAAGCTGCTGAGCGATTTTCCGGAATTGAGGCTTGCGGCCCATTCCGAGCTCGTCCGAAACCTCGTGGCTTACAAACTCGCCCCGATCGAGCAGATGATCGACCTGAACATCGGCGGCAAGCTCTTCCAGGGAAGGACCGTTTCCATCTCGTTCGGAGCCTCTCCGCCCGCAAGCCAGCTGCCCGATCTCGGTGTCCAGGAGATCATCATGGTCCCGGCGGTTCACAGCTCAAGCCTATTCCTCCCGCCCGACCGAGTGCCTCCTGAGCGGGGTGGCGGGACCTTCGTGACTGGCGGCGAGGCCGCGGGGTACATCATCCGATTCAAAAACGGCTTTACGCTCTATCACACCGGCGACACGAACGTGTTCGAGGAGATGCGCTTGATCGGAGAGCGATTCAAGCCAGATCTCGCTTTGGTCCCAATCGGCGGAAATTTCACCATGGACCCGGCGGATGGAGCGTTCGCGGTGACCAACCTGATCAAGCCGCGCTTTGTGATCCCGATTCACCACGCGGAAGGCGCGGCAAAGGGCACCATCAATGCGGCTATCTATGGGAATCCCGACGAATTGATCAAGGCGCTTGGCTCCCGTAAAAACATCAACGTTGTTGTTCCACAAAGGGGACAGGCCGTCCGTCTGAGCGGCGCCGGCGCCAAAGCGCGGGTCGAGATCGCGAGCTAGGAGCGCGGTGTCAATACGAATCTCTTCAGCGCCGATGGTAATATGCGGTCGTCGTTCGGCGCCACTCACGACAAGCCGTATGGGAGAGTAGGTCGCCGCTGGATTCCAAAAGGCCCGAGATCGAAACGATCCCGGGGCCTTTTTGTTTTTTATAGCGGAGAAAAGGTTTCTAAATTTATGGTGCATCCAAGCATGAAGAAGCTTAAAATGAAGGTACTCAACCAGTGGCAACGTCAATGAGAGAAGCCTAAAGAGCTACTGTGACTTTTGCCCGGGTAAACCGGGCCAGCGCGGACTAGAAAGCTCTATTCTAAGGACAGGACCCTCTGGATCGAGCGGCCCTTGGAATTTTAAGAATGCCGGAGATTCACCACCAAGTATCCAAAAATAGTAATTTGGAACCTCTTTGCCGAGCAGCGAAGCAAACAACTTCAGCCAACCAAGGTCGGGCTTCACCATAAAGCGGATTGCCCTCCGCTCCGAATCGCCTACCTGCACAGCTTCATTTCCATCTGGAACAATCAGCATTTTGACGAGCCAGGGTTTTGGTGTGAAGGCAACGATATGCACGGTTTCTTTCTCTTTAGGCCGCAGATTCTTTAATAACATTGCCAGCATGCCGTTATATAGATCAGGCGGTAACTCGAGCTTCTCTGTGCGGTGCTCCTCGCGCCCGTCCTTTCCTTCCCGATATTTGATCGAATACTGCCCAGTGTCGCGCTGGAGCGACACTTCTAAAGCTCTGGGGAATGATGGCCCATTCTGCACGAGGGTGTAACGCTGCAGGGTGAAGAACTTGTTCTGGGTAAAGATAGCCTTCTCATCATGAAGGGAGCCATCTCTGAATCGCAAGACAAGGCGGCTTTCGATACCCTCCTTGCGCGGGACCTGCAGCAGCTCACCATATCCGAGCGTCTCCCCCTCAAGCGAACGCAGGGAAAGGAAGCCATGGGTCAGGCCCTCAGCAAAACGAACGGGAATAGGAGCAGCACCCAGAGGAGGGCCGAGCATGACAGAAACCATGAAGCAGACCGCTGTACGAACTAGACTCACCTTGTTCCCGAGACGCGTTTAAACCGTAATTGGGTAAGTGAAAGCTTGGTTTTCTTTCACTAATAATCATAGTACTTCCTTCAACAAGCGCCAGCCCACTCGCGCAACATACGGAGCGGAGCCGAACGAAGTCGGTCGTTAAGCCCTCCAGCGCCGACAATTATAGTTCGTAGTTTTGAGTTTTGAGGTTTTAGTTCCTCAATACTCAAAACTGGATGTGAATGAGTAGGTCGCTGCCGGATTAAAATTGAAAAGGCCCGCGAGTCTAACGACTCCGGGCCTTTTTGTTTGTAACTGCATAGTGCGAGAATCGGGGTTATGGCACGAAGTGAGAAATTGACACTGACTTCAAAAGCTCAGGAAGAAGGCATCGACTCGAGCCTGCTTTACGAGACGCCTGTCCTGGGCCTATGTCCGACGAAGGACTGCTAGGGAAAATACCTCGGTAAGACAAAATGCTAGTAACTGGAACGATACCGAGTATGCCTCGACCACACTTCTAACCGCGATCACATTCGCCCTAATGGAGTATAGCTCTCCACTTTTTCACTGCCTACGGTTTAGGCATCATGCCTAGGTTCTAGGCAGAGTTTATGCTCTTTTCTTTCTGAAGTGTTGAACAAATAGCTGAATTCACTCAACTCGTGTGTCCATCAGTGCCATGGCACAGGCGTTGCATCCTGTGCGCGAAGGCCGGTGGCAAGCGTCATCAAGCGTCGGTAGTAAGCTGTTCACTGCCAGACCATTGGTCGGTGCTCGCTCCAGTCGGGTTTATGAACCTACGCGTGGAGGCTCAGATGCAAGACGAGTTGTTGGAAAAAACGTTTACTTCAAAGTCGGGGGTTGTGCCAGCTGCTGAGCCAGTCAACTCCGATGCGACCGAGGAGCGTTTAGATCGGGCAGTGGAGAAGGCCGTGATTCACGCCGTGTTCGGACACGGCTTAGAACGACGCGAGTTCCTGCGCCATGTCGGAATTGCCACTGCAGCGGCAATTCTCAACTCGATATTCCCGATGAATGCCGCGAAAGCCTTGGCACAGGAAAAAGCCGGCCCCATCGAGAAGAAGAATCTCAAAGTCGGCTTTATCCCGATCACGTGCGCCACCCCCATCATCATGGCCGAACCCATGGGGTTCTATAAGAAACACGAGCTCGATGTTCAGGTTCATAAAGCTTCAGGCTGGGCGATGATCCGGGACTTGTCGATCAACGGCGAGACTGACGCTACCCACATGCTGACGCCGATGCCGCTTGCCATAAGCATGGGCGCAGGCTCTCAGACTGTGCCGTTTGTCATGCCCGCGGTCGAAAACATCAACGGCCAGGCAATCACGCTACACAACAAGCACAAGGGCGTGAAGGAAGCGAAGGACATGAAGGGCTTCAAGTTCTGCGTGCCTTTCGACTACTCGATGCATAATTTTCTGCTGCGCTACTATCTCGCGGAAGGCGGCGTTGATCCTGATAAAGATGTGCAGATTCGCGTCGTTCCGCCGCCGGAAATGGTTGCGAACCTCAGAGCCGGAAACGTCGACGGCTATCTCGCGCCCGATCCGTTTAATCAGCGCGCTGTGTTTGAAGGCGAAGGCTTCATTTTCATGCTCAGCAAGGAAATCTGGCCGGGCCACCCGTGCTGTGCTTTCGCTGTGCGCAAGGATTTCGCCGAAAAGAATCCCAATACTTTTCAGGCTTTGTTCAAAGCCATCGTCGATGCGACGAATTATGCCCATGATCCATCGCATCGCAAAGAAATTGCTAAAGCGATCGCGCCGCGCAATTTTTTGAACCAACCTGTGGAATTGTTGGAGCAGGTTTTAACAGGGGTCTATCCGGACGGCTTGGGGAACACGAGGAATGTTCCCGACCGCATAGATTTCGATCCGTTCCCATATCACTCCATGGCGATATGGATCCTGACTCAGATGAAGCGTTGGGGCTATATCAAGCAGGATGTCGACTACAAAAAGATCGCTCAAGAAGTCTACCTGGCTTCCGGTTGCCGCGAGATTATGAAATCTCTCGGCTATAAGGCGCCCGCTCAGGATTCCGTGAAGCACCAGTTTACTTTTGGCCGAAACAAGACTTTCGATCCGAACGCTCCAGCAGACTACATCCGCTCGTTCCCCATTCGTCGGGCTTGAAGGTCGAAGCGGTTACCTATGGATCAAATCGCCGTCATGTCCGAACGCAAAAAATCAATCATATCTTCGGTCGCTCTGTTGACGATTTTTCTCGCCGTTTGGCAGCTGTCGGTAAAAACGCCGGCCCCGGGAGCAAAAGCCGAAGGGCTTCCGGGTCCTATGGCCGTGGCCAGCCGCGCGTGGGAAATGGTTTCGGATCCTTTTTACAATAACGGACCCAACGACAAGGGGATCGGCATACAGCTCGGCTATAGCGTGGGTCGGCTTTTGATCGGTTATACCGCTGCAGCTTTGGTCGCCATTTCCCTGGGCGTCATGCTTGGTCTGTCCCCGGGTTTCTATCGTGCACTCAATCCCTACATCCAGGTCTTGAAACCGATCTCACCATTGGCGTGGATGCCGCTCTTTCTTTACACGATCAAAGACTCGAGCCAATCGGCGGTCATGGTGATATTCATGTCGTCGCTCTGGCCGATCCTCGCGAATACGGCGTTCGGCGTGGCGGGGATCAAGCGCGATTACTTGAACGTTTCCGCACTTCTGCAACTCTCCTGGTTCAAGCGTCTCTGGAAAGTCATTTTGCCGGCCGCGGCGCCGGCCATTGTCGCGGGCCTCAGAATTTCCATCGGTAGCGCCTGGGTGGCGATTGTCGCAGCGGAGATGCTCATCGGCGGCACCGGGATCGGCTACTTTGTGTGGAATGAGTGGAACAATCTGCAACTCACCAGCGTGATCTTCGCGATCTTAATGACGGGGTTTGTTGGACTTCTCTTGGACACGGGCTTCGGCAGTCTGGCAAAAACTTTGACGTACAAGGAATGAGGATGTCGTTTCTTGAAGTCGAGACCGTGAGCAAATATTTTTCTGAAGCGGGAGGACAGCGGCTTTGCGTATTCAAAGACGTACGATTGCACATCGAAAAGAGCGAGTTTGTTACCATGGTCGGTCACTCAGGTTGCGGCAAGAGCACGTTGCTAAATATCATCGCCGGCCTGGAGAAACCCACTGAGGGCGCCGTCATTTTGGACGGCAGAGAGGTCGACACGCCCGGGCTCGACCGGATGGTTGTCTTCCAGAATTTTTCGCTGCTGCCGTGGATGAGCGTTTACGAGAACATCCGTCTCGCCGTCAAGGCCGCGTTTGCTCAATGGGAGGCGCGAAAGATAAATGACTATGTGCAGCGATACGTCAACATGGTTGGCCTGGCCGGCTCGGAAACGAAGAGGCCTGCGGCGCTGTCAGGCGGCATGCGGCAACGTGTGGGGCTAGCGCGCGCCTTCGCTGTCCAGCCGAAGGTGCTGTTGCTCGACGAACCGTTCGCGCAGATCGACGCATTGACGCGCGGCACGATTCAAGACGAGCTCATGCGCATGTGGACGGCGACAAGAAATACGGTCTTCATGGTTACCCACGATGTGGAAGAAGCGATCCTGCTCTCGGACAAAATTGCGTTGATGACCAGTGGACCGTCCGCACAACTGGCGGAAATCGTCGAGGTGACTTTCCCCCGCCCGCGTGTGCGAGAAGAGGTTTTAGATTTGGCTGAGTTCGCCCGAATCAAGAAGCATGTCATTAATTTCCTCAAAAACTGCGTGCGGGAACGGCCGGCGAACGATACGACGTTTGGAACCGATGCGCTGGTCGTCACGCGGCGGGTCGCTGCCAAAGCGTGACTCGTTGCGAATGAATCGCCGGGATCCGCTAAGGGTGCAAAACGGAAAGGAGAAAAAATGATCACACGCCAAGAAGCCACGGCAAAGATTCTCGGGGCAAAGCAGAAACTCAAACTGAGTTGGGAGCAGATAGCCAAAGGCGTCGGACGTCACAAGGTCTGGACCACGGCGGCGTTGCTCGGGCAACATCCCATGTCGGCCGACGAGGCCGAGAACGTCATAAAGATTTTGGGATTTTCGGGTGAAGAGGCCCAAGCGGTTTCCTCGGCGCTTCAAGAGTTCCCCATGCGCGGAGCTTTAGACAGCGCCGTTCCCGTGGATCCGACGATCTATCGTTTTTACGAGCTCATCCAGGTCTATGGTCCCACCATCAAGGCGCTGATCCACGAGGAGTTTGGTGATGGTATCATGAGCGCCATCGACTTCGACATGGAGATCAAAAGAAAGGAAGATCCCAAGGGCGACCGCGTGGTGGTCACTCTCAACGGGAAATTTTTGCCCTATAAGAAATTCTAGATAGACCGCGTGCCTTTTTTGTTTTTTGCGAAGCGCTAGGCCTGTCTTCGATCCAGCTAAGAAGCGGCTTTCTCCGTCCCACCCTGACAGGATCCGCCCCCGCGGCTTCTTTTGATTTTTGTTCCTCAATACTTACTACTTTTTACTCTATACTGAGCTTCGTCAGTAAACCTTTTGAACGAAGTAGCGTCTATCTCGCTAAGATAGTTTTTCACGAAGGGAGGGTTTATGGATAGACTTCGGGCAGCTCTTTGGGGGAGCCTTGTGTTTCTCTTTCTGACCATTTCGATCGGGTCGTCGCTGGCAGAGGACAGAGTCGCCGGCGTCGGCAGAGCGCCTTTTGCGCGGGGAGAGAGTGGGCATCGGGGCATCGGTTCCGAAGCTCCTTGGATCAGTATCATGCTGAGGCACCGCACTGACCTCAATTTAACCGCCGAGCAGGTAGCGACTCTGGAGAAAATGAGGTCCGACTTTCAGCAACGGGTAGATCCCAAGCAGGAAGAGCTAAAGAATACCGAGGCGGAAATCGCGCGTCTTTTGCGAGAAAACGCGGTGGACTTGGTGCGGGTCAAGGCCAAGATCGAGGATGCGGAGAGACTGCGCGCTGAATTCCGCTATCTCAGAATCGAGGCGTTGGAGAGTGGGAAATCTGTGCTCACATCGGAGCAGCGAGATAAGCTGGAAAATTTGGCCTCGTCAGGCCGCGGCCGATTCCGAAGGCCTCACGGAGAGGCTTCCTAAATAGCCGACGGCGGCCTCAATCCAAAGGCCCGGGGTTCTCATGAACCGCCCGGGCCTTTTTTTGTCTCCAAAAAGCAACTGTAGGACCTCGAAAGGTTGGCCTTGGTTTTGAATCCTAGTTACTCAATACTCACGACTCATCACTCAAAACTGGATATGAGTATGGGAGAGTAGGTCGCTGCCGGATTTAAAATTCAAGAAGGCCTGTCACTGAAACCAGCCTCGGGCCTTCTTTGTTTTTCGTCACATGATGCTAGAATTTTCCAGCTACGGACGCTGAGCCGCGCGGCCGAGGCATAGACGAAATGAGTATGCGTTCTGAAGGGAAGCGTGGCGCGTCGCCGCAACCGGCGGCGGCGAGACGACTTTTATTCGCCAGGTTTCTGGCTGATCTGCTGGACCAGCGGTTCACCATTCCGGGGACCTCGATTAGAATCGGCCTGGATCCCATTCTAGGACTCATTCCTGGGATCGGGGATGCCATTGCCAACATTGCCGGCTCGGCGATTCTCGTTATTGCCGCTCGCTTTCATCTTCCCAAAATCGTATTGCTGCGGATGGGGCTGAATGTCGCGATCAATGCAATCATCGGCGCCATCCCGATCTTCGGCGATATTTTCTCCATTTGGTTTCGCAGCAACGCGAAAAACGCCGACTTGCTCGAGCGCTACGCCGCAACAGAAGCCCGGCGTGCGGGACTAAACGATTGGCTCTTTGTGGCAGGCATCATCTCGGCTATTGTGTTATTAGCACTTGGAATTATCGTCGGACTCGCTTGGCTGGTAGGAGAGCTGGCAACCAGATGGTGAGCATTCTGTTGATTCAAGAAAGGAGTTGATTCTATGGCCGCACACTTGAGCCTGCGATCCGGAAATCCGGCATTGACGGCAGACAGCTTTCGTGGAGAAAGGACCTTGGCAGGCGTCGAGACGATGACGATCTCGGGAACAGTCAATAAGACTGCCCTGGCCCTGCTCATTCTCCTGATAACGGCGAGCCTTACCTGGAACATGGGTGTCGAAGACGGGCGAGTCGGCGGTTTTATTCTGGTTGGTGTCATCGGCGGTCTCATCACGGCGCTAGTGACGGTTTTCAAAAAGAACTGGGCGCCGATCACGGCTCCAATCTATGCCGCCTTTGAAGGGCTCGCCTTGGGCGGGATCTCCGCGATGTTCGAAGCCCGATATCCCGGCATTGTAAGCCAGGCGGTCTTTTTGACCTTCGGTACGCTTGCGGCTCTTCTCATCGCCTATCGCTCGGGTTGGATCAAAGCCACCGAGAACTTCAAGCTAGGGGTCGTTGCTGCGACGGGCGGGATTTTCTTCGTCTATCTCATCAGCTTCGTTCTTGGGTTCTTCGGCGTCAATATTCCGCTCATCCATGGCAGCGGCACCTTCGGTATCATTTTCAGCCTTTTCGTCGTCGTGATCGCTGCGCTGAACTTAGTGCTCGACTTTGACTTTATCGAGGAGGCAGCGGAACGGGGCGCTCCGAAGTATATGGAATGGTACGCCGCCTTCGGACTGATGGTGACGTTGATCTGGCTCTATCTGGAGATTCTACGCCTGCTTGCCAAGCTGCAACAGCGCCGGGACTGATCTTTGCCGATCGGTAAACGCTACCGCATGGGTGAGTAGCTCGCCTCCGGATTTAAAATTCTAGAGGCAGATTACGGTCAGGCTTGCATAGAAGGCGTTCGCTCACCCCACGTAAACGAGCTGAACTACCTCTTCACGGGTACGAGAAGGAGGACTGCGCCAATGACTATCGCTCCCACACCAGCCCAGGTTGGAATGTTGACAGTCTCCTTCTCCTTCACCTGCAATTCGAGCGGCCCTATCTTGGCTTCGTGAGTCTCCTTGGTGAAGCTGAAACCGCCATACACCAGCCCCAGAATGCCGGCTACGATCAGAACTACTCCGACGATCTTGATTGCGTTCATATCTCATCTCCTCCTGCAAAAACTCGTTCGCGACCGCTGCGATTCTCTCTAATCCAGTCTCTGGAGATTTGTCAAACTTTATCACGGTCCTCGACCTTGGCGGGCGGTTAGTAAAGTCGACCGATAACGCAACTCGCTATGGCTTAAAGCCCACCACGAGATGGGCCCGATGGGACTCGGGGAACGGTTCTCCTTCGCACTTGAGCGTGACGATGTACGTGCCCGCCTTTGCGATCGCCTCGGGTGGAATTGTCGCCTTGAGCTCGCTCTTTGAGACGAAACTGGTCGGGAGTGGTTCGCCGTGCAGCATGACCTGGTGGAACGGCCACATGCCGCCCTCGCCGCGTACTTTCAATACCGTGGGACCGGAACCCTCGGTGAGAAAGAGGGGCGATATTTCGAGGTTCGGCGGCAAGCTCTGGTAGGAATAGAATGACGGAATCGGATTTTTGTATTTTTGGAATCCGATATCGATGACCTTCCCGTCCATGATGACCATCTTGACGTTTTGCGTCATCCAGATGTCTTGTAGCGGGTTCCCTTCGACGATGGATAGGTCTGCGACCTTGCCGGGCTCGACGCTGCCGTAGTCCTTGTCTTTCCTGAAAGTCCTGGCGACATTGAGCGTGGCAGCTTGGATCGCCGTCATCGGCGGCACACCCGCCTCAACGTCCATCGCCAGGGCCTGATGCATCAGCAAGGCCGCCATTCCGCGGGGCGGGTCCGAGCCTTCCTTGAGAATGCCGCCGGCCTGGACGAAACGCCGGATGAATTCGTTGGCTTTTTCATAGCCGATTTTGGCGCGTTCGCGCTGCTCGGGCGCGTATCGCTTGAGCAACTTGTCATAGGCGTTGTCGGTCACCACGCGGACAGCGGGGGGGAGATCGGCCTTGGGGTCGTTCAAGATTTCGTTTTCTCTTTCTCTGAAGCGCTTGGCGCTCGGCGAAAACGGACGCAGCCATTTGGCAATGGTCGGAGTCCACGCGACCCGGCGCTCCACCATCGCGCCGATCACCTCGTCGAAATTTTCGGTTTGGTAATAAGATCCGGCGAGCTCCTGCTCGATCTTTCCCCCCAGCCGATCCTCGGCGAGCTTCCGCCTGGCGGGGGCATAAGGGATGGAGCTGTAGCCGACAGACCAGATGTGCTCGATTGCGTCAACGCCCGCATTGACGGAGCCGACGACGTCCCAACTGTGGGCGGCTACCGACATTTCGAGCCGATGGGCTTCGTCGACGGCAACTTTCAGCAAGTCCAAAGAAAGAAACTCATTGACTTTAAGGATGTCGCATCCGAGTTCCTTTTTCCGCTGCACCGCTTTGCGCACTTCTTCCGGCGTTTTGACGATGATGTTGTCGCGGGATGTTCTCGAGCCGAATGCATCGTGCCCAGTCCCGACGCCGCCGATCGCCCGGCCTGACATCCAAATCCGCGGCCCACGAATTTTACCCAGATCGGTGCCCTGTTTTTGAGCAAGGGTCCATGGGCCATCCTGGTAGAGCTCGATCGAGGCGCAGGTCGTAATTCCCAGATGGAGATAAAGCTCTCCATGGAAATCCTCCAAGTGGCCATGACCATCGATGAAGCCCGGCAGGACGGTCTTGCCCTTGACATCAATCACCTGCGCGTCGGCAGGAATAGAGACTTCGCCGCTCTTACCGACTGCTTGGAACTTGCCTGCCTGGATAACGATGACGGAATTCTCGATCGGCGGCCGGCCGGTGCCATCGATCAGTCTTCCACCCTGCACCACGAGTACTTTCTCTACCATGTTTTCTTTTCCTCCCTCGTACCGATCAGCAGACCGCTACAAGACCGGATTTTCTTGCTGACACTGCGGGCAGGTCGTGTATCAATCCCTCAGTGCAAAGTATTTGAAATAGCGCAAACGGGTCAAGTCTTTTGTTGTGTGTCGCAAGGGTCGGAAGCTCAAATGGCAGATCTCAGATTTCAGATTGGAATTTCCGAAGGGCTGCCGCATAACAGAGTAAGCTGCTGCCGGATAGCCTGAGTCACTTTTTTCTCTTCCCCCACCGACGATCGATCCTAGTTCTGAATTCTGACTTTTTGTTTCAGCCTAGGGTTAATTCGTCCTTTTTCTCGCACTCTGGGTAAAATAAAGAAGTTAGGCATAGTAAAACAGCAACTTGTTTCAAAATTTTTCTAAAAATAACGAAATTTCTCTTGCCTAACGTCGTAAAATCAAATAGACGGTCAATCATTGAAAAAATAAAATTACTGACCTGCTGATCGCGTTTAACCCGCGCTGAACTCAAATCACCTAGTAAGAGCAAATCACCGAGTGGGAGTGTGGACGGTGGATCTCAAAGACCCAAAGGAGGTATGGAATGTATTGTTTTTCGTTTTTGCATCGGAAGCTCGTTCTCATCGCCTTGCTGTTAATGGCAGGACTAGGTTGGCAAGCTCGAGCTTACGCCGCGAGCCTTCGCATAAGTTGGAAGGATACCTCAACTAACGAGACCGGATTCAAGATTGAACGCCTCAGTGCCGGCGCCTTCATTCAGATCGGAGAAGTGGGGCCTAATGTTACATCCTACACGGACTCCCAAGTGACTGTAGGCACTACTTACTGCTATCGGGTGCGCGCGTTCAATTCTGCCGGATCTTCAAATCCTTCAAATCAGGCATGCGCTAACGCTACCGAAACCGGCGGCACCGTTTCCCTGGGAGAAACCCCGACGATTAGTTCTGGCACCGCTTCGCAGACAGCAGGTTCTAAAGCACAAACTGGGAATGGTTCCAGTACTATCTCAGCTTCGCAGGTCGCAGGTCGGTGGACCGACTACCGGGTTAGTATGAAGATCCGGTCTACGGATGATGATTCGATCGGAGCGATGTTCCGCTACGTGGACGGCAGGAATTACTACCGGTTTTCATGGAATACCGATGCCGGCTTCCGCCGTTTGGAGAAGATCCAAAACAAAGTACCCACGGTGCTGGCCCAGGATACAGTGCCTTACGTGATTGGGAGGACTTACCAGTTGGAGATCGTTGCTCAGGGTCCGGTGTTGACTGTTCTGATTGACGGTGTCCGAGTCTTTTCCGTCACAGACTCAAGCTTTGATGGAGGCAGTATCGCCTTGTATTCCTACTACAATCAAGGGAGCAGCTTTGACGATGTTGTGGTGCAGGATCTTGCCGCAGGAGCTGTCTTGCTTTCGAACAATTTCAACGACGGCAATTTTGTCGGTTGGACGATTATCGATGAGGGTGCAGACCAAGGTCCTTCCGCATGGTCGGCCAATAGCAGAGCCCTTGTGCAGAGCAGGGATATCGGCTCTAAGACTACTGGCCAGTTTGGCACCTACGCGCTGTACACGAAGGGTAGCTGGACAGACTATCGGGTTACGCTGAAGATGCGATCGTCTGATAATAATAGCATCGGGGCGATGTTCCGCTACGTAGACAACAAAAATTTCTACCGGTTTTCATGGAATGTCCAAGAGGGATTGCGTCGTTTGGAGAAAGTTCAGAACGGCGTGCCTACAGTGCTGGCCAAGGATTCGGTACGTTATGTTGTCGGGAGCACTTACCAGTTGGAGGCTCTTGTTCAAGGTTCGGTGCTGAATGTCCTCATTGATGGTGCGCCGGTCTTTTCCGTCAGAGACTCGAGCTTCAACGGAGGAACAATCGCCTTGTATTCTGGCTACAATCAAGGGAGCCTCTTTGATGATGTTGTGGTGCAGGATCTTGCCACGGGAGCTATGTTGCTCTCGGAAAATTTCAACGACGGCGATTTTACCGGTTGGACGATCATCGATGAGGGCACGGAGGAGGGTCTTTCCATATGGTCAGCCAAGAGTGGAGCCCTTGTGCAGAACAGGGATATCGGCTCTAGGACTACTGGTCAGTTTGGCACCTATGCGCTGTACTAATAAGGGAGGATGAAATTCAAAAAGGCCTGCGGGTCTCTCGACCCCGGATCTTTTTATTTGCTGTGGATGCCTATCCTGCGAACTTGCTATCCTCGGATCGAAGCGTGCGGAATGTGATTGAATAGCGAAGCGCTTTTGTGGTCGGGATGCTGTGCTGCCATCTGGATCTGGCCTCGCCGCGAAGCACATAAGCTGAACGCGGCTCGACGACAAGCGAGGCACGTTGGTTTCGCTTCGGGCCTGAGCGGAGACGGAAACGACATGGCGAGAGCGCGAGACAGCTATTTATAATGCCGAAAACCGAAGCATCACGGTGCCAGCCGATCCCGGCTCCCGGGGAGTACTCTGTGATCAAGGCCTCAACCAACCGATTGGGCTCCAAGCGGGCCAGCCTTTGTGCTCGCTCTTTCAACGAAAGGAGAAATGGTGGAATAGGCGGACCGGGCTCAATCTGCCAGGTTTCGTAGCCGTAGAGCCAACCGAAATGAGCTACCCTCCGTCGCGCGACAACACCGCGCAACCTGACCTCAGAAAACGATATTTCCCGAACTTGTTGCAAGAGCTTTTGCTCTTCACTCTCGGTTAGAAAATTTGCTTGGTAAGCAAATCCTTCCGGCAGATCGATGGCCATTTTCTTCAACTGCACGTACGTTTTACTGAAAGTAAACCAGCCGCAGTGTCGTGCTTCAAGCGTACAAATTATTGAGGGACGACGCCGGAATCAAGGAAGATGAAGTGAGCGAACGGGCGGTACTACTGGGGAACGTGAGAGTCAAGAGATCGATGATTGAAATAGTCCCACCGGGGCTGACGACGGTATTTCAAAATTCGAACGTCAGTTTCGTTAAAAAGGCTGTACGCCATCTTTCCGACGGCCGTTCAAAGCCGATGTTGATATCGACATCGAGGATGGCGAAATTGAGGTGGAGGCTACCTTTACCCTCGGCGCGGGTAGCAACGGACTTGATCTCGCCACAGAAACGGTCAGCCTCCAAGTGACGGGTGGCAGCGGAGCATTCTCCATGACAATACCAGCGGGCTCCTTCAAGGCGGATAAGAGCGGGGGGTTTAAGTTCCAAGGAACTATCAACAGGGTGAGGTTAGAAGCGTCGATCCGGCCGTTGCGCGGCGGCGCCTTCGAGTTCGAGGCGGAGACTGAAGGCGCGAATCTGAAAGGCATGGCGAACCCCGTAACCGTGAGCCTCACCATTGGCGATGACGGCGGCAGCAGAGCGGTCAGAGCCAAGATCGAGTAGAAGGAGAAAAAGGGGCCGCCTCAGTACAAGACGAGGGACGACGTGCGCGAATGGGAACTCCAGGCATCCCGTATGACCGGGTAATTGAGTGCTCCGCGGTTTTCCATAACCCCTCCTAGCCGTTCCAGCCGTAGAGTCTCATGGCGTTGGCGCGCATGATTTTGTCTTTCTGCCTGTCTGATATATCTTTTCTGCCCATCACCGTAGACACCATGTACGGGAAGCTGCCGTCCCAGTGGGGGTAGTCGGAAGCGAACAGGATCGCATCTTCTCCGATCCGCTCCATCACGTAGGGAAGCGTGCTTTCTTCCGGTTCGGTGGCATAGAACCAATTTCCTCGTACCATATACTCGCTGGGTTTGGCTTTGAGCAGCGGGGCTTCGCACTGCCGTTTTTCCCATTCCTCGTCCATTCGGTCCATCCAGTAAGGAACCCAACCGCAGCCGCACTCCAGAAAAGCAACGCGCAAGTCCGGAAACCTTTCCGGCACGCCTCCATAGACCAACGCGGCGCAATCAAGCAGGGTTTCAAAAGGCCGGCCGATGGTATGGCGGAACAAAAAAGTGTCGAAGCGGATCTCGCCGGCGGGTCCCTGGCGCGAGTTGTGAATCAGCAGCGGGGCCTTGAGTCTTTGGAGCTCTTCGTAAATGGGCCAGTACATCGGTTGCCCGATATGTTCTTTCATGCCGAACGTGCCCACGGTGATTCCGACCAAGCCGAGCTTTGTGATCGCGCGGTTCGCTTCGGCCACGGCGGCGGGCACATCCTGGAACGGGACTAGAGCGACGCCTTTGAGACGAGGGCTCTCTGCGCAGATGCTCGCGACCCAGTTGTTGTAGGCGCGGCAAAACGCCGCCGCGTAATCCTTCTCCGGCAGCTGCGTCACGCCGAAGCCGCCGGTGGGAAAGAGCACTGAAACATCGATTTTCTCCGTGTCCATGTCGCGCAGGCGGCTTGGCACGTCGGTAATATTCAAACCGAGCTTTCCGTACATGCTCGAATCCCAGACGTCGTTGGGAAGGAGCGCGCCCTGGCGCCTGCAGTACGGCTCTTCCATAAAACTACGGATATCCGCGTCTCGGTCTCTGACGTGGCCGTCGGCATCGATGATCTTTACACTTTCCAGATTCGGGCGTGCCATGTCTCCCTCCTTAGTTAAACCTGGTCTCTAACCGCCTTCATGCAAGCGTTCCACTTTCAGCCAACGAATTACCATAGCCGCAGCCGGGAGATCAATGGTCGTTGACGCTTTCTTGTCCCACGGCGCGGTTTACGATGGCGGAGTCACATCTGTAGCCGCAGTCCCGACCGACGGATCTTCTTGTTTCCCCTCATTGATCCGTTGCGCGCAGCTGCGTATATAATTGGTGAAAGAACGGGTTTCTCTGGGGAGGACTCAACTGTGGCTAAATGGGTATTCGAGCCGGGGCATACGGCGGCGGAATTTAGCGCGCGTCACATGATGGTCACCTATGTGCGCGGTCACTTCAAAAACGTCCGAGGCACTCTCTTTTTCGATCTTGCCAATCCTCGCGCTTCTTCCGTCGAAGTCACGATCGACGCGGCCGGAATCTGGACAGGTGAACTGGACCGGGACGCTCATCTTCGGAGCGCGGACTTTCTCGACGTGGAAAAACATCCCAAGATCACGTTCAGAGGGAATCACGTCGAGCTTACTGGAGCGACCGACGCGGTTTTTACCGGCGAGTTGACGATTCGGGGAATCACTCGCACCGTGGCCCTTCGCGTTCGTTACTTGGGTCAGTGGCAAACTCCCTGGTGGGAAGACGGCGTTGACAAGGGTCCAAAGACCCGGGCAGGGTTTGTGGCCACCACCACAATCGACCGGTTCGACTACGACGTGAGTTGGAACGCCCCTTTGGAGAACGCGGGAGTCGTAGTCGGCAAAGAAATTGAAATCACCATCGATGCGGAAGCGATCCTGGAAGAACTTTGATTCGTTGCGGGATAAGGTTAGGTAACTCAAAAACTCTCAAAGGCCCGGTTCTAAAGAGCTCGGGCCTTTTTGTTTTGCTTGACG
The DNA here is from genome assembly GCA_036004365.1 of Binatia bacterium. GTDB lineage: Bacteria > Desulfobacterota > Binatia > UBA9968 > UBA9968 > DP-36. The sequence goes on from DASYRN010000184.1 coordinate 20,557, forward strand.
CTCTCCACAAGTTCGGCCTATTTTGGGACCGTTTTTCTTTAAGCCGAGCCCATCTTTTCGCCTCGATCGTCCAGATCGTGCCGTAACAATTTGGAGTTCACCGCATCTCCGCCGGATTAAGCCAAAAGGTCAGGGTTCTCGCTGCTTTTTTATCGTTGATTAGAGAAAGTAAACCTGTCCCCTTCTTTCGGCTCAGGTGGATCATGGATAATTTAGTATTGTTCATCCCCTCACGGGTCGGGTCTGGCGGACTTTTCGCACCAAACTGACGGATGAAAAAGGTTCGGCCATCTGTTGTTTGCACGGATGTGGAGCTGTTGTAGAATGACGAACCAGCATGGACAACGCCCAATTTGCTGAGCTAGCCGCCTGGATTACCGAAGCGGGCTTGGCCGGTCAGACCGAAACGGCAACGCTTGAAGGTTTTTGCGAGCGCGCCTTGGCTTTCGATCTGCCGCTCGCCCGCGCGACCGTCCTCATCGACACGTTGCATCCGATTTACGAAGGCCGCGTCTTCACGTGGGAACGCGAAAAAAAGGAGACGACGCTCACCGAGTATGGCCGAAGCGACGAAGCCGAGCACTCCGAACGGTGGCTGCGGAGTCCGTTCTACTGTCTCGCGGAATCCGGGGAGCCGCTCCTCAGGCGATGGCTAACCACGGAGACTGAGAACGAATTTCCTATACTATCTGATCTGCGGGCGGCCGGCATGACCGAGTACGTAGCGCTGGCGAACCGGTTCGCCGCGGAAGGGATCATCGGCGACATGGATTGCGTTTATTCGTCTTGGGCTACGGACGCTTCCCGAGGCTTCCGCGATGCCGATGTCAGCGATCTTTGCCGGCTCATGCCCTTGCTAGCGCTCACGGTGAAATCGGCGTCGTTGAGCCGTATCGCCGAAACTCTGGTCCAGACGTATCTCGGCCGCGACGCCGGGCGGCGAGTTCTTGAAGGCCGCATCGCGCGCGGCATCGCGGACCGGATAGAAGCCGTCTTGTGGTTCAGCGACCTCCGCAGCTACACGCGGATCACCGATACGGCGGCTCCCGGGCAGATTATCCCTCTACTAAACGATTACGCCGACGCCATCATTTCCGCCATTCACGAGCAGGAGGGCGACGTCCTGAAACTCATGGGCGACGGCGTGCTGGCGATATTCCCGGCGAAGGATCGGGGCCTCGCCTGCCACGCAGCGCTTGCCGCCGCTGCCGCGGCTCGCCGTGCGGTTTCGATGGTGAATGGGCGCCGGACTGCCGAGGGTCTGCCCACCACGGACATGTATCTCGGTCTTCACGTCGGCGAAGTGTTCTACGGCAACATTGGCAGCAAGGAACGACTCGATTTCACAGTCGTCGGTCCAGCCGTCAATGAAGTAAGCCGGATTGCCGCCATGTGCCGCTCCGTCGATCAGCCGCTGCTCGTCTCTTCCGCCTTTGCCTCAGCGATCGGCGAACCCAAGAGCCGCCTCGTCTCGGTCGGGCGCTTCGCGCTGCGCGGCGTCGGACGCCCCCAGGACCTATTTACGCTCGATCCAGATGCTCCTGATGACCACATTTAAAAGGATGAAGGATAAGGGATGAAGGATGAAAGGCGTGGTGTCAGACTTGCCTAAGTCAACTCTTAAGCCCTCCAGCGCCACGCTATCAGTTTTTAGTTTTGAATTTTGATTTTTTAGTTACATTCCAAACTCAGAACTCATAACTCAAAACTGGATATGGGAGTAGGTCGCCGCTGGATTTAAAATTCAAAGGCACGGGGGGCCGAGACCCCCGGGCCTTCTTGTTTGGCTTGAGGAAAGCCTGGAACCTTGAGTAATCTTCAACTTCCGTTGTATGAATCTTGCCGTCTGAGGCAGCAAACCGTTGGCAGTTGCAAGGAAAACAATCGAAAGTAAGGATCTGACGCATCGCCGTGCTTTGAGCAAAACATCGGCCTTTTAACTCTACCTTGTCCTCGCCATGGCCCTGGCGGTTGGATGTGCGCCCGTCAACACCGATCCCGGCTCCGAGGTGGAAAGAACGTGGCAGCAAGCCCTGGTATTCTTTCCGAAGAGATTCTCCTATCTAAGGCCCTCTGAAATCTCGGTGCGCGATCCACATCCGACCGTTGTCTATCTCCATGGGTGCACGGGCATTACAGGCCAAGACATATTTTGGGCAACGACGCTCGCTCAAGCCGGATACGCGGTGGTCATGCCTAACAGTTTTGCACGCCACCATCGTCGGAAGAATTGCAATCCGCGCATGACCAGCATGGGATTATTTCCGGAAGCTCTTCGGATGCGCGACGAGGAGATCCGGCACGCTGTGGCGATGCTTCAATCATCGCCATGGGTGGACGTGAAGAATCTTTTTCTCATGGGGCACAGCGAAGGTGGGGCGGCGGTATCACGGTGGTACGGTCATGGGTTTAAGGCTCTGATTATCTCGGGCAATGAGTGTAGGGCTGGAATACCCGCACCGCATGGGGCAGCCATACTTGCGGTCGAAGTTTTGTGCCCGACTTGCATAACTTTGCCAACTTGATCGATCGCCGAACTGTGCCACCGCCGACCGACCTCATACGGTCGCCATAAACGAAAGTTTGTTGGGTGATGTATAAACGGCCAACACTGCCGCTAGGCAGTAGAGTGTTTTTCGTCTTTCTTTTAGGTTCCGTTGTGGGCTGCGCTACGATTAAGCCTTCCGACTCGAATTATTTTGCGATCCATTCAGAATCAGCCGCTTTAAACCCGAAGCAGGTCGAGCAGATCGCGCGTCGGCTGGACCAAGCCGCGGAGGATGTGAGTAAGTTTCTTGGATTTAGCTACGATTTCGAAAGAAAGGGGAAGATCTATGTGGAAATAAAGCCTGGAGTTGGGGTTTCTCATACCACTCCGGATCTCGGAATTGTATTCTACGCATCGGCGGCCGCTCAGGGCCGCGTTTTAGTGCATGAGGTTACTCATATCGTGACCGGCAGGCATGAGGATTTTTTCATACGTCATCTGGATGCGCCGTACATGGAAGAGAAATTCGGGAGTATCCTTTCTTTCCCTACGTGTGGGTACTCGCTTGATCTCTGGGCCGCGGCCTATTTATCGACAAATAGATTAGTTCCGTTGGATCAGATGTCACCCAATAGTTCGGACTGGGGTTATGCGCTGGATCGAGCCCGTAAAGTAACCTATGTCGCTAATCCCCACAGGCAGCACTTGTCTTACACGGTGGCTGGCTCTTTCGGAAAATATTTGATCGAAAGGTACGGCGCCGGGATGTTCAAGGAGTTTCATGCCCGAGGTTTCAGGGCCTGGAATGAGGTGTACAAAAAGCCGCTTAAATCTCTTGAAGGAGAGTGGAGGGATAACTTGAGGGCGTTGCTCGAAAGAGAAACCAACACAGTTAAAAGTCTTGTGTCCTTTTTGAGCACGCCTGGCCCTTGCTTGGCGGCGTTGCAATCACGGAGATAAATGATCGCGGTTAGTGGTCCCGTAAGAGTCGAAGTCAACGGGAAACTCATAGGAAAGTGAACTTCGAGGTTCTACCAACCGAGTTGCCGAATTGCGACAATGAACTCTTATCTGTTTGGAGGAATGTGCTTACCTGCCGAATCACGTTCAGCGCTTCTTACAAAAATACAGACGTTCTCACTACAAGACGCGATTTAGACGTAGTTCCTTTGCAGACAATCGGTAGGGATAAACTATAAAGTCGCAGCAGGGCTGCTTCTTCGTGAGGTGCCTTTCATATCGTCATTGGTTCCACGTGACAGCGCCCACTCAAGGTTCCTCTTTAATAAAACAACTAGAGGCCCTTGCCCTGCGCGACGTCCATGATCATGCGCGCGAGAAGATACAGACGCGGCTCGATCGATTCGAGAAGTACGTATTCCGCATCAGCGGAGTGCGCCCCGTAACCTTGCAGGCCGAAGCGCTCGATGACCGGCGCTTTGGTTTTGAGCGCGGCGAACGCGGCGTCCGTGCCGCCTCCTTCCGGCATGTCATCCACGACAAGCTCCTTCCCGAGCGCACGATAAATCTGCTGCGCCTGCTTGGCGAGCGCCCGTGAGGCTGTTGTTGCCTCCAGCGGAGGACGCCGGCGCTCGAACTTCATCTCGACCTTTGCCTCGGGCAACAGTTGGTTTTTGATCCGCTCCCGCACCTTGCTCTCGATGTCGTCGTAGTCGGCCACGCGCAGCACGCGCACGTCCGCAGTCGCCTGTGCGCCGGGCGGAATCATGTTGCACGTGGTGCCGGCGTTCGCCAGCGTCCAGTTCATCTTGAGACCGACCGCCGGATTGGAAAGATCCCGCGTCTGCAGCACCTGATGCGCCAGCTCGTACAGAGCGTTGACACCCTTCTCCGGCGCGCTGCCTGAGTGCGATGCTCGCCCTTGCACGGTGAGTGTGATGGAGGCGATACCACTGGTTGCCAGCGACAATTTGTCGGATTCCGCGCGGGAAGATTCGACTGAGAAAGTTGCGTCGTGCTCGGCGCCGAGCTTGGTGAGCAAGCTGCGCGAACCCGGCGAGCTAATCTCCTCGTCGCCGTTAATGAGGACGGTGAGAGTGCCGTATTCCCGGAAATTCATTGCCCTGAGAATCGCCAGTGTGTGAAGGATAACGGCGATCCCCTGCTTATCGTCAGCGATCCCTAGGCCGTAGGCACGATCGCCTTCGACGCGGAAGGGCTGTTGCGCGAGCATGCCGCGCGGGTACACGGTGTCCATGTGCGCGATCAGCAGGATCTTCTTCGTGCCCGTACCAGCGAAGGTCGCCCGTACCATCTTGCCGATCTTCTCGGGCGTATCATCCATCTTGTAGACGTCGCTCGGAAACATTGAAGGAATTGGTGTCCATCGAGTCCGGCAGCCGTGACCACGAGGGCCTGAGCAAACTGGCAGAACTCATCGCCGGGCGCTTGAAAAACCTGGGGGGCCAGGTCGAGCTAGTCGAGCAGGGCCGGCTTTTCCTTCTTGGCCAGAGACAATACCGGCCCGCCCGCTTGGCCGAGCGCATGTGCCGCCACGCCGGCTAACACGAGGAACACGGCGGGTTGGAAATAACGGAATCTCTTGTGAGACTTCACAGGAATCGCCTTGGCTGAAGCGTATTCGATGACGGAGTTTATTTCAACTTACGGGTAGACCGCGAAAACTCCTTTCGGCGGTTATGAGTCTATGTGGAGGAGGGCCAAGGGAGGCGAAGAGTAAAAGGCTTTACTCGGTATACTTGAAAAAAACCTTCTTATAGTCATAGAAAGGATAATGTCCGAAAACGGCTAGTAAGAGTCTTGCGCGGAGGCTTCATTTATCTCAATACTGTTCTTATGAACGATTTTTACGAAGCCATGCTCGCTAGAGACTACCGCTTCGACGGTAAATTTTTCGTTGGGGTGAAAACGACAGGTGTTTACTGCAGACCCATTTGCCCGGCAAGACCGAAGCGCGAAAATGTCGAGTTCTTCACGACCGCCGCCTCGGCGGAATTGGCGGGATACCGGCCCTGTTTGAGGTGCCGTCCGGAATGTGCTCCTCTCTCACCCGCATGGTGGGGAAAGAAAGCGATCGTTCAGAGAGCGCTTAAACTCATCGCCAGAAACGAGTTCCATCATAGAAACGAAGAGCTATTTGCCGAGCGGTTGGGCATGAGCGCGAGGCACTTGCGACGACTCTTCGAGGAAGAAATCGGCCAGACACCTAAACAAGTCGCCGACAACAATAGGCTCAATTTCGCGCGCAAGCTTATTGTGGAGACCGAAATGCCGATCATGACGGTCGCACGGACTGCCGGCTTTTCGTCGCTCAGACGGTTCAACGGCGCGTTCCAAAAACGCTTCCGCCGGGCGCCTTCGCAATTAAGAAAGGCTCGTTCAAAAACCGATAGCAGAGACGGGATCGAGCTCAAGCTTCCCTTTAGGCCCCCTTACGATTGGCAAACTCTCATTCGGTTCTATCAATCGCATCCGATTCCAGGACTTGAACGGATCACGGGAGATTCTTTCGAACGAGTTTTTCGTATCGGTGATACGATCGGATTCCTGCAAGTTCAAGCGATGGTCGGTGAACCTCAGCTTAAAATCAGGATTGTCACGGGAGATGCCAAGATTCTCTTCGAGGTGGTCAGTCGAGTCAGGAGGATGTTCGATTTAGACTCCGATCCGATCCTCATTGCGAATAGCTTTGCGCAAAATCCTCTTCTTTCAAAGTTCTATGTTCGCTTTCCGGGCTTGCGGCTGCCGGGTGGGTGGGATCCCTTTGAAACGGCCATCTGCTCGATCCTGGGCCAACTGGTTTCGGCTCAACAGCGATGCAATCTTGTCGGTCAGCTCGTGCGCGGCTATGGCGAGGAGATCGCTCACCCCATATCGAGAGAGAAAATCCATTTATTTCCCGGTCCCGCTGTCTTGGCGCGGTCCAACCTTCGTAAGGTCAAGACGACTATCGCCCGCAGAAAGGCGATTCGGGAATTCAGCCGTCGCGTATTGAGCGGGGCCATTTCTCTTTCGGAAGCTCAAGATCCGATGTCGTTTCGGAAGGCGCTTCTTGAGACAAAGGGTCTTGGCCCCTGGTCGGCTGAGTATATCAGTCTTCGATCGATCGGCGACACCGACGCGTTTCCTCGGACGGATTTGATTCTCAAGCGGGTACTAGAGCTTCACCCCGATCTTAATTTAGAAGCTATCAAACCTTGGAGATCGTATGCGGCGATCTACCTTTGGAAGGGATTTGCACAAATGCTTTCGAAGAGAAAAAGGAGGAACGAGCATGACACTTTTTTACAAAGAAATGGAATCTCCCGTAGGAAAACTCAAATTAGTGGCAAGCGCCACAGCGCTAGTCGCCGTTCTTTGGGAACAGGAACGCCCAAACCGAGTGGGGCTCGGCACCCTGGAGCTCGATCAGCAGCACCCGATCCTACTTGAAACCGAGCGACAACTCTCTGAGTATTTCGCTGGTAAGAGAACTCAGTTTGAGCTTCCTCTCGAGCCGCGCGGAAGTGAATTTCAAAAAAGAGTTTGGCGCGCTTTGAGAGAAATACCGTTCGGCAAGACCAGGAGTTACCGGGATCTGGCCGAGGCCATCGGCTCCCCCAAAGCGTCTAGGGCCATCGGCGCGGCCAATGGCAAAAATCCACTATCGATTGTGGTTCCTTGTCATCGCGTTATCGGTACGGATAGAACCCTTACCGGTTTTGCCGGCGGTCTTGAGACCAAGGCGACTCTTTTAGCTCTCGAAGCACGAGCCGCAGGGTCGATGAAGAGTTGAGAGAAAATGTGAATGGGAACGCAGGAGCCATGTCATCCACACGAGATCGATTGGGAACGGGTCCGGTCTGATCTCGATGCGCGGGGATTCGCCACTCTGCCTGGCGTTCTCACCAAGAAAACCTGTGAAGAGATAGCTGCCGGTTATTCCGACGAGCGCCAATTTCGCACTCGGATTGAAATGTCCCGCTATTCCTTCGGCCGTGGCGAGTATAAATACTTCAATTATCCACTACCCCCGATAGTGCAGCGGCTCAGGTCTTCCATTTATTCTCAGCTCGCGCCGCTTGCGAACGAATGGCTCGATCGGCTGGGGAGCGACAAACCTCGTTTTCCTGAAAACCTCTCGGATTTTATCGAGCAGTGTCATCGTGCAGGCCAAAAGCGCGCGACACCTTTGATCCTGAAATACGGCTCCGGTGATTTCAATTGCCTGCACCAAGATTTGTACGGCGAAATCGTGTTTCCCTTTCAAGTCACCTTTTTCTTGAGTCAGAAAGATAGGGATTTCGAGGGCGGCGAATTTGTGCTCAGTGAACAGCAACCCCGCAGGCAATCACGCGTTGAAGTGCTCTCCCCAAACCAGGGCGATGCGGTGATCTTCTCGGTTCATCATCGGCCCGTTCGAGGCGCGCGGGGTCACTACCGAGCGAACCTTCGGCACGGAGTTAGTACCGTTCACACGGGTGAGAGATACACCTTAGGAATTATTTTCCACGATGCAAAGTAAGTGACAATATCGGTTTTTAGTTTTTTGAGTTTTTAGTTACTCGGCACTCAGCATTGCTAACTTAGAACTGGATAGGTCGGTTTCGTTGTCGCAGTGTGGGACTTTGAGGACGAGACACTTTGCGCTGCCGCCGGCTTTGATGAACTCCGCGAGAGGGATTTCAAAAACAGAAAATCCCAGAGATTCCAATTGGCGACGAATTCTCGGACAACCATCATTCATGATCACGTTCTTCTCCACCACTATCGCGTTGCACGCAAATCGCCGCGCTTCCTGTTGGGTCACAGGAATGAGGGTGCCAATATGATCTTTCAATACCTTTAAGCCACGGGCGTCAAAGGCGGCGGGATAATAGATCGCCTCGTCATTACTCAGAGGGCAAAGGCAGGTGTCTAAATGGTAGAACCAATCGTTGGTAAGTTTTAGAGAGATGACCTCGCGCCCGATGATTTCCGCTGCTCTTTGGTGGGAGATCACGGAAGAGCGGATGGGATATCCCGCAAACAAAAGATCCCCGCACATCAGCAGATCTCCTTCTCCCTCAAAGTGGCTCTGTTCGGGAAGGTGAAAGATCTCATAGTTCCTGACGGCGAACCAGTTCTCGAAGTGTGTGGCTTCGGCTCGCCTGACCTGATAACGGAAATTGCTCACGATGAATTTATTCTTCCACACAAGCCCCGCGTTGGCAGTAAATACCATGTCCGGTAGACCCGGTCTGGGTTTGATCAAGGAGACATCCATGTTCAGCCGATGCTTAAGGAGCTGGTAGAGTGCTCGCCATTGGTGCTGGGCCAATAGAGTGTCGCTCTGACGAATGCGACTCATCCAGGGATTGATCTCGTACTCGATGCCATAATACACGGGCGGACACATCAGAATTTGCATGATCATCTCTTATCCAATGCATGTGCCAGTCTATGGATCTAACAAAATCAACAACTTACGTCGCTGGAACGGTTCTTTTTGCTGGCAGATCTGACGCTCTGATAGAGACAGAGCCCAAACAAAGTCATCTTTGCCCGAACGGCTGTTAAGCCCTCTGGCCGATGGATCTATACAGGAGATGAGGTCGCTTGATTTAAAACCTCAAAAGGCCTGCCTCGAAAGAGGTCTGGGCCGTTGAGGTTGAAGTCGAGAAAAGAGAATAAAGGCGGTTGTCTCAAGATCAGAGCGGCAAAGGACCACGCTTCGAGCGCCGGATTCGCCGGTCACGCGTCAGCAAGGCCGTCTTGTGTACATGCTCGTGGCACCCATGATTTCGTTCGCAGGATCACCCTTGAAGTCGGTGGCCTGTTGACACTGTAAACAGTTTGCAGTTATGAGAGCCCATGAACATCGGAGGTGAAAATATGGAGGCATCACGCAACCGCCAAATCATCGACGGCGATGGTCACGTGATGGAGGACATTGCTTCGATCTGGAAATACATGCCAGAAGAATATGTCGGCCGAAGTTTCTCAGACATTCGAGGCCGCAGCCCTTTTCCGCCCATCGACCACCTGCACTCGGCAAACCGCCACTTCACTCCAGGAGGCGCATTCGCCAATGTCGGGCCCGAGGGCTGGGCGGCGTTTCTCGACGATGTCGGTATCGAATCGACGGTGTTGTATACCAGCGCCGGCTTAAGTTTCGGCAAGATCGTGAGCCGCGACTGGGCGATCGAGCTCGCGCGGGCTTACAATAACTGGATGTACGACACCTATCTGTCAAAAAGCCCGCGCTTTCGCGCCATGGGGCTTATTCCGCTGCAAGCTCCCAAGGAAGCGGTCGACGAATTGCGGCGCATCGTTCGGGAGCTAGGGATGTGCGGCGCGATGCTCCCTTCGACGGGCGCGAACAACTCCCACTTGGGATCGGAGCAGTTCTGGCCGATCTACCAAGAGGCCGAGCGCCTCGGCTGCGCGATCGGCGTTCACGGCGGCGCGCACGAGGGCATGCTCATGGACGATTTGAGTCCCTACGCGCCGGTGAACGCGCTGGGCCATCCTTTCGGGCAAATGGTGAGCTTCGCTGGCATCATCTTCAACGGCGTCTTCGACAAGTTCCCCGGCGTGCGCATCGGCTTTCTCGAGGCGGGCTGCGGCTGGCTGCTGACCTGTATCGAGCGCTTCACGCGCTCGTGGGCGAGTCATGTGCAGTATGATCCGCGCGGTCGCTTCTTCAAGCTTAAAGAAGGGGAGACGGTAGGCGATTATATCGTCCGTCACATCAACGAGGGAAGGATCTTCGTCGGCGTGGAGGGAAACGAGCTAACGATCAGCGAGGCGGTGCGTCACGTCGGCAACAAACCTTTTATTTTTTCTTCCGACTATCCGCACGAGGTGGACGCCGAGACCTGCAAGGCCGAACTCGAAGAGCTCTGGCAGAATTCAAGCCTTATTCGGGAAGACAAAGAGGCCATTCTATTCCACAACTCCGCTCGCTTTTATAAACTCGGCGTGTGACCCAGAAGGTCGCCGCCGGATTTAAAATTCAAAAGGCCCGCAGCTGAGCCAGCCCGGGCTTTTTTGCTTCTAAAGCATGCAGTGTTTCTGCCGCTTTTGCTTGGGATCAAGATTCATCCAACCGACTGCACCGCCGAGTCCCTGAAATAAGACCCCCCACGACTCCGGGCATCCTAGTAGATTCTTCATCGCGTTCGGGTGTGAAACTACCTCTTTATATCCAGGGTCACCCTGATATGAACCCGAGGGGGTGTCAACCCTAGAGGTTGCTCATTCGTTGTTATGGGGTATGTAAGGGCGGGAAACGGTTAATGATCGCAAACGTGAGGCAGACCTCAATGACGGATCCGATAAAACCCGTGTCATATGAGGATCTCTACACCGCCCATTATAGAGAGGTCCTACGGTTATGTCGCCTGCTATTGTCAAATCACCACGACGCCGAAGAGGTCGCACAGGAGGTCTTCCTGAAGGTGTATCAAAAATTTCACAACAACAATCAGAATCAAATTATGGTGTGGCGACCCTGGCTAGTACGGGTCAGTGTCAACGCATGTCGCGATCGACGAAGGTCTGGGTGGTGGAGATGGTGGCGCGGGACCAAGGAAGAATACCAGGAAGCGAATTATCCAGATTCCGGTAAGACCCCCGAAGAAACGCTTCTTGGCCGAGAAACGCAGGGGCGTATCTGGCGCGCCTTTCAGGAACTCTCTCGACGCCAGCAAGAGGTATTCGTTCTGCGCTACGTAGATGAGTGGTCCACCGACCAGGTGGCGGACATGCTGGGGATAACAACCGGCAGTGTGAAGCGGCACCTTTTTCGTGCCGTTCATCATCTACGCCGCGTATTAGGAGAGCGCCGATGAACCCATGCCTGAAAGATCAAAAGCTCCTTTTACTGCATGACGGGGAAGGAACCAGTGCCGAGCGAAGTCATCTGGCAGAATGCGAGGCCTGCGCCAAACGGTATCGGCAACTGCGAAGCGACCTGGAAGCAATCACCCGAACACTCCGGGAAGAACCTCCTCCGAGGACCGTTAGTCATCCTTTTCGACCATTTACTGCCCGCTGGTTGCCTACGGCCGTCGCGGTGGCTTTGGCTCTCATACTGATGTGGCAAGGTGCGCGGATATGGAGTCCATCCGCCCCCGCTCCTCTTAGCGACGAAATCTGGATTGTCTTGGAAGAATTTTCGCCTGACTTCTTCTTGCAGAACCAAGCGAGCGCGGAGGGGCTATGGACTGTGGTTGCAGACGCTTACGACCGAGCTCTGGCTCTGGAGGCCGACCGGCCTTGCGAGTGGTACGACATGCCGGCAAGGGGTGAAGTAGAATCTGTGGATGCAGGATTTGGAGATTTTGGTGTGCCTGTTTCCGCTTGTGTGGAGCTTAATCGATCATAAGAAGCGTTTACTGAACCTGAGGCGTAGAACACGACATAGTCATAAAAGGAGGTAGCCATGATGAAGACAAAACGAACAATGGTTGGCATGGGGACATTGGTAGCTGGATTGCTGCTGCTGGTTTCGTTGTTATCCCCGGTCTATGCACAGAACGATGCCATGAGCCAAGCGAGGACTGTAGCGACGTTTGGACTAATGTCGCCACGGTTACTCAACGCGTTGAACCTCACGCCAGACCAGGCAGCCAAGATAGAAATTAGCAAGAATGCTTTTAGGGACGCTCAAAGGGCCTACCTGAGCGAGGTGAGAGTATTGCGGAAGGAAGTCGGTGATAAGCTCTTTGGACCCAACCGGGTAGCGGAGGCGGACGTGGCCCGCCAGATAACAAAGATTGCCGACTTGCGGGAGAAGATTCTCCGAGAGGGATTCAAGATTGCGCTTGAGGTGCGGCATGTGCTTACGCCGGAACAGTTAGCAAAGGCTGCAGCGATCAGGCAGCAACTGCTGGAGATCCAAAACGAGGTTCGCGATCTCTATAACGAGAACCAATAGTCTGGCTTCGGACAAAAACAGATCGCGAATCTATCGGATCCGCAAGCGGGCGAGCCGAGGATCGTCTTAAATGTTAACAGCCATTAAGAGCGGCATAGGTATGAGACACAGTCCACTCGAAAAAAAGGCAGCCAAAATGAGGATGGGCGCATGGCTACTGCTGCTTAGCGTTCTCATTCTGAGCTTATGGGTCTCCTTCGCTCTTATCGAAGAGCAACCAGCGAACCCCGCCAACGATTGGCTCAACGACGAATGGGCGGAGCCATTACCTGCCGGGGTGGAGCTCCGCATCGCTCGCAGTCTCGATAAGGACAATCAAGTTGAGGGTTATGAAACAATCTCTAAAAGTGTCGAACCCGACTCAGAGCTCCCGCCCCAATACGGGTGTTCGAAAAAGTTCCAACACTGCCCGACACGAGATTAAAGACAATGTTGGTGATTTTCTTTTAGCGCCGATGGACCTATGCGGTCGTCGTTCGGCGAAGCTCACGACAGGCCGTATGGGAGCGTAGGACAGCGCCGGATTTAAAGTTCAAAAAGGCCCGTGGTTCTAACGAATCCGGGCCTTTTTGCTTTTACTTGACAGGGTATACTCGCGCTCGATAATCTTCGGTCTCTTGCTGAACGGTTGTCTATGCGGAGGTACTCATGAAGGTCATCTATCACAAGGACAGACCCTTGTTGGAATTTCCCGACGAGCCATGGCGTCCGCCTTTGCGGATGGCAGTCAATCGATCCGCTGGCGCAGAGTCCGTATCCATCTGGCTGCACGACGTGGAAGGTCAAAAGCGGGCTCCGCTTCACTGGCACGACGTCGAGGAAGTTTTGGTCTTCCTTGATGTCCAAGGCGAAGGTTTCGTTCGCGTCGGCGAAGAGGAACATAAGGTAGAAACGCAAACGAGTGTTGTCGTTCCTCCGGGAACCATGCACTGCTTCGGACTTCGGGGGCAGGGAACTCTAAGAGCGCTGGCTGTTCTTCCCGACGCGGACGCCGCGCTTGGGCATCGGATGTTCGAGAAGGGCGATGAAGGCTTTGACCTCCCTCCGCCGAAGAAGAACGGTCGTTAAGCCCTCCAGCGCCACCCTATCAGTTTTTAGTTTTGAATGTTGAGTTCTCAGTTCACTCAACACTTAGCACTCAACCCTCAATACTCATAACTCGAAACTGAGTTGAGTATGGGAGAGTAAGTCGTCGCCGTATTTAAATTTGAAAGGCCCGTGGATCTAGCGCTATCGCCGCTGGCTTTTTTTCTATGGTCTTATGATAAGATTGGGATGCCGCCGCCAAAAGTATCCACCCATAGAGGCTGCCGCGAGTAGATTGCCTACAAGAACCGCTGGCCATGCAAGCGCTTTAAGAACTGTCTCCGCAAGCACGAGGGCTGCGCCAATAAATCCGAACTCGAACACGACAAATAGCAAGAGGATACCAAATCCGACGTTTATGTTTTCCTCTGCTAGTCCGAGCAGCCGCGACGCAAATCCACCGATGATACAGAAGACAAGAAAATGAACCCAGGTGTACATCAAGGTCATCTCGAGGGAGACAGGTAGGGTCTCCGACGAAGCAAGCCATTCTCCGCGGTGGAAGAGAGCGGTTCCGAGAAGGGAGGGCGTATAAAGCGGTCGGCCGTTGATCGTATCTAGGATTAGGAACCAGATGGCGATGGTTGCTGCTCCAACAAATCCAGCGATGATTCCTTCCAGGTAGAGGTGGGAGGTTTCAATAGTTTGGCTGTCTGGCAAAACGTGTTCCGTCAGCTTAGTTTGAGGATTCATAGCATCCTCCTTTTTTTGCTTGAACCGATGGAAATTTTTTGTCCGTCGCTAAGCTAGCTGGGGATTACTCACCTCCTCAGAACTCATCCTCAATCGTTCAAAGCCGTAACAGGAACAGCTGAACTTACTCCTCACGTAAACACTATCCCTTGAGTTGCTATTGTGTCAACTTGAACGCACAGCCTTAGACGGAGGAAAAGGGACATTCAGCTTTTGTGTAAGCGAGCCAGCCCAACTCAGTCGTTAAGCCCTCCAGCACCGACAATATGAGTCTTAGTTTTGAATTTTGAGCTTTCAGTTTAAACTCACTCAGAACTCATAACTCAAAACTATAAGATCGTGTGGGAGAGTAGGTCGCCACCGGATTTAAAGGCCCGCGGGTCTCACGATCCCGGGCCTTTTTGTTATTGCGTTCGGCAACGCGGCCCGCGTTCTAGTGCTGGCCGGGGAATACGTCCCGCTCCGATTCGTGCCATGCTGGATGGTCGCCGGAGTTCTCGACGTTAAAGCCGTAATCGTAGACGAGCGATCCCCCATAGGTTGCGCCAAAGGAGACAAGCGCCGCTGCTAAAATAGACAACATCGTCGTGCCTAACTCTGTATGGGCGCTGTCCCATTGTCTCAAACGGACGATGATGTCAACGACCACTATCACCGTGACGGTCAGCATGACTGCCATATGCCAGTTAGCCGTCCTCCACGCCTGCGTGTGCTTGGGCGCTGACGTTAGCCAGTCCCAGAAGCCGGTTAGCGCGGTGCCGACAGATACGATGGCACCCGCAATGATGACGTGCGTACCTGACACGAAGAAGTCCCTGGCCGTGGACTTTTGGCCTCCCAGCGCATAGGAGATGACATCGAACAGTCCTACAAGAACGTAGCAGGTGACAGGAAAGTCAGTAAGCGGTGGATGGAGCGGCTTTCCGGACCAGCCACTAAGACCTTTAAATTTGCGACCCTTTAAAGTAATCGCCGGTCTGATAGAGAACCATCGGGCCATTTTTAGTCTCCTTTCCGCCTGTCGGTTTGTCAGCTAGTCTCCTTATCCCCAGACAGAGAGAATGTCCACCCCGCAAGGGCGGCTACTCGAAGGATGAAGGCTGAGGGATGAAAAGAATGAATCAGGAAAGATGAAAACGGAAAGCGGAATGTGCTGGTTGACGCATCGTTGGGTTTCCATTAGGTTCGGTACATCCTGCCCTCGACCACGGTGTCATTGCAAGGCGAAGCCTATGAGTAAGACGGGATGGATCGCTATCCTGCCTCTTTCAGTCTCAATACTGGTTTCCCCCGCGGCAAGAAGTACGTTTTCTGCCGAGAGGCCGGGCAAACTGATTCCCGTTCGCATCGGGATCGTCTCCCGAAGCACCTTGGACATGCCCTATTTGGTGGCACGGGACCGAGGCCTCTTCCGCGAGGAGTTTTTGGAAGCCGAGATTATTCTGGTGCGATCGAGTCTCACAGTGCAAGCGATGTTGGCAGGCAGCATCGACTTCGGCACGGCGACGGGAACCGCAGTCAACGCCATCGTAAACGGCGTCGACGTAAGAGTCGTGCTGGCTATGAGCGACAAGCCGTCATTTGATTTGATTGCCCACCCGAGCATCACAAGCGTCCAGCAGTTGCGAGGCAAGAAATTTGGCGTTGGCGGAATCGGTGGCCTTTCAGACACTCTCGTGCGCCAGATCCTGCTCGCAAACCAGGTGCCTCCGGATCAAGTGACCGTCCTCCCACTCGGCGCGAGCAGCCTGACTTATACATCTCTAAAGGCGGGCGTGATTGATGCCGCCATGCTGCAGATCCCTCATACTTTTCTCGCGCAAGATGAGGGGTTTCGAAAGCTCGCCTCGGGCGCGGACTACTACCGGGTCGTACAGGGCGGGCTGACGACGACGAAAACGACCGCCTCCGAGCGGCCCGAACTCGTGACCAAAGCGATCCGCGCAACGCTACGGGCGGTGCGTTTGATCAAGAATGAAAAGAAGTATGCCCTCGAATTTATGAAAGGTCCCTACCTCGAACTCGGCAAGGAGGGTGAGCGGTTTACCGAACGCGCCTATGACGCGGCTGTGCAAGGATACCTCCTATCCGGCGTTGTGGACGAAAAATTGCAGCGGGAGATGATCACGGCGGCCGCTCAGCGCATCAAACCTCAGCAGCCGGTGACCCCTGAGCGAGTCTTCGACTTCAGCTTCGCGCGCAAGGCCGGCGAAGCCCTGCGATAAAAACGGCTTCTTCAAACAAGCCGAACGCCAAATCCGATGAAACATTGAGACAGGGAGAAAAGGTTATGGCCATACGATTCGACGCGATCATCATTGGCACCGGCCAAGCCGGCCCGGCCTTGGCGGCACGCCTATCGGAGGCGGGGATGAAAGTGGCCGTCATAGAACGCAAGCTATTCGGCGGTACATGCGTCAATACCGGCTGCATTCCGACCAAAACGTTGGTGGCAAGCGCCTATGCTGCAAACTTGGCGCGTCGCGCCGCCGAATACGGTGTTGCAATATCCGGACCGGTCAACGTCGACATGAAACGGGTGAAAGAGCGCAAGGACGAGATTGCCGGCCGCTCTAACCGAGGCGTGGAGAGCTGGATGCGCGGGCTCGCCAATGGCACCGTCTATCAGGGCCATGCTCGCTTCGAGAGCCCGCGGACGGTGCGGGTAAACAACGAACTGCTAGAGGCCGATAAGATTTTCATCAACGTGGGCGGTCGAGCGCTCGTCCCGCCCATGCCCGGGCTGGATGAGGTCCCCTATCTCACCAACTCCACCATGATGGACGTGGACTTTTTGCCGGAACACTTGATCGTCATCGGCGGCAGCTACGTCGGTCTAGAGTTCGCCCAGATGTATCGTCGCTTTGGGTCGAATGTCACCATCGTCGAGAAGGGTCCTCGCCTAATCGCGCGCGAGGACGAAGATGTCTCCAAGGAGATACAGGAAATTCTAGAAAAAGAGAGCATCCAAGTCCGTCTGAAGGCAGAATGCATGGCCGCGCGGAAGGAGGGCGACCACATCGTTGTCGCCCTGGACTGTGCCGAAGGAAGCCGAGAGGTGAGCGGGTCTCACCTGTTGCTTGCAGTCGGACGCGTCCCGAACACTGACGACTTGGAGCTGGACAAGGCTGGCGTGGCGGCCGATAGCTCCGGCTATATCAACGTAGATGATCAGCTGCGGACGAATGTACCCGGCATCTGGGCGCTGGGGGACTGCAATCGCAGAGGCGCGTTTACCCATACGTCCTATAACGATTACGAGATCGTCGCTGCCAATCTCCTTGACCATGATCCGCGCAAAGTGTCAGACCGTATCATGACCTACGCTCTGTTCATCGACCCGCCGCTTGGTCGCGCCGGCATGACTGAAGCGGAAGTGAGAGCATCCGGGCGCAAGGCGTTGGTCGCCACTCTACCCATGACACGTGTCGCGCGCGCGGTAGAGAAGGGAGAGACTCAAGGTTTCATGAAAGTGGTCGTTGATGCGGACAGCAAGCAGATCCTCGGTGCAGCGATCTTGGGTGTAACCGGCGACGAAGTAATTCATTTACTGCTCGATGTCATGTACGCCAAAGCGCCTTATACAACTGTCAGCCGCGCGATGCACATTCACCCCACAGTGTCCGAGCTGATACCGACCTTGCTGCAGGGATTGCAGCCACTCTCATAAGTAAAGAGAGCGTCTTTTTTATTTCCTCACATATCCGGTCATCGCTCCAGCCATGGCTCGCTAGCTCTCCACACCCTTTGTCGCAAATTTTTTTGTCACCGGTCTTAGAATGTTCCAGAGATGTTCCATTCAGATGGAATTCTGCAACGCTCAATGATATGGCCGTTGAGAATCTCACTCCGTTTCGAACGGCTCTCGATACCATGAAAGAGAAATCGCCACAGCCTGACTCCCAACCAACTAAAACAAGGGCCATGCTGAGTGCCCTGCGCCACCGAAACTACCGTCTTTATTGGTTGGGCCACTTCTCCTCGGTGTTAGCCCAAAACATGGAGATGGTGGCTCAAAGCTGGTTGGTGCTCCAGCTCACCAACTCGCCTTTGCTGCTGGGTCTTACCGGACTCACGAATTCCATCCCCACCATCGCGCTCACGCTCGTGGGCGGTGTGATCGCGGACCGCGCGGACCGGAGGGGCATCGTGCTCTTCGCTCAAGCGATCACGTCGGCGTTTTTTTTCATCCTGGCGACCTTGGTGGTCAGCGGAAGAGTCAGACTGTGGCATATTCTCCTCTTTACTTTTTTTTCCGGCTGCCTCAGAGCGTTTGAGAGACCCAGCCGCTTGGCCCTCCTGCCTCAGACGATTTCAAAAGAGGAGATGGCCAGCGCCGTCGCGTTGGCGGGCACCATTTGGCAACTGAACCGTCTCATCGGGCCTGCCGTGGCCGGGATGCTCATCTACCTTCTGGATGTCGGGCCGACCTACTATGGCTGTTTTCTGGCCTCCGTCGCTGCCTTGATTTGCTGGTACCTGATCAGGATCCAAGGGAATGATTCTCAGGGCAGACAGAGCGGACTTCTCCAGCACATGATGGATGGTCTTCGTTTCATTCGATCGAACGAGATGTTTTACACCTTCATCGCCATGACTTTCTTTAACAGCGTCTTCGGGATGTCCTACTCCATCCTCATGCCGGTCTTCGCCAGGGATATCCTGCTGGTCGGTTCGCAAGGATATGGTTTCCTTCAGAGCGCGGGAGGCGCGGGCGCGCTGGGAGGAACACTCCTTGTGGCCGCGGCTGCCCGATGGAAGCGAAAGGGCCTACAAGCTATTTCGGGCGCCGTTCTCTTTGGTATGCTGCTCATTGGATTCGGCTTTTCGCCTTGGTTTCCGCTATCGCTGGTTTTTGTTTTCCTCATCGGACTGTCCAGCCAGTTCTACATGACGACGATCAGCACGATTCTCCAGCTCAAGCTTCCTGATCAGCTTCGGGGCCGCGTCATGGGCATCTTTGGTCTCACATGGGATCTGATGCCCGTCGGAGGAGCCGTTGCAGGGACGATGGCGGAGTATACGGGAGCTCCCGTGGCGGTGGCCTTCGGTGGCTTTTGCGTCACGGCGATGGCTTTGTGGGTGGCCGTAAAATTGCCTCGCGTGCGAGACTTAGAATGAAGATTCGACTACTTCAGGAATTCCCGGTGACCGAAGTGGAAAGGAGAGCCGTTCTTGTTGCGCTACGTAAGCGAGCGTCGTTTTGGTCTTGATGGGCCGCCTGTGCTTCGGGTAAGTTGACAGGATTGGAGGGCCGAGGATGAACGTCAACGAAATCGATGTGCAAAAAACAGTTGTGCTTTTTTTCGACATGCTGAACGTTTATTACCACGGGACCACGGCGGAGAAAAAAGAGCGCATGCGTCCCGTGGTCGAGAATGCCGTGCGATTGCTTGGAGCTGCACGGAAGGCTTCGATTCCGGTGATGTTCGCCATGGCCAATCATCGACGCGACGGCGCGATCCGTTATCACGCGATCACGGACACAGATATGCAGCTGCGGCCTTGGCCCAACGGTGAATGCAATCCCTCGATCCATGGGGCCACCGAGGGATCGTGGGAACAGAAAGTTATCGAAGAATTGAACCCGGCCCAGGAGGATTACATTATCCCCAAGTACCGCTGGAGCGCTTTTCATCAGACTTACCTTGATCTCGCTCTTCGCGCGCGCGGAATCGATACGATCATCCTCTCCGGCGGATCGGTCGATGTCGGCGTCGCATCGACGGTTTATGCTGCGCGCGATCTGGACTATAACCTCATCATCGTTCGTGACGCCTGCAGTAATTCGCATGATGACTCTTTGGCGATCTTTATGGAAAAAATCTTTCCGCGTATGGCGCGGGTGCGCACGATGGCTGAGGTGCTGGCGATGATAGATAGGGAAAGGAGTCACTGATGACAACGGACAAGCACCTCTCGCTACGACAGGCGGTGATTGATGCGGCAAACCTGCTGGTGCGTACGGGCGCGATCTCCCTCAGCCACCATGGAAACTTCAGCGTGCGGGTGCCCGACACCGATACGGTTCTGCTCACTGCCACGAGCTCTTTCGATAATCTGCGGCCGGAAAACCTCGCCCTGCTAGACCTGGAGGGACGGCTCCTGGAAGGCGAAATCAACCCCACCAACGCGGAGATCATTCACATGCACACGGTGGTCTATCGGCACCGCCCCGAGGCGGGTGCTGTGGTCCACACTCATTCCCCCTACGGCACCGGCTTTGCTCTGGCGGGCCGACATCTCGACTGCACCTACGAGGCGCTTGCGCGGTTCGATATGATCGATGGCGTGCCGCTGGCGCGCTACGGACCACGCGGGTCTCCTGCGGCCGTTGAAAACATCGCCAAGGCTTTGGATAGCGCCAGGCACATCAAAGCCGTGCTGCTGGAAAATCATGGCGTGCTGGCGTTCGGGCCTGACCCGGCGGCTGCGGCGCGCGCAAACGTGATCGTAGAAGAGGCGGCGCAGATGGCGATTTACGCCGAAGTCCTGGGCGGCGCCAAGGTCATCCCGCCGGAGCTATTAAAAGCAACGCTGGAACGCAGAGACGCGTTCGCCAGCGCAGGGACGAAACGGCAGAGCTAGAGCTTGCCCTCACAAGCAGCGACACAACGCGGCGATCCTATATAAGCGATATGAAAGACGGACTTGTTCCCGGCCTGAGTCACACGCAAACCTATGTGACGACCATGGAGATGCGGGCACAACAACTCACCTCCGATGTATTCTCAACGCCCGCGATGATCAGTCTCATGGAGATAACCTGCGTTCGATTGGTGGCACCGTACTTGGACGAAAACGAACAGACGGTCGGGATTCACGTAGATGTGCGGCATATGGCGGCTACGAAGATCGGTCAGAGCGTAACCGTCACGGCAGAGCTTTTAGAGGTAAAAGATAACAAGCTCCGATTCGCCGTATCGGCCGTGAACGATCAGCTTGTTAAGATCGGAGAGGGAACCCACCGCCGGGCGTTGATCAACACGAAGAAGTTTGCCGGTGGCTCGTGAGTCAAAGGCAAGAGGCTTGAGTGAGAGAGAAAAGGTAAGAAAGCGAGCGGCAAGGAGAAGATATGACCATGATCAAGCTAGAGCAGTCGAATCGTATTATCGAGACCATTCTCTCTCGCGGACGCGAACTCGCATGCCGGCCGTTAAGCGTTGTGATTGTCGAGCCCGGCGCCAGCGTGAAAGCGTTCCAAAAAGAGGACGAGTCCTCAATGCTGCGGTTCGAAATGGCTTACGGCAAGGCGTATGCAGCGCTCGCTTTGGGGCGGTCCTCGTCCCTCGTCCGAGTCCGCGCTGAAGAGCGGCCACTGTTCATGCAGTACGTGATCCGGGCCTCAGGCGATCGGATCTTTCCCGAAGGCGGCGGTATGCTGATCCGCGACAACGATGGCGAGGTCATCGGCGCGGTCGGTGTCACGGGAGACACACAGGAGCGCGATGAGGAGCTTGCCGCTCACGGTATCCGCGCAGCGGGCCTCAAGACCGATGAGGATTGCGCAAAGCTCGGCTCGAAAGTGCGGTTGGAAAATTGAGCATCACGTAAGTTGTTGAAAAATGCCCAGGTGATTTGTTGCGCCAGCTAAAAAGCCGTTCAATCTGTTCAATCGCTTCGCTCGGTTCAACCGCTACGCTCCGTTCAAGCCCCCACCTCTTTCCTCCCCCGCGCCGCGGGGGAGGATGAAGGAGGGGGTTGAACCGCTTGAACTGGTTGAACTAAAAAAGGCCTCTGTTACGCAATCCAGTCGGATACCGGCGCCTTCGCCTCATGCAGCGGCTGGCAGACGACGTCCACCAGGCTCGGCCCGGCATGCGCCAGCGCTTCTTTCAGCGCCTTGCCGAGATCGCTTGGCTCGGTGACGCGCCAGCTCTTCACGCCGTAGGCGGCAGCGACCGCGGCATGGTCGGTGGTGTCGAAGTCCACAGCGAAGTAGCGAGCGCCGTAGCCCGACTTCTGCCCTGCCTTGATCCAGCCGTACGTGCCGTTCGAGATCACGATAAAGGTGATCGGTAACCTGTGGCGCACAACCGTCTCGAGCTCGCCGCAGGTGAAGCCGAAGCTGCCGTCGCCCATCACGGAGACGGACTTGACGTCAGGCCGAGCGAAATGAGCGCCGATCGCTGCGGACATCGAGTAGCCAAGCGCGCCATGGGCCCGGTTGGAGAAGAACCGGCGCCCGGTGCCGCGCACCGGATAGTAAGCGGAGAAATAGGGACACGGCGTGCCGGGATCGGCGACCACGATCGCATCCGGATCGAGTGCCTGAGTCAGTTCCGCGACGACGCGCTCCGGTCTGATCGGCTTATCCTCCGACCGCGCGAGCGCGTGGAATTTAGCGAACTTCTGCTCCTTCGCCTTTTTTACCGCCGAGGCGTCCAGCGGCCGCTGCACCGTCGCGAGCGCCTCGTTCAGCGCCGCTAGTGTTAGCTTCGCATCACCAACTAGCGGCACGTCGACGCGGTAGTTGGCGCCAAGCACCGCCGGATCCACGTCCAGGTGAATCACGTTCACCTTGTCGGGCGCGGGATGGCGCCAGCGCTCGGTGGTAACCGAGCCCGCGCGGCAGCCGACGAAGACGACCAGATCCACCTCATCGACGACGGCGCGCGTCTCGGGCGTGCCGCCGTTCGAGCCGACGACGCCGATAGCGAGGGGGTGCTCCTCTGAGATCGAACCCTTGCCGCTGACGCTGGTCGCGACGGGGGCCGAGAGTCGCTCCGCTAGCTGGAGAAGCTCCTGCTCCGCTCCGGCGATCACCACGCCGCCGCCACAGACGAAGACCGGACGCGACGCGGTGCGCAACAGTTTCGCCGCGAGCTCGACGAAGAACGGGTCCGGCGCGACGCGATGCGCTGGATATTGTCCGAGGCTCCCTTCACCCCACACGTCGTTCCGATCGACCGGTCCGTTCTGCACGTCGAAGGGCAGAGCGATGTGTGTGGCGCCCGGCCGGCCCGTGGTCATTTCGTTGAATGCAGCGCGGAAGACGCGCGGGATGTCCTGCGAGCGGTCGAGCACCGCGTTCCATTTCGTGACCGGTCGCATGAGAGCGCCCTGGTCGAGCTCCGTAAGCGTGTAACGCCCGCGCGCGGAGACGGAGATGTCGCTGTTGATGCAAAGCACCGGCACTGAAGATTCGTTCGCTTCGGCGAGACCCGGAAGGATATAGGTCGCCCCGCCGCCGCTCGGCCCTTCGCACACGCCGACCTTGCCCGAGACGCGCGCGTAACCGTCCGCCATGTAGGCCGCGGAGCGCTCGTCGCGCGTGAGGATATGGCGCATGCCGTGCTTAAGCCGCGCCAGCGCGTCGTAGAACGGCAAACTGGTGTCGCCGCACAAGCCGAAGATGATCTCGACGCCGTGCGCCTTTAGCATTTCGACCACGGCTTCGGCACCGGTGATTGTGCCGCCCTTTGCCTCGATAGGCTTATTCATTTCAGCGTGACGGTAGCCGACGAGGTGCTCGGATGTCAACTTTCACCCCTCACGCCTCACGGCTCTCGCCTCACGCCTATTTTTGCGACCGCTTCGGGATTGATCACGTTGATGGGATTGCCGCCTGCGTAGGCGAGGATTTGATCGACTACGAGTCCGTAGTAAAGCTCATAGTTCTCCTTCTCGACGTAGCCCAGGTGAGGCGTGGCGAGCACGTTATCCATTTTAAGCAGCGGGTGAGCTGCGCCGATCACGGGCTCGTCTTCAAAGACATCCACCGCTGCACAGCCCGGGCGACCGGCCTTTAGCGCCGCGAACAGGGCGCCTTCGGCGATGATCCCGGCGCGGCTCGTATTCACGATAAGCGCCGCGGGATTCATGCGCTCCAGATCCTCGCGTGTGACGATGCCGCGCGTCTCAGCGTTGAGCGGGAGATGGAGACTCAGGATGTCGCTTTCGGCGAAGAAAACTTTTCGGCTTTCCGCGACCTCGTATCCGGCCTCTCTCGCGCGCGCCAGCGATCCCTCCCGCCCCCAGCACAGTACGCGCGCGCCAAACGCCCGCCCCACATTTGCCACCAGGCTGCCGATGCGGCCATAGGCGTAGATGCCGAGCGTTTTTCCCTTCACGCTAACCCCAACCGTCGACTGCCAGTGTCCCTCTCGCAGCCGCCGCACTTCGTACGGGATATGCCGCAGCGCGGCGAGAATGAGGCCCCAGGTAAGCTCCGCGGTCGGGTGCGCAGTGGCCTTGCCAGCCGCCGAGACTAGGACGCCGTGCTCGGTGCAGGCGTCGATGTCGATGTGTCCGGTGCTTCGCCCGGTCTGGCTGATCAATCTGAGCTTGGGCAGGCGCTCGATCAGCGCGCGTGGAAAAGGCGAGCGCGCTTGGGTCAGGATGACCGCTTCGGCCTCTTTCAACCGTTCGGCGAGACGAGCCGGATCCTTTTCTGTATCGTTATAGATCAGGACTTCATGCCCCTTGAGCTTCGGGTAGCACCGAAGCGTGCGGAATGCGTCTTGATAGTCATCTATCACGGCGATCTTCATCGATGCCCTAGCAGGCTGCTGAAATCCTTCGACGCTGCTCAGGATGAACGGCTAAGAAATAGAGTTTAATGTATATCCCTCCGCTCATGGTGAGCCCGTCGAACCATCGATCGCCTCGCTCCGAAGCGTGCTCGTGCTTGGAAACTCCGTGCTCGTGATCGTGGTAAGAAACGACCACGAAAGCCCGGAGGACCGCTTCGTGGTGACACGAACACGAATCACGAAGCTCGCGCGCCTCGCCTCTGAGATCTTTTTGCACAGCCTGCTGAAAAACACACTTCTCATGCTTCGACGGACTCAGCATGAACGGAAAATTGTAAACAATTTCAAGTCCCGTTCGCCCTGAGCTCTGTCGAAGGGCGAACGCACACTCTGAAGAATTACTGACAATCGGGCCGCCATGCAACCTGAAGCGTTGACCGAATTCACTACATGTATATAGAATGCAACCGCTCTTGAGACGGTAAGGCGTGAAAGGTCAGGGGTAAGGGGAAACCCCTAACGCCTGACGCCTAACCCCTAACGCCGGTACCTGTTTTGGATAAAGGAGGAGGGCGAAATGAAGTGCAAAATGAAAAGTCTCTCCGCAATGGTGCTGGTTTGTGCGGTCGCGCTGTATTCCGGGATGGCAGCGGCGCAGAGCTATCCGAGTAAGCCGGTGCGCCTCATCATTCCTTTTCCGCCGGGCGGGAGCAACGACATCGTCGGGCGCTTCATCGCCACGAAATTGACTGAACGGCTCGGCAAGCAAGTGGTCGCGGACAACCGCGGCGGGGCAGGAGGCGTCATCGGCACTGAAGCCGCGGCGAAATCGGAGCCCGATGGCCACACTCTGCTCATCATCTCTTCTGCATATGCGATTAATACTTCACTTCAGAAGCTGCCCTACGATCCGGCCAAGGCCTTCACCCCGGTCGCCAAGCTAGGAACCGGCCCGAGCGCCCTCACCGTCTTTCCGGGCCTTCCGGTCAACTCGGTGAAAGAGCTCGTCGCGCTCGCCAAGGAAAAGCCCGGCCAGTTGAATTTCGCGGCGTCGGGCGTCGGCACCTTTCAGCATCTCGGAACCGAGCTCTTCAAGATGATGGCTGGGATCGACATTGGTATCGTCCAGTTCAAAGGCGGCGGCCCCGCGATGATCGATGTGATGGGAGGCCATACTCATGCCACGATCGGCTCGCTCATTCAGTCTATGCCTCATATCAAGTCCGCCAAGCTCAAGGCGCTAGGCACCGGCGGATCGAAGCGCAGCGTCTCCTTGCCTGATGTGCCGACGATTGCCGAGGCCGGCGTTCGGGGCTACGAAGCGAACAACTGGTGGGGCATCCTTGTCCCCGCCGGCACGCCGGGCTCGATCGTTGATAGGCTGCACAAGGAGCTCTCGGTGATCCTGAGCTCGGCGGAAACACAGAAGCTCTTCCTGGATCAAGGCGCGGAGATAGACAAATTGGGCCCGGCCGAGTTCGGCCCGTACATAGCGGCCGAAACGACTAAATGGGGGCGGGTCATCAAAGAGGGCAACATCAAAGCGGAGTAAAAGTGGGGGATTCACCGCAGAGGGCTAGCGCGGCAGAGCCGCTACCGAAACTCGGAGTATCTCGCGCAAAGACGCAAAGGCCGCAAAGAAAAATACGATCCCGAACTTGGCGTTCTTGGCGCCTTGGCGCGAGCAACCCCCGTCTTCGAGTGCGCCTGGCCACTGGAAAATTTGCGCAAACTGCGAAAACCCGGCTCTGTAACATACCATTCGAATGAAGATCGAGTTGCGCAACAACAAGGATTTCTGGGCCGGCATCATGTTGATCGGGATCGGCGCCGCGTCGATTTTCTTCGCTCGTGGTTACCCGTTCGGCACTACGATACGCATGGGACCGGGCTACTTCCCGAGCATGCTCGGCGGCATTCTCGTCCTGTTCGGCATCTACGTCGTGGTCATGGGGCTGCGCAGGGGCGAGAAGATTCAGAGTCACTGTTCGCTCCGGGCCCTCATCGTGCTGCCGCTCTCGGTGGTCGCGTTCGGGGTTTTGATGAACCATGCCGGCTTCATACCGGCGCTGGCGGTCCTTGTCTTCGGGTCAGCGTCCGCGGGCAGGGAGTTCAAGTTCGTCGAGGTTTTGCTGCTTACCGTGATCTTGACCGGGCTTTCGGTCGCCGTATTCATCTCGGGCCTTGGCCTGCCGTACCCATTGATCAAGGGCTTCTGACAATCGCGTCATGGAACTCTTCAACCACCTGATTTTCGGGTTCAGCGTGGCGCTGTCGCTGCAAAACCTGCTCTACTGCTTGATCGGCGTGCTGGTGGGCACCTTGATCGGCGTCCTGCCGGGCATCGGGCCGATGGCGACCATTGCGATGCTGCTGCCGCTCACCTTCAACGTACCGGCGGTACCGGCAATGATCATGCTGGCCGGCATTTACTACGGCGCCATGTACGGTGGCTCGACCACGTCGATCCTGGTCAACCTCCCGGGCGAGACGGCCGCGGTGGTCACGTGCATCGACGGCTATCAGATGGCGCGGCAGGGGCGCGCCGGCGCGGCTCTCGCGATCGCGGCCATCGGCTCATTTTTCGCCGGCACCGTCTGCACCTTGCTGATCGCGCTGTTCGGCCCGCCGCTCGCTGAGTTCGCGCTGAAGTTCAGTTCAGCGGAATATTTCTCGCTGATGCTGATGGGTCTGGTCGCCGCGGCGGTGCTCGCGCACGGCGACATGGCCAAGTCACTCGCCATGGTGGTGGTGGGGTTGCTACTCGGGATCGTGGGTGCCGATGTCAATTCCGGGGTCAAGCGTTTCTCCTTCGGATTCTACGAGCTGGCGGACGGCATCGGCGTCGTGACTATCGCCGTGGGGGTGTTCGCGGTGGGCGAAATCATCAGCAACCTGAGCGACCCTGAAGAGCGCCGCGTCTTCACCTCCAAGGTGACGAACCTCTTCCCGACCAAAGAGGACCTGAAGCGCTCTTTTGGCCCGATTGTCAGGGGGACCGGGGTCGGGGCATTCTTCGGCGTACTGCCCGGCACCACGCCAGCGATCGCCTCGTTCTCGTCCTACATGGTCGAGAAGAAGCTTGCCAAGGAGCCGTCGCGTTTTGGCCACGGCGCTATCGAGGGAGTAGCAGGGCCCGAGTCCGCCAACAACGCGGACGCGCAGTGCAAGTTTATCCCGATGCTCACCTTAGGGATTCCCGCAAGCGGGACGATGGCTCTGATGCTCGGTGCGCTCATGATTTACGGCATTGCGCCCGGCCCACAGGTGATGACCGAGAAGCCCGATCTCTTCTGGGGACTGATCGCGAGCATGTGGATCGGCAACGTGATGCTGGTCGTGCTCAACCTGCCTTTGATCGGCATGTGGGTGAGCCTGCTCAAGGTCCCCTATCGCCTGCTCTTCCCCGCGATCATGGTGTTCTCAGCGATCGGCATCTACAGCGTGAACAACAGCTCGTTCGATATCTATCTCATGGCGATCTTCGGCATCCTCGGAATCGTTTGGAGGATGCTCGACTGTAGCCCGGTGCCGATGATGCTCGGGTTCGTGCTCGGGCCGATGGTGGAGGAAAACCTGCGGCGGGCGTTGCAGGTCTCGCGCGGAGATCTCTCGGTGTTCGTCACGCGGCCTATCAGCCTCGGGTTCATCGTCGCCACGGTTTTGATCCTGATCGTGATGGCGGCGCCGACCGTGCGCAAACGGTGGGGAGCCGCTGCCGCAGGTTGATCGCGTGAAAGCGAGAGTGTTGAAAAGCGTTGTTTGCAGGTCAGACGGGAACGCGCAGAGTTTGACATTTCTGGAGTGTGTTACTGCTGAGGTTTATGCATGCCCCCGGGGATTTTTCTTATTCTCTCTCCCCTGGAGGGAGAGAGTTAGAGTGAGGGGGCAAGAAAATTTGGGGCACCCTCACCTCAATCCTCTCCCGTCGAGGGAGAGGAGGTAAATCGGGTAGTGATTGCCACGTGCCAGCGCAAGATGATGTTAGCCTGAGGCTAATCACAAATTAAGCCTCCGCCGAGGCGGACGTACATGACTGAATAAGGAAATACCGTGACTACTGTTGTACAACTCATCTCGAACATGCTGAAGCGCGAGGGCGTCCAATACCTTTTTGGAATCCCAGGCGGGGGCGGCACCATTGACCTGCTCGACGCCACTGAGAAGGACGGCATCCGGTTCGTTCTAAACAGCCACGAAACGGCGTCCGCCGTGATGGCCTGTACTATTGCGGAGCTGACCGGAATCCCCCGGTGTCGTGGCGACGTCTATATCGCCCGGCGTCACCAATGTGGCCAACGGTGTCGCTTATGCCTATCTGGAGCGCGCGCCGCTCCTGGTCCTGTCGGATAGCTATCCATGGGGCGCGAGCCAGGTGGTGCTCCGGCAGACGCTAAACCACAGGCAGCTCTTTCAAGGGATTACCAAATGGACAGCGTCTCTCTCCGCGGAGTGGGCCCACGAGATGCTGCAGCGGGCCTTCCGCACCACCTTGGAGGACCGACCCGGCCCTGTTCAGCTGGATATCCCCGACGATGTGGCCCAGCAGTCGGTGGCGGATAAGCCACTGCCTTCGGTTACGAAGCAGGTGATGACCCGCCTGTACGCGGAGGAGCCGGCGGGGTTCAATCGAGTGGTGGGTAGAATTCAGGAGGCGAAGGCGCCGGTCATTATCGTTGGCATGGGGCTACGCTGGGATAAAGCCTACCCGCAACTGCAGAGGCTGGTGGAGCGGATCGGGACGCTCGTCTTCTGTACCCCCAAAGTAAAGGGGGCGCTGCCGGAGAATCATTCCTACTCGGCCGGCATCTTCATCGGCGGCAAGCTCGAGATGGAGATTCTGGGCAAGGCCGATCTCATCATTGGCGTGGGATTGGATCCCGCCGACATGCTGGCGAAGCCGTGGAAGTACACTCAGCCCCTTATCGCCATCGATCGGGTCAGCAATTACAACGAGATCTACCATGCGGAGATGGAGCTGGTGGGCAATATCGCCGAGATCCTCTCGATGCTGACCGACGCGCTGTCTGCGGAGCACAAGTGGGACGAGAGCGTAGCTCCAGCTTACCGAAAGAAAGTCTACGATGCCTTGGCCCTGCCCACACAGGGGCTGGCGCCGTTCCGGGTCTTCGATGTCACCAGGGAACTCACCGCCGATGACGTGATCCTGACCACCGACGTCGGGGCTTCCAAGCTGCTGCTGAGCCAGATCTGGCGCCCCTATCAGCCGAACTCCGTGCTGATGTCCAACCCGTTGGGCAGCATGGGCTGCGGCGTTCCCGCGGCCATCGCGGCCAAGCTTGTCTTCCCGAACCGGCAGGTGGTCTCGCTGTGCGGAGATGGTGGCTTCTGGATGCGGATGGCGGAATTGCAGACGGCAATGGAGTTGGGCGTGGGTCCGGTGATCGTCGTGCTCAACGACCAGGCTCTCAGCCAGATCAAGATCAAGCAGGTTAAGAAAGGGCTGGCGGTGGTCGGCACCGAGTTCCGCAATCCAAACTACATCAAGATCGCCGAGGCTTTCGGGGGCAGAGGGACCTCCGTCGGTACCGAAGCGGAGTATGCTGCCGCGCTGAAGGAGGCATTGCGTTCCAGCACACTCACCGTCATCGAGGCTCGGATCGATCCCAGCCAGTACGCCGCCCAGTTCGATGTGATCCGCGAGTTGTGATCGGCCGCTCGCCTCTTTTTTCCTTTTTTCGTTTGATTTTTACTTTTGCCTTTTGACTTTCGTGTTGCCTGTTGCCTCATGGCTGCCCAGATCCAGATCCGCCCAGACCCCTACGTGGTCTGAAGGCCACAAGTCCGGATTGTCCGGGGCAGGCTTGTCAAAGCAGAGGCCCGAGACTTGAACTCTGACGGATTCTTTAACCCAAATGTAGTCAATGCATCGATCAAACCGATCCCACTCGGGATGGGTCGGTTTCCCGCCCGGTTCCCGCAAGGGTGTAAAAGCAGTGGGTTTGGTCTGAGTCGGCCGGAAAGCGCTGGACATAAGGCGTATGGATGGTTGGTCCGGAGCGGCATTGAAGTCGCCGCATACGACGGAGAAGTCAGCGTCGTCGCGGGTCTGGATCCATTCCAAGAGCTGCTCGACCTGATATTGACGCGCGGCGTCCTCCACGCGCGCGGCGATCAGGTGAGTGACGTAGACGTCAAGGATTTGTCCGGCGATCTTAAAGCGGGCGACCTGTGCGACGCAGTTGTGTGAGCGATAATCGAGGTTTACCGTCTCAATAACAGGGTGACGCGTGAGCAGCCCCTCAGCCTGCGTTCGTGTGTCCTCGCCGACTTTCGACGACTGCAATAGCGGGTAGCCTACGCCGATTCGTTCCTCAGCGGACCGCTGCAGCCACCGGCCGGTCTGGAGCGGTAAGTAGATTTCGTTCAGCGCGAGAAAATCGGGCTTAAGCTCCGCTAGCTGCTGGGCAATCAGTTCTCGGCGCAGCTCCCAACATTTCTGGTTCTGAGCGGTGTTGAGGGTCGCAATGCGGAGCATCAGTGCTGAATCTATCCGCTAGGCAAGAGAAATCAAGGCGGCGGATTGAGTCGCTCCGCGTATTGCCTTGTTGTTTTTCTTACTATTGCCTACTGCCTAGTGCCTCGTGCCTTGTATCTTCTTTCATCCTTCCGCTTTCATCCTTCATCCTTGTTTTTCTTGACGCCCCAATCTCGACGAGTACAATGAGCGACCATTAGTGCGGTTCGACCAATGAAATTTAGTGAGCTTGTAAGGCTTTTAGAACAGAACGGATTCAGACTCATAAAGGAGAAAGGATCGATCCGTTACTACGGGAAACCGGGTGTGGACAGATTAATCCGAGTCGATTATCATGGTTCTAAAGAAGTCCCGACAGGAACCTGCAACGCTATATTGAAGGCTTCAGGACTGAAATAGGGGAGGAAATCGTGATAGATCTCAAATACTCTCTCGTTATCGAAGCGACAGAAGATCCGAGCTTCTTCGGATTCTACTCCCCTGATTTGGAAGGGTTTACAGGAATCGGCCATTCTGTGGAGGACTGTCTGTACAAAGCCAAGTGGGGTATCGAGGAGCACGTGGCGCTCCTGAAAGAGCAGGGATTGCCGGTCCCCAAGGAAAACCTGAACCCCCAGGTCATCATCCAAAACCAAGAGCCGATGACGAGGACTGCTTAGTCCTTCTTGTCATCCTTCCGTTTTCATCCTTCATCTTTGTTTTTCTGCCTTTCGCCTTTTTTTTGCCTTTTTACTTTTACCTTTCCTGTTGCCTAATGCCTTTTGCCTGTGACAGTATTTACGCAGCTTCTTTGGGAGGAACCCATGTTGACGAAATCGTTTCTGCTCGCGCTCACCGCAGCTGTGCTGTGCTCGATCCCGCCCGCGCGCGGCCAGACGCCGCCGAACCTGCCCGACGGGCCCGGCAAGGAAGCCGTCGCGGCCTATTGCAGCGGCTGTCACGGGCTTTCCCGCGTCGTTTCGTCAGGCTACCCTCAGGCGTACTGGCACACCGCTATCAGGATGATGCTCAATTTTGAGGTCCCGATTCCGCCCGATCAGATCAACCTCGTCACCGATTATCTGGCCAAGAATTTTCCAGAAAAGCCTAAGCCCGTCGCCAACATCATCCCCGGGCCGGCGCGGATCGACATCAAGGAGTGGCAGGTGCCGATACCCGGCTCGCGCCCACACGACCCGCTCGCCACCCGGGACGGCGCCATCTGGTACACCGGGCAGATGACCAACAGGCTCGGACGGGTCGATCCGAAGACCGGCCAGGTCAAGGAATATCCGCTCAAGACGCCGCTCACCGCGCCGCATGGGCTGGTCGAGGATAGGGACGGCAATATCTGGTTCACGGGGAACCACATAGGGATCGTCGGCAAGCTCGATCCAAAGACGGGCGCCGTGACCGAATACAAGATGCCGGACCCGGACGCGAAGGACCCGCACTCACTCGCCTTCGATCAGAGCGGGATCCTGTTCTTTACGCTGCAGCAATCCAACATGATCGGACGGCTCGATCCGAAAACGGGTGAGATCAAGCTCGTCACGTCGCCGACGCCGCGGTCGCGCCCTTATGGCATCATGGTCAATTCCAAGGGCGTGCCCCACGTTGTTCTCTTCGGCACCAACAAGATCGCGCGCATTGACCCGAAGACGATGGAGATAAAGGAATATGCGCTGCCGGACGCGGGCGCGCGTCCGCGCCGCATGGCCTACGACGGCAACGACGTCATCTATTACACGGACTACCCGCGGGGCTATCTGGGTCGGCTCGATCCGCAGACCGGCAAGGTCGCCGAATGGCAGTCGCCCGGCGGGCCGAAGTCGGAGCCCTACGGCATCGTGTTCGCGAAGGGCGCGATCTGGTACAGCGAATCCGGGACCAAGCCGAACACGGTCGTGCGGTTCGACCCGAAGACGGAGAAGTTCCAGACCTGGACGATCCCGTCTGGCGGCTACATCGTGCGCAAGATGGACGTCACGCCCGACGGCAACCCGGTGCTGGCCACCAGCACGGTGAATGGCGTCGGTCTCGTCGAGGTTAAGTGATCGTAGGGAAATTGAGGGCAGAATAGAGAAAGTTTTAACGGGCCTGTAGTCTCTTCCAGATTGCATCCTTCCTCCCTTTCCCTATCGCCTGTTTCAGCCTGAGGCTGATCCGCTAATCCTTGTCGCGGAGCCTTCTTCATTCATCCTTCATCCTTATCTTTCTTGACGCCCCAATTTCCGCGAGTAAAATAAGCGGCCCATGCCCGATCAAGCCAAAATTCTCGTTGTTGACGACGCGGCCGACATCGTGGAGGTCCTAGCT
The DNA here is from genome assembly GCA_036004365.1 of Binatia bacterium. GTDB lineage: Bacteria > Desulfobacterota > Binatia > UBA9968 > UBA9968 > DP-36. Next base: position 53,979 of record DASYRN010000184.1, read on the forward strand.
GATCTCCTTGAAGCCAAGGGTTACACGGTCTGCACCGCCGCCACCGGTCCGGAGGCGCTCGCACAAATCGAACGCGAGCAACCGGACCTGGTGCTACTCGATGTCATGATGCCGGACATGACGGGCTATGAAGTCTGCAGGAAGATCCGCGAGAATCCCGCGACGATGTTCCTGCCGGTGGTCATGCTCACCGGCATGGACGCGAATGTGGAACGGATCAACGGTATCGAAGCCGGCGCCGATGATTTCCTGAGCAAGCCGCCAAGCCACCCGGAACTGCTCGCACGCGTTCGCTCGCTGATCCGGATCAAACAGCTTCACGATACGGTCCAAGCGCAGATGGGCCAACTTTCACAATGGAACAAAACGCTCGAGACACGCGTGCAAGAACAGGTCGCGCAGCTCGAGCGGCTCGAGCGGCTGAAGCGTTTTTTCTCCCCTCACCTCGCCGAACTCATCGTCACGGGTGGCGCCGAGGACCCCCTTAAGAGCCACCGTCGCCAGATCAGCGTCGTATACATCGATCTTCGGGGATTCACAGCTTTTGCGGAAACCAACGAGCCGGAAGAGGTCATGGACGTGCTTTGGGAATACCATGCGGAGTTGGGTCCGCTGATCCTGAAGCACGAAGGAACCCTGGAACGATTCACCGGCGACGGCATGATGGTGTTCTTCAACGACCCCGTACTCGTGCCGGATTCGGAAGAGCGGGCCGTCCGCATGGCCGTCGCGATGCGCGACCGCGTCGCCACGCTACAGACCAAATGGGGCAACCGCGGCTATACGCTGGGTTTAGGAGCTGGGATCACCGCCGGGTATGCGACCATCGGCGGAATCGGTTTCGAAGGTCGGCGGGACTACGCGGCCATCGGTACGGTCCCGAACTTGGCAGCCCGGCTCTGTGATCAAGCTCGTCCAGGCCAGATCCTGATATCGCAGCGGCTCTACAGCGCCGTTGAGTCGCTCGTAGACGCCGAATCGGTCGGAGAACTGTCGTTCAAGGGACTCCACCGGCCGCTGCAGACATACAACATCCTCCGGCTTAGAGCGTAGCAAGCGGCGATCATTTGGCACCGAGAAAGTCGCGCACGTTGGCTTCATCGTGCAGCCGCCAGATCCGGACGATCGCTTTTTTCATTTCGCCGGAGGACGCGCCGTTGGCATAGGCGGCGAGCCGCAGCGCCTTTTCCTCCAGCTCTTCCCGTGTCAGCGCGTTGTCGGGATCGCCTTTGGGTGAAGTCACGCGTTTTTCGAGTTGCCGTCCGTCGTGGGTCTGAACCGTCACCCGTCCCATCCAGCGCCTGGGATAGGCGCGGTCAATCTCCGGGTCGAGCACCATCTTCACCTTGTCGTGGAAGCTACGCAGCTTCGGGTTGCGCAGCGCCTCGTCACTGAAATCAGCAAGTCCCGCCCGGCCGTAATTTGCGATGAGTGCTAGCACGAAGCCCATTGAAAACTTCGACTGGTGGATGGTCTGCGGATCGATGATCGGACCGAGCAGATCGATCGCGGCCTGATGCACATGTGCACTTACAGCCGCAATATCTTCGGCCTTGAGCTTGTGCTCGCGTATCAGCTCCAGCAGCGAATCCGCAGCCGGATGCGTGTGACGGCACGAGGCGTGATACTTGAATGAAGTTTCCGGCAAAGCCCAGCGCGACCCAAGCCCGTCGGTCAGTTTGCGCGGATCGGCATCGGAGGACATGGCCGCCGCCACGCCTTGCTCGCCTTCGAGGATGCGCCGTGCGCCGGTGAAGCCGTCGCGCGCGACGTAAGCCGCGAGCAACCCGTCGGCGGCGGCTTTTCCGGTGTGCAACTGCTTTGAGTCGGCAGCGTCGCGCAGGAATTGCCAAAGTCCGGCTGCCTGCGTGCCCGCCGAACCCAATGCATGCTGCAAACGCGAGGCATCGAGATTGAGGAGGCGAGCAACACCCGCGGCGGCCGCAAGCGTGCCGGCCGTGCCGGTGGTATGAAAAACCTTGTAGTGCGAGCGGCCCAGAAACTCACCAATGCGAATGCCCGCTTCATATCCGGCCACGGCTGCCGCCATGAATTCCTTACCCGAGGCGCCGGTTTCCTGCGCTGCAGCCAGCACCGCAGAGAAAACAACTGCACCGGGATGCAGCACCGCCCCGTTGTGGACGTCGTCCTGCTCCACCACATGCGACGCTGCGCCGTTCACGAGCGCAGCGAATAGCGACGACGTGCGTTTGCGCGATGTCAGGACTTCGGCCGGCCCGCTTGCCGGTCCCATCTGTGCGGCAAATTTTTCCAGCACCCTCACCGGGCGCGCGCCTTTTCCGGCGAGCGCCGAAGCAAACCAGTCGAGAAAGAGTTCCTCGGTGCGCGCTATGACCTCTTGCGGCAGATCCTCATAGTGGATCTCGGCAAGGAATTCCGACAGCGCTTGGGTCGGTGGCACGGTAGCCTGCTGTTTCTTTGCAGTGACCGGGAGATCCACGTTTTCCTCCAAACGATTCTGCCGCTGATGCAACTTACACTACGCCTGCCTCCCGCAGCGCAGCAATATCCCGGCTATTGTAACCTAACTCGGCTAGGATGCTCTGGGTATGCTCTCCCAACGCGGGCACCGCGTCAATGCGCGCCTCGAAATCTGGCATCGTCACCGGCGGCAGCAGCATCGCCAAGGGCCCGGCCGGCGAGTCCATCTCGCGCCAACGGTTGCGGGCTTTTAGTTGCGGATGCTCCCACACTTCGTCCGGCGTGTTCATGCGCGCATTGGCGATACCTGAGGCATCAAGACGCTCGATCAACTGTTCGGCAGTAAGCGTCGCAAAGACTTTGGTGATCAGCGCATTAATCTCGGCCCGCTTGGCGGCGCGCTTCGAGTTCGAATCGTAGCGCGGGTCTTGCGCGAGTTTGGGCTGCAGTAGCACTTTCTCGCAGAACACTGCCCATTCGCGTTCGTTCTGCAACCCGAGCATTACACTCTTGCCGTCGACGGTTTGATAACGGCCATACGGGACGATCGTCGCGTGGTCGGGACCGGTGCGGGCCGGTGCCTTGCCGCCGAAATGAGTGTAATAAAGCGGGTAACCCATCCACTCGGCCAGCGCCTCGAACATTGTAACCTCAATGCGCGTGCCTTTGCCCGATTTCTCGCGCTGGTAAAGCGCCGTGAGAATGCCGGAATAGGCGTACATGCCGGTCGCGATGTCGGCGATGGAAATGCCGACTTTGCTCGGGGTGTCGGCGGTTCCGGTTACCGACAGGACGCCACTCTCGCTTTGCACCAGCAGATCGTAGGCCTTTTTCGTCGCGTACGGCCCGGCATCCCCGTAGCCCGACAGGTCGCAAACGATGACCCTAGGATATTTCGCCAGCAGGGATTCGGCGCTGAGCCCGAGCCGTCGCGCCGCCCCAGGCGCGAGATTCTGGATCACCACGTCCGCACGCTCAAGTAGCCGTTCGAGGATTTGCATGGCACGCGGGTGCTTGAGATCCAGCGTAAGGCTTTCCTTGGAGCGGTTGAGCCACACGAAATGCGAGGACATGCCCTTGACCGTCTTATCGTAGTCGCGCGCGAAATCGCCGACATTGGGCCGCTCGATCTTGATCACGCGCGCGCCGAGGTCCGCAAGCTGGCGGGTGGCGAACGGCGCCGCAACTGCATGCTCGAACGCAATTACTGTGATGCCATCGAGGGGTCGCATGTCAGCCGCCGTGAAAAAGAATCCTCATGGTATAACGGGAGGAAAGGAGGACTCAAGATGCGAGGGAGGCGGTTCAGTGATCGGGGTGGGTCGTCCAGAGCGGGTTTGGCTCTGCAGCGAAATGGCTCCTTACGGCAGAATAAGTCAGCGATTAGATCCGCTGAGATCCAGATCGGGCCCAGACCCCTACGTGGTCTGTGATCGTCGTCTTGCCTCTTGCCTGTTTGTTTTGCTTTCCTATTGCCTATTGCCTATTGCCTACTGCCTATTGGCTGTTGCCTGTTTTTTCATTTGACGCTCCAATTTCCGCGAGTAGAATCAGCGGTGAATTGGCTCCACGACTGGGTCGGCCCGATCCGGTCACATCTTTGATTCTGCATCACAACCCGGACTGGCTTTCCGCAGCCCGGCTTTTCTTAACGCTAGTGCAGCAGGCAGAAAACTCAAGATTCAAGAACTTGACCCCGATGTTACCCATATGACCGCAATGTTATCCACATTTTTTGTTTGACGCTGAGATCTTCCCGAGTACAATAGCCGACTAACTAGCTCGGTTGGTACGAACGCGATGGCCAGTGAAGAACTACAGATGCGGCCGATTCAGACGGGGATTAACGTAATTCAGAAGACCGACACCCCAATCCATGATTGGTATCGCTTCGTTCTTTCTTATCCACCTCACTTGGTGCGCCGGTATATTGAACGGTTTGGACTTCGTAGGACGGATTTACTGTGTGACCCATTTTGTGGAACGGGCACAACCTTGGTAGAGGCAAAGAAGAGTGGCGTTCCCAGCGTCGGGTGCGATGCACATCCTTTTGCCGTTTTGGTGTCCGCTGTGAAAACGAACTGGTCATTAGACGTTCATCTTCTGTCTTCTCTGCTACATCGAATCGTAACCGGTGCTGAAGAGAGAATGATTCAACACAGTTTTGCCTCCACTTTCGTTTTACACAATGATGGTGAGAGAAAGGGAGAGCGCACCAAGGACCGGATATTGCCTGAGCGAAGATGAAGACAAACTGTTGCCGACCGGATTCTTAAGCGAGCGCCCGCAACAGCGCCTGTTGATTCTGCGTGATGAAATCGAAGAACTAACGACGGACCAGCCGGGGGAAATTCGCGACTTCTTCTTCCTCGCGTTGGCCCATGTGGTTGCCAACGGGGCGGGAAATTTTGCATTCGGACCGGAAATTTATCGCACGAAAGCCAAGACTGATTACGATGTTCTTAAACACTTCGGGCAGCATACTAGTCTGATGATTTCGGAGATGGAGCATGCCAAGATTAACGGGAATGACAAAGTGGCGGCGCAGGTTTTTCTAGATGATGCGCGACGCCTTGATCACATTCCGTCAGGCCTCGCGGGCGTGATCACTTCTCCACCATACCCGAACGAAAAAGATTACACTCGCACCACTCGTGTCGAATCACTTTTGCTTCGGCTTGTGAAGAATCGAGAGCAGCTTCGGTTTATTAAAGAGTCGCTCCTACGCTCCAACACCCGGAACGGGGAAAGATTGGGGGTCGGGCCTGAGTTATTGACTTATTCTTCTCGCCGATTCGATTGCACTTGCGACGGCGGTCCAAAGCCGTTTGCCAACCGAACCAGCTCAAACTTTGAGACGACAAGAAAGGGGCGCTGGGGTCTGGCTTTCAAATCTTGACAATCTTTTCTGAACCGCAAGCGGCAACGAATCTAAAATTCAGAGAGCTCGGGGCTTCCTACTCCAGGCATTTTGCTTGACAGCCATAATAAACATGCCCTATATACGCGACACTAACTTAGGCTGGGTTCCTCGATCCGGTCACATCTTTGATCCCACGCCATCGTCCGGAGTGGGTCTCCCAACCGGACATTGTTTTTATTTCAGAGGCATGATCAAAGGAGGGGCCAATGAGAAGAGTAATGTTAGCCCTTTTGATCCTTCTACTGCTGAGCTCTACTCCTCACGCTCAAGCCCCATTCTATGCGGGCAAAACCGTCAGGGTTGTTATTGGGTACACCCCAGGAGGAACCAATGACCTATGGGCGCGCGCCATCGCGCAGTACATGGGCAAATACATTCCTGGAAACCCAACCTTTATCGTTCAGAACATGCCCGGGGCGGGCTCCTTGGTTGCCGCTAACCATGTCTATAGCGTGGCAAAGCCTGATGGTTTGACTCTTGGATTGATTGCTCCGGCCCTCTACTTCAATCAGCTTGTGGGACAAAAAGAGGTTCAGTTCGATTGGTCTAAGTTTGCTTGGATCGGTACACCTGAGCGGGGCGATGAGATGCTATCGATGCGGTCAGACACCGGCCACAAGAGCCTCGATGATGTTCGCAAGGCTTCCGAGCCGCCCAGATGCGGAGCCACCGGGCCCGGCACATCCGGTCATTATTTTCCTAAACTTCTGGAAGAGGCCCTCGGCCTCAAATTCAACCTTGTGCTCGGATACCCGGGCGCGTCAGAAGTCGATCTGGCAATCGAGAAAGGGGAGGTGCAATGTCGCGCCGGTACAGTCTCAGCTTTTTTTGGTCGTGAGCCTGGGCGAATCTGGGCTAAGACAGGGTTTGTTCGGATAATCGTTCAGGGAGGGTCAAAGCGCGATGAAAGGCTACCTGAGGTCCCGACGGTCTATGAGCTGATGGAAAAACAAAGGACACCCGAGGCAATCAAGCGCTTGGCCAGAGTACTTCTCTCTCCTGCCGATATCGGACGCCCAATCGTGGGCACCCCAGGCATCCCTGCAGACCAGGTCAAGATTCTGCGCGTGGCCTTCATGAAGGCGCTTAGCGACGCTGAGCTTTTGGCGGAAGCCAAGAAGAGAGGATGGGAAGCAAGGCCAATGAGCGGCGAAGAGCTAGAAGCAATAGCAAAAGAGGTGATCGCTCAACCTGCGGAGGTCATTGAAAGGCTGAAGGCAATTCTAAAAGGTTAATAGAGGCTTTGATCGACTTCGCGTTAGACTTGCCAAATGGGAGAACAGGAGGGCGCCGGATTTAGTGGCAATCGTATCTGGCGCAGTTAGCAGAAAGGAGAGTGCTATGAAGAGAAGTATCTTTGGCCTTTTCTTTTTGTTGGCATGGAACTCTGGCCTCCAAGCCCAGACCCCTTTCTACCAAGGCAAGAGCATAAAGCTTGTGGTAGGGAGTCCTGCGGGATCTAACTATGATCAGTATGCCCGCCTTATCGCTCCTTATCTGCGTAAGCATATTGCCGGGAATCCGGAGGTTATCGTGCAGAATATGGGTGGCGCCGGCTCGGTGATTGCGGCCAACCATGTCTATCGTCTAGCCGCGCCTGACGGTTTGACGCTCGTGTCGATTCTGCCGGCTATTTATTTCGATCAGCTCGTAGGGCGCACAGAGGTCCAGTTTGACTATGCCAAGTTTTCCTGGATTGGGAGCACCGATAGGTCGAATAATTTGCTCATCATGCGGGCCGATACTCCCTACAAGACCATGCATGACGTGCGTGGGGCCTCTCAGCTCCCTAAGTGCACAGCCACGGGCACTGGCTCAATCGCCTATTATATGCCCAAACTCTTGGAGGAAACCATTGGGACGAAATTTGACGTCGTGGCCGGCTATCCGGGTGGGCCCGACATGGACCTGGCAGTGGAAAGAGGTGAGGCCCAGTGCCGCGCCTTTACCCTTTCCGCCTTTTTGAGCCGTCGTGAACCTTACTTCAGTTGGCGTAAAAAAGGATTTGTTCGGGTCCTGATTCAGACCGGATCAAAGCGGGATCCAAGGCTGCCCGACGTCCCTACGCTTTATGAACTCATGGATGAATACAAAACCTCAGAGTCGTCTCGCCGGTTAGCTAAGTTAGTGCTGGCCTCCGGCGACCTGGGTCGTCCGATAATGGGACCGCCGGGTGTTCCCGCGGACCGGGTCAAAATTTTACGCCAGGCTTTTATGAAGGCACTGACTGATCCTGAACTCCTAGCTCTGGCCGAAAAACAGAACGTGGAGATAGAACCAACCGGCGGTGAGGAGTTGGAAGCCTTGGCCAAGGAGGTTATGACTCAGCCCCCGGAGGTCATCGAACGGATGAAGAAGCTGTTGGGAAAATGATGGGGCAGTATTGACGAATCACTCTTCACGCCCACGGACCGCGGCTGGGTTGTCCGATCCCGTCACATCTTTGATCCCACGCCATCGCCCGGATTGAGTCTCCCCAACCGGGCTTTTTTGGTTCGGAACTCAATGGGGAGATCAGAAAGTTTTGGAGCGAATGAACTGAATCCCAGGAGATGCTTATGAAGAAGAATGTTTTTGTCGGGGCGCTTAGCCTCTTTATAGCAAGCAGCCTGTGGTTCTCTCCTAGCCTCCAAGCTCAAGCCGAACCTTTTTATAAAGGGAAGACCGTCAGGATCGTGGTGGGCTTTTCCCCCGGAGGGACCTTTGATCTCTGGGCGCGTCTTATCGCTCAGCACGTGGGGAAGCACATACCTGGGAACCCTTCATTGGTGGTCCAGAACATACCGGGCGCCGGTTCTATGACGGCTGGCAATTATATATACGGCGTGGCAAAGCCCGATGGTTTGACCATCGGGACTGTCACCCCTTCGCTCTACATTGAACAGCTTATGGGACGGAAGGAAGTCCAATATGACTGGGCAAAATTCTCCTGGATCGGTCAGCCAGAGCAGACGGACCGGATTTTTTATATCCGGGCGGATACCCCTTATAAGAGCCTAGAAGATATTCGCAGAGCTTCAGTGCCGCCAAAGTGCGGGGCCACGGGGGTGGGGACCGCAAGCCATTATTGGCCAAAGCTTCTCGAAGACGCCTTGGGGCTTAGGTTCAATGTTGTGGCCGGGTACGGGGGCGCGTCAGATGTAAACCTCGCTATAGAAAAGGGGGAGGTCCACTGCTGGGGGGGAACGGTCCAGGCTTTTTTCGGCAGTGAGCCTGGTAGTACTTGGGCGAAGACCGGCTTCGTTCGGGTGCTAATTCAAGGCGGCAGAAAACGCCACGAGAAACTCCCCGACGTGCCGACGATCTGGGAGCTGATGGACAGATACAAAACCCCTGAGAACACCAGGCGCCTGGTGAGAGTGCTCCTCGCCCCGGATGAGCTTGGTCGCCCGTATATCGGCACCCCTGGGATACCTCCGGAGCGGGTCAAGATTTTGCGCGAAGCCTTTATGAAGACGATGAATGACCCCGAACTCTTGGGGGAAGTGAAAAAGCGGGACTGGCTCACAAGTCCAACCAGCGGTGACGAACTGCAGGCTACGGCGAAAGAATTAATGGTTCAGCCTCCGGAAGTGCTCGAACAGATGAAAAAGCTCTTGGCGAAGTGATTCTAAAAAAGAGGGAAGCTGGAGGGTCAGGATTGTATAGGTCCAGAAAAGGGGTCAGCCGAAGTTTTTGGGGTCGGGCTTTTCTTTCTAGACAATCTTGGCAGAGCGAAGCGATTCACTTCTTGGCCCGATAGTGCGGCTAAATCCGTGATTCATGCCACGATCCAGTTAGGCGAGAGGCGAGAGCGGTGCAGTGGAGGGGTCATAGAGCCAGCACGCCCCCCTCACCCTCGCTTTGCTCAGCTGACTTACTCTTCCACCTGGGTGGTCGTGCTCCCTTTCGCCGTTAAAGCAATGTGGGAGAATGATGAATCAGGCGTTGCGCCATGCCAATGTTTCTCTTCCGCCGGAATGTGCACGACATCTCCTACGCTGATTACCTCCCGGTGCGTTTCCGTGGCGATGATACCCTTGCCGGCAGTGACAAATAGCACCTGATCGCTGCTATGGGTGTGCATTTTGTTTCGGGCACCCGCACTGAAGTTGACAACGCCAAGACTAAAGTTGTTGCTCATCTCAGGCGTTAGTAGCGGCTGTCGCGTCACGGGACCGCCTGTGAACAAGGGACTATTCGCTGGCTCTGCGGGGATCGCATCGGGTTTAAGTACCTTCATTGGAGCATCCTCCTTCCAATCTCTGGTCGTTCTCCTGTCGCCTGGGAATATGTTAGCTTCCAGTCATCTGAGAAGATAGGGCTTTTAGAGTTTATTGGATGCTATAGAGGCGAGCGCAGTTGTCCCACAGAATCTTACGCTTGCTTGCCTCGCTAACACCGTCAAGTTGCAAAAATGTCTCGATGGCGCGCGGATAGGCGGAGTCGTCGTGCGGCCAATCGGTGGAAATGACGATGTTGTCATCACCCATAGCCTCAATGGTGTACTGCAACACCGCCTCATCCGGGTCAACTGAGACATAGCAGTGACGTCGAAAATATTCGCTGGGGGGCATCTTTAACGGGAATCGTTCGTCGTCGCCGAACTTCTCGACGCGCTCGTCCAAACACCATAGCCACCACGGCACCCAGCTACAGCTCCCTTCTAGAAAGGCCGCGGTCAATCCTGGAAAACGTTCGAAGACCCCGCCCGTCAACATACTTCCCAATGCCAGCATCATCTCGACTGGGTGGGCCACGGCGTGCGCCATAGCGAAGTTATCGAGGTAACGCCGTCCCAAATGCTCCTGGTAGGCCATCTGGATGCCATGAAAGGCAACGGGTACGCGCAGCCGTTCCGCTTCGGCCCAGAGGGGATCGTAATATCGGTCGTACCACGGCCGCCCGTTGACCTGCTGGTTGGGCAACACCACGGCCACGGCCCCTAACTCTTTGACGCTACGCCGCGCCTCTGCCACCGCGAGCTTTACGTCCTGCGCCGGTAAGAGAGCGGCCGGTTTCAGGCGCGCGCGGTTGGTGCTGCAGAAGTCGGCGAGCCAGTTGTTAAAGGCGCGGCAGACCGCGGCGGCAAGTTCTGCGTCCAAGCCATCCACCGCAACCACATGGGCAGCGCGAGTGCGAAACACGATCGAGACGTCGATGCCTTCCACGTCCATGGCGTGCAGCATCCCCTGCGGGTCTTCGCCGCGACGCTCTTCTTCAGGGCCAACCTCGCGTCCGAGCTCCTCGTGGCGGTTGTGTGCCCTCTGCCGTCGTACTTTGGCCAGGCGCTGGCGTTCCGGGCGATCGATGTAGGCAGGAAACACCTTGCCCTCAAAACGCCACACGCCCGGGCTCGACCCATCCGGAATATTGGTAAACTGCGGGGCGCGCTCTTTGAACTGTGGCTCGATATACCTGGCCCACAGATCATGCGGCTCCCGCACATGAATGTCACTGTCCATGACCTTAAAGCCCTGCTTCATTGCACCACCATCCTTACCTGCCCTAGCGACTGCGTCGGAATACCGTTCATGGTTCGAGAGCCTCACCACGAACGATATTGCTTAATGGCAAATTAAAGTACATTTCAGCCCCTCGTCCGTTCGTCCTGAGCTTGGTCGAAGGATGAACCGGCATTTTTCAGCACCTGCTAGGAGACCCGTTGCGGGGGTGCGGGCGCGCGGCCGACCCATCCTGCTTAATGATCCTTCATGGTCCGCCGTTCGATTTGCAGAAGACGCTCCAGGCCGCTGGTTGTCTGCGCGGCTTTCATCTCCTTATCGGCGCCGCCCGGACCCAGGAAAGGGTCCATCTTCCCCTGCGCCAAACACTCATAGGACTGGCGCACGGCTTTGACCATGGCCGCAAACGCCGTGCCGGAGGAGGCGGCGAGGCGGTAGCCAAGACCGGCGAGATCGCGGGGCGAGTAGAGGAATCCGGAAAAACCGTCGGTCGGGGCGAAGGTCATGAGCGGCGCTGGCAGGCGCTCGCCGACGATTCGGATTTCCTCGGCATCGCGCGTGTGGACGAACAGCATGTCGGCGCCCGCCTTGTGAAAGGCTTCCGCACGGCGCAAGGCTTCGTCGAGGTCGTAGACGCGCCTTGCGTTGGTCCGGGCGATAATCACGAAATCAGGGTCGGTGCGGGCCGCGATCGCCTCGGAGATTTTCTTCAGCATCAGCTCGGTCGGAATCAGATGATCGACACCGACGTGGTGCTCGACACGGCGAGGCAGCAGCTGATCCTCGAGCTCGATCGCGGCGAAGCCCGCCGCTTCGGCGAGCGCGATGGTGCGGTGCACGTGCACCGGATCGCCCCAGCCGCCGCCTGCATCCAGGACAATTGGTAATTGGCACACGGCGCGCATGTCGAGCGCCACCGCGGCAAGCTCCGGAAGCGTCAGATTGGCCTCCGTGACGCATTTGAGCCAGCCGAGCGACCCACCGCTCAGATAGAGCGCTTTGAACCCAGCCTCCTCAGCGAGCCGCGCCATTATCGGATTGAGCGCTACCGGGGCGATGATGAGTTCGTTTCCCCGCATCAGTTCGCTGAACTTTTGCACGTTACGCTCCTTAACTTGATTGCCACGATGCTCTTTACCGTCTTATTTCCAAAGAATTTAGCTTCTCCATAGCCCGGGGCGGAGAATATGTCCAGCCCTGTGAAAACAGTCCGAAATTGACATGACGCTACCTTATCGGATAGTTGGCAATCATAGCCAGTCTATTGTTTCTGGTAGCTGGTTGGGGCTTTGGAAGATCGGCTGGGGTGTAAAAAAGGTGCCAGGAACCTTTTACTCCTGTCGCGGAACCGCCCACGCCGAACACCGCGGAACACGCACCGAGGTGAAAGCTGAGCTCAGCACAATCGAGAGAGATTTGCCTTCGGACAGGTCCGTCGTGATCACCAAGAACGGACGGCCAGGCGCTGTGCTTTTTCCGGGAACAAAGGAGGTTCGTGATGAAGACGTATCGCATCGCCGTGATTGCAGGTGACGGCATCGGCCAGGAGGTCGTGCCGGAAGGCATGCGCGTGCTCGAAGCGGTTGGTAGCAAGTTCCGCATCGCCTTCGCGTGGGACGAGTTTCCTTGGAGCTGTGAGTACCGCGCGAAGCACGGATGCATGATGCCGGAGGACGGCCTCGAGACGATCCGGCATCACGACGCAATCTTCTTCGGGGCATGCGGGTTCCCTGGCGTGCCGGACCATATCTCGCTTTGGGAGCTGCTGATCCCGATGCGCCGGCAGTTCGATCTCTACGTTAACTTGCGGCCTGTCCGCCTCATGCCAGGTATCCGGTCCCCGCTCATGGGCCGGAACGTCGGCGACATCGACTTCCTGGTCGTGCGCGAGAACACCGAGGGCGAGTACTCCTCGATCGGCGGGCGAATTTTCGAGGGCACCGCGCGCGAGACTGTGGTGCAGACAGCGACGTTCACGCAGCACGGCGTCGACCGCATCCTCAAGTACGCCTTCGAACTGGCTCAGAGCCGCTCGAGAAAACATTTAACATCGGCAACGAAGTCGAACGGTATCACCATCACCATGCCCTACTGGGACGAACGCGTGCGCGCGATGGCGGCGAGATATCCCGATGTGAAGTGGGATCAGTATCACATCGACATTCTGACCGCGCACTTCGTGCAACACCCCGACTGGTTCGACGTCGTGGTAGGCTCCAACCTCTTTGGCGACATCCTCTCCGACCTCGGGCCGGCGTGCGCCGGCACGATCGGCATCGCACCGTCGGGCAACATCAACCCCGAGCGCGCGTACCCGTCGCTATTCGAGCCGGTGCACGGCTCGGCGCCGGACATCGCCGGCAAGAAGATCGCCAACCCCATCGGTCAAATCTGGTCGGGCGCGATGATGCTTGAGCACCTCGGCCATAAGGACGCTGCCAAGGCGATCGTGGAGGCGATCGAGACGGTGCTGACGGAGGGTCCACGCACACGGGACATCGGCGGGACAGCGAGTACGGACGAGGTCGGGAAGGCGATCGCGGCGGCCCTCTAACCGTGTCCCTCGCCTCCAAGTTTCAGCTCAGCCACATCTAGCACCCCTATCAGCCGAACTCCGTGCTGATGTCAAAAAGGAGATCGAGGGTCAGGCCTGCTGCCTGTTTCTTGACACACCTTACGGACTTGCCCTATTTTACGCGGCACCAACTTAGGTGGTCACTCGATCCCGTCCCATCTCTGATTCCGCATCATCGTCCGTACTGACTCCCTCAGCGGGGATTTTGTATTCGTGGTTTTACAATCAGGGAATAGAAGCATTACCCTGCCTACGATCGCCTGTCAGGAAGGGAGGACCGCATGTATCGAAGATTCACACCGCTTTGTCTGTTTTTGCTCGTCGCGGCTTGCGCGAGTATGCACGCGCCGGCTGCCCGCGTGAACGTACCGGATAAGCTCAAGCCGGGCGCGAACGAATCGCTGGCAATGATCGTTCCCGCGAAGGGGGTCCAGATCTACGAGTGCCGAGCGAAAAAGGACCAAGCCGGCGCATACGAATGGGCCTTTGTCGCTCCCGAGGCCGACCTCTTCGACGAACGGGGAAACAGGATCGGCCGACACTACGCCGGCCCGCACTGGGAAGCCGCCGACGGCAGCAAGATCGTCGGGACCGTAAAGGAACGTGCCGACGCACCGTCGCCCAATGCCATCCCCTGGCTGCTGCTCGCTACGAAGTCGGTCGGACCAGGCGGGTCGTTCAGCAAGGTCACGAGCATTCAGCGTGTAAACACTGTTGATGGCGTCGCACTGAAAGAGGGTTGCTCTAAAGCCGCTGTCGGGACGACTGCACGCGTTGGCTATACAGCGGATTACTATCTCTTCGCCGCGAAGTGAGGCGCGCCTTCAGAGAAAGATTTGGGGTCATGCTGAAATGGGCTTCGACGGACAGTCTTGGAGCTACTGTTTGAGGAAGTCTGCCGCGATCGTCAGGATGGCTATATAGATCCCCAAGAGAACTATCGTCGTAAGAAAATTTCTTTTCCAATTGTCACTCCAAGCGATCCCGAAGGGCAGACCCGTCACGAAGCCGATGATGTGAGGAATATAACCTACCTGCGGGTCATAGCCAGAGATCAACCTGGGATCATAGACCACGACGACGTTGTAAAGAAAGTATAAGATCGCGACCAATCCCTGGGGTGCCAGGAAAAGCCAGGAGAACTTGAGCGGTCTCACCAGCATGACACAAGCCGCCACGGCGAAGATCGCCGCCGACGCCCCCATCATCCCCGCGCTAGGGGCCATAAAGGGGAGGCTAAGCACGAACCCCGCTAAACCGCCTGTCAAAAAGACCAGTAGATACCTGCCCGAGCCAATGCTGTTCTCTAGTGTCCCGCCGAAGACGAATAGAAAAATTATGTTCCCGATCAGGTGAAACGGGCTTCCATGGACAAAGAGGGCGGCCAAAAGAATCCAATACCTGCCCTCCATGAGATTGTTAAAGCTGAAAAGCAGGTTTTGCTCCACAAACTTCGGGCCCTGTTGCCAAGCCCAGAAGCTTGTCACTATGCAAGCGAGTATGAGGAAAGAATTCACTCTCAATGGCAGTTATGTATATCCAAATAATGGCCGGTCGCAAGTTGGAACTGCTCAAGCGAAGTTCATCTCGTATTTGACATTAGCGCAGACGCCGGTTTATGAGCTTATCCAGACTACCCGCCGCTGCCAAGAGCGAATACCGTAAACTCTTTTTGCAGTAATTCGGGTTTTTCAGGATGTCTCATGCTGAAAGGTGAAAAATGGAAGAAAAAACAATTTATTTAAATGGCTCGTTCGTCCCTGAGAGCGAGGCAAAGGTTTCGATACTGGATTCCGGGTTTAATGCAGGTGACGGTGTCTATGATGTGACTCGGACATTCGCCCATAAACCTTTCAAGCTAAGGGAACACACCGAAAGACTTTACAGATCCCTTAATTACACAAGGATCCAATGTCCCCTCTCAATGGATGAGATGGAAAGACTGACCCTTGAGGTACTGGAAAAAAACAAGCGTTTTTTAGGAAGAGACGATGACTACGCGATCTGGCAGGTCGTGACTCGGGGGGTGCGATTATCGGAAGCGAATCGCGTGAAAGGGCAGGCCACCGTGGCCATTTATTGTGTCAACGTTGGCTTCGAATCGTTTGCCCGCCATTTCGTGGAAGGAGCCAGGCTTGTCATCCCCTCCACAAGAAGGACACCACCTCAGTCTCTGGAGCCCAAGGCAAAAATCACCAATAAGATGAACCACAATATGGCCCTCTTCGAAGCCAGACAGGTTGATCCGAAAGCCATTCCGTTAATGCTTGATATCAACGGAAATCTCAGCGAAACGAATTCCGCCAACTTCTTTTTGGTCATCAAGGGAGTGCTCTGTACACCGACGAATAAGAATGTTTTGGGGGGCATCACGAGAGAAACTCTCCTGTCTATGGCTAACGACCTGGGGATTGAAGTCATGGAAGGGGATTTCACACCGTACGATCTCTACAATGCGGAGGAGGCTTTTCTCGCCGGCACGAGCCCGACCATAGGGCCCGTGCAAAGCGTCAATGGATTAAAAATCGGCAGCACCGTCCCCGGTCCCGTCACGTTCCGATTGATAACGGCATGGAGTCATATGGTAGGCGTAGACATCGTAGCTCAAGCTCTCAACCATCTCGGGCCTGAAGAGAGAGCCAAGCTCTTAAAAGCTTGGGAGGAAAGGCGGGCCGCTGCCTAGTTGGGAAAAGTCGAAACGGACCACGGCGTCGCATCTTTATAGGCCGGTCAACGGTCTGTTTACTTTTGACATTCACGCGAGTTCCGACTTAGACACTCAGAATTTCCTTTCTAGACAATCTTGGCAGAACGACGCCATCCGCTTCTTGGTCGTATCGCGCCGCTAAATTCGTGATTCACGCCACGCGTTTCCGCAGAAGATTTTTCTTCTCACGCGGTCTTAGAGATCTGCCCGCTGATGCACGTCGCTGTGCGTGATGTCTGCCTACGCGATTCCTGGTATTCCCAAACGCGTTGAAGCTTGCCGGGAAGGTCAAGCTTTCCTTTCTTGACAATCTTTCCTTAACCGCAAGCGGCGGCGAATCTAAAATTCAGGGGGCCCCAGACTTCCAACCCCGGCCTTTTTCCTACTTGACAGCAATCACTGACCTGGCCTATATACGCGACACCAACGTAGGCTGGAGTGGGCACGTAGCATGGCTTTGCGGAGTGCAGAGAGCAGGGAGGGGCCAGGTCTTTACCTTTGCAAGTCGGCA
>DASYRN010000185.1:0-2505 GCA_036004365.1 Binatia bacterium
GGAAATTTTATGAAAACCTGGATTTTTAGTCTGATTATCCTTGCTTCACTGGTGACGACCCCAGTTGTGGCAGCCGAGAGGGACAAGGATGATCGCGAAGATCACGCGATCGAGCTAAAAATTCACTCTGTTCCTCAGCGCTACACTTTTCAAGATTACGTATCGGACCTCAAGGAGTCCACGCGGATCGCTCAGGCTGATTCCAACAATCCGGTCCGTGAGCTCGAAGCCCGGAAAAACCGAAAGTCCGAACCGCTGAATCCTATCGTGATTCGTTGGTAACCTGCCCTTCGTTTTTCCGTCATTCTCTGTGCTCGGAGGCTGTTCAGCGCGTAGCATCCGGCAACTCGGACGTCTGGATTAAGGCATCTCTTCCAGAAGCCGTCCGAATCCTTTAATCGGGACACGGATACGGAGCTGCTTCAGGGAGGCCCAGACATCCGCCGGAACGTTCGTCAACACTGTGGTGTTTAGGTCGCGCTCGAGAGGCGCGATCGCCGCCAAGCAATCCCACCCTGCGCCTAAAAGATAGAGGCAGTCGCCACCGCCGCTTTTGAGAAAGAGTTTTTTGGCTCTGGCGTAGATTTCCTCAGCCGGAATCTTGCCCACATCACCAAAGGGGACATCCACGCCTTTCATCGCTGCCACCTCGAAGCCAGCTGCTTCGAAGAACTCAGCGAATTTAGGATTCAAATCATCCTGGAAATAGGTCAACCCCACCAGCCGTTTGACCTCGAGGAGCCTTAGCGCCTCGATCTGCGCCATGGTCGTGCTCATGACCGGGATCCCGTACCTTTTCTCCAATCTGCGGGCGTTCTCCCTGTCGAACTCAGGGCCGAGAAGCATGAACGGAGGAGCGCCCTGGAGGAGCGCGATATCCACCTTCAGCTTCGCAAGCTCTGCTACCCGTTCCTCGGCCGTTGCCAAGGCTTCCTTGAACTCCTTTTCAGTCCCGGCACGAATGCCGACATAACGAGGCACCACCGAGACCCCCTCAGGCATGAAGCGGATGAAAGCTTCCAAAGGGCCGGGCCTATAGGTCGGTTTCACCAACCCAATTGTTCCTCTCCACCCGTACATTGTCCCTCCGAACGCCAATCTTCCTATCCCAAGTTCAATAAAATTTCCATCCGCGCCTCGAAGCCGATCAACCAGAGGTGGCTGAGCAAAACAGATTGGGACAATTTATGAACTGATGGCGGGGAGAAGAAAAGTTTACACTTACCGCGCTCTGCCGCGGACTTCTTGCAGCGCCCTAACAATCGTTTCCGACTCGAGCCCAAGCTCCAGTATCTCAATCAGCTTCGTGTAGCGCGTTGGGTCGATCAAGCTCTTCAGCTCCGGTTCAAATACATGGTACGCCTTTAGCCCGAGCTGCACACCGGCTAGAGGCCCGGCATACGTGGGGTCTCCATGCGTCACGGTCTCAAACTGAATCAGGCTGCTATCCACATTCGGAGCACCAAGAATCACGACCAGATCTTCGTCGCCGTATTGCTCGGCCAGCTCTTTTATTCGACCTTGAACCTCAAGGTCCAGCGCCCCCGCAGCCGTTCAAGCAAAGCACTGAGTAGTTGAATAGACAACCTCGGCGCCCAGGCCTTCGATCGCCTGCTCAATCGTCTGAGCCGGAACGCCATCGCGCTCGCCGAGAATAGTGACTTTTTTTCCCCGAAGGTTCATAGAATCGTTTCTTAGCCGATATCTCTGCCGCGGCTATCTGTCACGGGTGCCGCTCCACCAACACCGACATTCCATCACTCAACTGGGTCATTTGTCCCAAGAAGAGGCTCGCGCGGGCAAAAAAATAACACCTGCGCAGCTTGCCCTCGGTCAGTCCGCGAAGCGCATGGGGTACGTAGGCAAAAGCCGAGGCGACGTGTCCTTGCGTGGGAGCGTATCCGGGCAGGCTTCTCTCCCTCATGAAGTCGGCAATTTCCGCTCGACCGATCTTGCCGCACGAGGCCAGCACAGCTCCGAGCATACGATAGTTCCGCTGCGGAATATCACCGCCATGAGCGGGAACCGTGATCTCGGGGTTGTGGAGCTCGGTGACAAATCTATCCACTAAAGCGACTTCCAATTTCAGCCTTTCCAAGGGCTCAACCACAAGGGCCTTTAGCTGCTGATCCAACGATGCGCCGGAACCAATCGGATGTCGCCCCACGCTGGCAAGGTTGATGACAGGACTCTTACCATCGTCGCGGCCGATCCAGACGGCGACGGCTGCCTGAACATCCTCCAGCAGCGGGATGCCCTTTTCAAGATGGTAAAGAAACTTCATCCCTAACTTGGGCAAAGACGAGCCTCCCACCACGATGACGTTGTCAAAGACGCCGCTCTGGACCATAGCCGCGGCCGTCACCATCGCCGAGATGGGCGCCGCGCAAAAGTTCTTGATGTCAAAACCCGACGCCGCATGGCAACCGGCGATCTCTGCGATGGCCTTGGCCAGGTTTCCTCCGCCGCGCTGGTACCGATCGCCCACCGCCTCTTCCGAACAAC
>DASYRN010000186.1:0-32352 GCA_036004365.1 Binatia bacterium
ACGTTCGGTGCCGATGCCGATCCGGCTTTGAGCGCATCGACCATCGGCTCCAACGGTTCGTATTCGACTTCGATCAACTCCAGCGCATCTTCGGCGATATAGCGGTCGCTGGCCGCAATGACGGCCACGGGCTCGCCGACCCAATGGGTCTTTTCCACCGCCAGCGCGTAACCGGTCCAGCCTTCGGGGACGCCGAACACGGGCCGCGACCAATCTTTGACTTCTTTGCCGGTCAGTACCGCCGCCACGCCGGGGAGCTTTTCGGCGCGCGAAGTATCGATGGACTTAATCCGAGCATGAGCGTGCGGGCTGCGTAGAATAGCAGCGTGCAGCATGCCCGGCGTACGAATGTCGTTGCCGTACTCCACCTTCCCTGTGAGCAGAAGCGGGTCCTCCATCCGCGGGCTGTCTTTGCCGACGTGACGCGGTTGGCTGATCGGCAGTTCGCTGGGAAGCTTGGGCTCAGCCTTGGGCACGCATCACCTCACTAACGATTGCGCAACCGCGACGCGGCCAATTTGACGGACTCGAGTATGTCTTGGTACCCTGTGCATCTGCAGAGATTTCCCGAGAGCCACTCTTTGATTTCCTCTTCGTCTGCGTCGGGATGCTTGTGGAGCAGCTCGTACGTGGTCATGAGAAATCCCGGAGTACAAAAGCCGCATTGGAGTCCATGCTTTTCCCTGAATGCCTCCTGGATCGGATGGAGTTCCCCGCCCGGCTTCGCCAGACCTTCCACCGTCATCAGCTCAGCCCCATCCGCCTGGGCCGCCAGCATGATGCAGGAGCGCACGGTTTCTCCGTTCATCAGAATCGTGCAGGCGCCGCACACGCCGTGTTCGCATCCAACGTTCGTGCCGGTAAGACCGAGGTCCTCGCGCAGGAAGTCGACCAGGGTTTTGCGCACTTCCGCCGTGCCTTCGTAATCCGCGCCGTTGACGCGCAACTTGATGGTTCGAGTCGTTGCCATCAGTTTTTCCCTAGTTTCTGCAGCGCGGCGCGGAGCGCGCGCTTGGTCAAGGTCGCTGCGACGGCACGGCGGTATTCTTCAGTGGCATGAATATCGTTGCTGGGATCGATGCCCTGCTTGGCGCTTTGCGCTGCCGCTTCGAAAGCCGGCTCTAAAGCGGCCTGGCCGATTAGCGCCTCTTCCGCTGCTGTGACTCTGACGGGCGTCGCGCCTACACCGAAGTAAACCAGCCGCGCGCGGCGGATGACCTGGCGATCCGGGTCTAACGCCAATCCCGCGACGATGCCGGCGATCGCGAAATCGCCGTGACGCCGGCTGATCTCGAGCACGGACCATGCGCTATCTTTGCGCGGCGCCGGGAACCGCACCTCGGTAAGTATCTCGTTGGCCTCAAGAGCGGTGGTAAAAAAACTCTGAAAAAAAGTCTCGGCGCCGACGGTTCGCGCTGCCTTCGCGCTGGTTAGAGTCATCTCCGCGTCGAGCGCCAGTGCCAGCGCTGGCAGCTCCGCCGCCGGGTCGGCGTGAGCAATGCTGCCACAGATGGTGCCGCGGCTACGAATCTGCGGGTGGGCGATGTAATACGCGGCTTCCTGGAGAATCGGCACCCGCTCGGCGATCAGCTTCTCTGTTTGCAAGGCGCGCTGGCGCGCAATGGCGCCGATGGCGATACCGCCATCGCTCGCCCGAACGTAATTAAGCTCTTTGATCCGGTTGATGTCGACGACGATGTTGGGTCGCGCCAACCGCATGTTCAAAAGCGGCATCAAGCTCTGGCCGCCTGCGAGAACCTTGCCGTCTCCTTGATGAGTGTCGAGAAGCGCCAACGCCTCCTCGAGACTCCTCGGATCGTAATAGTCAAATTTTGCCGGCTTCATCTTGAATCTGAAACACTGCTCGTGGTTCTAACTGCCGGTCGCTGCGCGTTCCGCCCGCTCGGTGACGCGGCGGCGCAGAAATTCAAGACTGCGGCTCCAGCAATCCTCGGCCGCTTCTCGGCGATAGGCCGGGCCTTTCGCGTTGGTCCAGCCGTGATCGGCACCTGGGTAAGTGTGCACCTCGAAATCTTTCTTGTGCGTCGTCAACGCGTTGCGATAAGCGTCGACGTCTTTCAACGGCACGAGGCGATCGGCTTCGCCGAAGAAGGCGATCACGGGCGTGCGTAAAAACTTAACTCGGTCCAGCGGCTGGGTCGGCGTGTTGGGATTTTTGGTATCGTTGGTCGGAAAGCCGTGGAACGAGGCCACTCCGGCCAGCTCATTTTGAAATGTCGGCCATAACATCGCGAAACGACCACCCAGACAATAGCCCCATGCAAATACCGGTTGGTCGCCCACCAGCGGATGTTGCCTCAGCAAAGCGAGCGCCGCATTGAGATCGCCAAGGACCTGGTCGTCGGGCTGAGCGCCCGGCCGTTTGAAGATATCTTCCGGAACCCCCGGATGATCCAAGAAGTTCACTGCGAGCGCGACAAAATTCTCCGTTGCAAGTCTTTCGACGACGTCCCTGGCAAATTCATCCAGGGCTCTGATCGTCGGAATCATAATGACGCCGGGAAACGGCCCTTGCCCAGGCGGTAAGGCCAATAGACCGCCGATCGTGCTCGCTCCGCTCGGAACTCGGACATTTTCGATCGCCATAAAACCTTCTTAACGTGTCACACTGTATCTACTCAAACCGACGAATTTTCTCTGCGAGCCGCAAGGCGACTCCGCATGCATTGAAAGAACTGCCCCATCAATTGCTTGGCCACGCCTTCGAAAAGACGCTGGCCGACGCCGGCCATCACGCCGCCCACCTGGCCATCGCCGGAAACATGCACCGCGGTGTGGTCGCCGGCTTCGTCCTGTAATGTTAGAGCGCCCTCGCCGCGGACAAAGCCCGCCGCTCCGGAGCCCTCGATGATCAGCCGATAACTGCGCGGCGGAGTTTTTTCTTTCATCGAGATTTTGCCGTGAAAGGTGCCCTTGATCGGCCCGATGCCGACTTCCATCGTCGCCTCGAATTCATCGGCGGCGATTTCGGTCAATTGCTTGCAGCCCGGCGTGCAATGTTGCAGCGACTGCGGATCAGTCAACAAGTTCCACACCTCCTCTGAAGGGGCCGGAAATATGAAACGTCCTTCAATCTTCATTTATAAATTTCATCTCAAACCGGTATGTCGGTGCATCGGGGGCGCTGGCGAAACCCTCCCCTTGCGTGTACACGGTTCCGATATGTCAAATGTCGCGTGATGTCAAATATCTCTTTGGAATATCGGTAACCATGACGTTTAGTTATGCGAGTCGTTCGGTGCAATAACATAACCGTTTGCAGCGCCGCTAATCGATTCGGCGTGACGGGAGAGCCAAAGGGCAAGGATGACTGAGTGAACATTTGGCCGTTCTAACCCAGTGGACTCTCGTCAAACGCCAGGGGTTATAGCGAAACGACCACCGCATCGATCACGAAAGGTCTATCTAACAGTACTTTGATGGGAAATGCGGAGTCTATAGGGCCGCTTGCTCTTAATAGTCACTATAGACTTCGGTGCATCCGCTGACGGAGAAGAGCGAGGAAGTCCTGTGCAGAAGGCGAGAGGGGTCGGTCTTTATAGTAGACGATGTAACTCTGGACGGTTAGTGCCAGCCCCGGAATTTCTAGGACTTTGAAAAGTTTGCTTCTAATCTCCTGGATCAGCATGTCTCGAAACAAGATCCCTAGTCCTATTTTGTTTTTCACAACTATTTTGACAGAAGCCGGACTGCCACATTGTATGGCGATCTTAGCTCCTAATGCTTCATGAACGAGATGGTTGAGCATCTTGTCTACTGCGCTTGCCATCCCTGTAGTAACGAGTGCGGCTTGACGAAGATCTGATAAGCGTAACTGTTTCTTCCTCGCGAGCGGATGACTCGGTGCCGCAAACACAACGAGCTTTTCTTTCCGAAAGGGTTCGCTGGCAAAATCAGGATTAGCAGGAAGTTCGTTAAGCAGCGCGAGCTCGACAGTCGAGTTCAGCAGCATCGTCTTCACTTCTCTTGTCGTGCCGGTTCGCAGTACGATGGAAGTGTCGCGGTGCTTGCTTTTGAAATTGACGAGCAACGACGGAAGAAGGAGCGCTGATGCGGCATAACTCCCCGCAACCTTGAGAATGTCTGATTTTGTCAAATCTTTAGGAGACTTAAGTTCCTTTTTTGCCTCATCAAGATGAACAAGAATGGCATTGACGTGCCGCAACAGAGAGGATCCTGCGTCTGTAAGCTCGCCTGCTCCGGCACTTCTCTCGAACAGTTTTACCCCGTAATCCTCCTCTAACTTTTTGAGGTGTTTGGACACCGCCGGTTGACTAACGTGAAGTAATTGGGCCGCCCTGGTGATGCTTCCGTTATTTGCGACCGCTTGAAAAGCCTTCAACTGCGCGAAATTCATGGCCGCTCCCTGTCACTCAAATATCAATTCCGAGGGAGTGGCGCAAATCACACTCTAGCTGCCGTGTAGCTTAAAGTAATAAATGCAATATTCCAAAGTGATATTTGAGATAGGCTCGCCTTCATCATATCTGTCGCCTTGTTAAGAGACCGATCAATATGGATCGATTGAAAACAGATTGCCCGGAGCAGAAAGCCTGCCGTTTATGAGCAGGAATAGTGAACGTGGAGAGAAACTAAGAGCCCTCTCCCACGGAGAACACGATGGCTGAACATCGAGCGTCTCTTTATGATGAGAAATTTCGGAGTGGCTGCGCCCGGTTTTGGTATTTGCAATCCAGAGAAGTGTTACGTGAATGCGCGCTGTGGCAGATACGTCCACTTGATAAGGGAAGATCGGCGTTCTTACTTAATTGATAAGGCGTCGTCGATTTCCCTGGGATCTCTTGCAGTGTCCTTCGCCAGAGTCCAGGGAGGGGAAGAAGCTGTCACAGAAGAGAGATTTTCGCATCATGTACTTCCCGCGGCGAACAGACTTCGCCGTTGGCGGAAGTAACGATTGCTGGTAGCGCCAGCCTTATCGAATCTCTTTCCTGATGAGGTCGGATTTTTCGCATCACGTAATTCCGGCAGCGAACAAACTTTGCCACCCACTTGAGATGCTGGCGAGGCGTGAGACCGAATTGCACCTAAATGTGACGAAACAACTGCAAAGCCTTTCCGTTACGATCGTCAACACCGTTGCTCGTAGCAAAATTCGGCAACTCGTTTACGAAATCGAAAAATGCTTGGCTATTAGCGCGCAGACCGGACACGTTTTGAGCACTTTTCAAGTCGAGCTGAAGCGGACTCAAATTAACCGCTCTGTAACTGCGCGACTTCTTGGGGCGATGTTTTGAAGAATTTTGGAGCGGGCGACGGGGATCGAACCCGTGACGTCCAGCTTGGGAAGCTGGCATTCTACCGCTGAATTACGCCCGCTCGCGAGCGTGACAGCCAACTTTTTATAGTGTGTTTATCCGGTCTTGTCAATAAACGGTTGACTGAGATATAGGACGGCGTAGAGAGAGGAACTCGGAGAGTTCTCTCAGGAGGTAACCCAGTGGCAGAAAGACAGGTGATCGGTATTCCAACCCCTAGGGTTGAAGCAGAGGAAAAGGTCTCAGGCCGGGCGATTTACGCGGTCGATGTCGTCCTTCCCGGCATGCTATGGGCTAAAGTTCTCAGAAGCCCGATCCCTTACGGGAGGATCAAAAAAATTGACGTTAGCAAAGCCTCGCGGCTTTCCGGGGTCAAAGCCGTCGTGACCGGAGACGAGGTGAAAGGCATACGAATCGGCAAGAAAATCGTCGATACTCCGATCCTGGGGCAGGAGGTGGTCAGATTCGCCGGCGAGAAAGTAGCAGCGGTCGCGGCGGAAAGCGAAGAAATCGCAGAGCGAGCCCTGGAACAAATCGATGTCGAGTACGAAGAACTAGAAGCTTTGCTCGACCCGCTTGAAGCCATGAGCCCGTCGGCACAGCTTATTCATCCCGACGTTGCCGGCTATGGGGGCCTGCTTCACAAGTTAGAGAAACCGAGCAATGTCTTTGTGCAGCTCTCATGGAAAAAAGGAGACGTTGAAGAAGGCTTTAGAGGCTCAGATCTCATAGTGGAAAATAGCTTTCGTACCTCGATCTCCCACCAAGCCTATTTAGAACCTCACTGTTGTGTCGTAAAAGCCCATCATAGCGGGCAAGGGGAGATCTGGGCCACGATCAAAACTCCCTATGCTTTGCGTGATCAGTTAGCAGCCGCTTTCAAGGTCTCACCTCAAACATTTGTCATTCACCCCTCGTATATCGGCGGCGACTTTGGCGGCAAAGGCGACGGAAACGATATCGCCCTGTGTTATATTCTGTCAAAAATAAGCGGGCATCCCGTTAAGCTCGTCCTGGATTATAGCGAGGAGCTGATGGCGGGAAATCCCAGACACGCTGCGGTGATCCGAGTCAAAACAGGAGTGAAGAAGGAGGGGGTCATGGTCGCGCAGCAGATCCATTTCATCTTCGACAGCGGTGCTTACGGTGGCTATCGACCGCAAGGATATCTTGTCGGGGCCCATGAGGCCGTCGGCCCCTATCGAATTCCTCATGTCCTCATTGAAGAAAGCTACGTTTACACCAACAAGGTCCCCTGCGGCTACGTGCGGGCGCCGGGATTTCCACAGGGCTTTTTCGCCACGGAAAGCCAGATGGATCTCGTCGCCAAAAAGCTTGGCTTGGACCCAGCCAAGTTTAGGATGTTGAATTTCATGCACGACGGAGATGAGTCCCCGATGGGCCACCGCATCGACCACATCAAGTCTGAAGAGACTTTCAAAAAGGCGTTGGAGGTATCTGGCTATAGTGCTCGGAAACCAAGAAATGTTGGCCGCGGCTGCGCGATAGCCCAATGGCAGTCAAAAGGCGGCGAGTCGTATGCTCATATAACCATCGATGACCAAGGCGCGGTAACTCTTTCTACGGCCCTGGCGGACGTCGGTCCGGGCGCCTATACCATCATGCGCCAGATCGTTAGTGAGGAACTGAAGATACCTCTCGAAAGGGTCAGAGTTCACGTCGTAGACACCGCAAAGATTGTCAAAGATACCGGCGTCAGAGGAAGCAGCAGCACAAGGGTCCATGGGGGCGCCGCTTACGACACATCTAAGAAAGCGAAGGAGGAGATACTCCGCATCGCTTCGGAGCAGATGGGGGCTTCGCCCAATGAACTTGTTCTTCATGAAGCCGGAGTGACCCATGCGAGAGCAGAGCGACGCATGACTTTCGCGGAAATTGTGAGAGCCAAAGGATCGGAGATCGTTGCTGAAGGTCACTACAACAACATGACAGACGGCCCTGAGGCTTCGATGGTGGCTCAAGTGGCTGAAGTTGAAGTCGATCGGGAGACCGGCGAGGTAAAGTTAAGACAGCTCACGACGGCCCACAACGTTGGAACCGTCTTGAACCCGCTCATGCATCAGGGCCAGATCGATGGAGGCATCGTGATGGGGATGGGTTACGCGAAGATGGAAGAAATGATCATTAACGAAAGCGGCAACGTGGCGACCACGAATTTGGGCGACTATAAACTGCCTACGATTCAAGACATACCCGTCCTCAACACCGCGGTCATCCAATCGACCTCGGGGAGCGGCCCCTACAACAGCACAAGCATAGGGGAAACCGCTATCATGCCTACGGCGGCGGCAATTGCCAATGCGGTTGAGGACGCCGTGGATGCTAGAGTTGACACCCTCCCGATCACGGCAGAAAAAGTCCTCCAGGTCTTGAAGAGAGGCATGGCCGGGGGCCGGTAGCCTTAGAGAGGACCTTGCTCGTGATTCTGTTGACAAAGGGGTAAAAAGCACGTATTGTCCGCCCGTCCTTTCAGTATGGGGCCTTCTGGGAGGAACGAGATGCAGAGTGCAAAAGGCCTTGTGTGTGTCTCACCTTGTGAACGGTATAGTGGCCAGAGAATCCGACCAGAGCCAAGTCGAACTGAGCTCTCATCTTCTTCTCCCATCAATGATCCGTGTCTCAAGGCAAAGACTTTAATCATCCCATTGGAGGAGAATATGAGTACTAAGCTTTACGTAGGCGGCCTGCCCTATTCCGTGACCGATGGTCGCTTGGAGGAGATCTTTGCTCAGCACGGTTCGGTCCAATCGGCGCGAGTCATTTCGGACAAATTTACCGGGCGGTCCCGTGGCTTTGGCTTTGTCGAGATGGCCACGTCCGAAGAAGCCCAGAAAGCGATGGAGGTCCTGAATGGCAGCCAGCTCGAAGGGCGCACCTTGGTGGTGAATGAGGCTAAGCCTCAGGAACGAAGGTCCGGCGGTGGAGACGACAGAAGAGCTGGCGGCGGCCGCAATCGCTGGTAGTTTTTCTTAGCTGTAAAAGAACAAGAGGGGAGCGATAGGTCGGATCGCTCCCCTCTTTGTTTCAGCGGCCTGTGGCCTGAAGGCTGTGCTCCTTGTCACGCTTCCATGTTGTAGAAGCGCTTGCCATTATCCGAGAGAATCTTCCTCTTCGCCGAGTCCGAAAGGTCCGTTCGCCCCTCAAACTCGCGGATAGCCTCCGCAAGGTCCGGTTCGTGCGGGTAGTCGCTTGCATAGATAATGCGATCCTCACCGATCCGCTCGACTACATAAGGAAGCATCGCTTCCCACAGCTCTGCGTGAAAGTAGATTCGCCCGTCCTTCATGTACTCACTGGGTCGCTTTTTTAGAAGAGGCGCCTGAGGAGAGCGATGGCCGTACTCCATATCCATACGGTCCATCAAAAAGGGAATCCATTGACACCCCGCCTCCAGGGCCGCCAGTTTGAGTTTGGGAAAACGCTCAAGAACAGCCTCGAAAATGATGCTCGTGAGTTGGATCATCTGGAGAAAAGGATGAGATAGGGTGCGGGCTTCAATGAGGCTTGTGAAATAGTCGAATCCCAGACCCTTGGACGGCGCGCCGTGAATGGCCAAAGGACAGCCGAGCTTTTCCGCCTCTCGATACAGAGGGTCGAAGTAGGTATCGCCAAGCGGTTTTGGAAAACCTGCAGGTGCCAGAACACCGCCGACCATGTGTAACTCTTTCACGGCGCGCCGAAGTTCCTTGGCCGCCTCCTCGACATCTTGAAGTGGCAAAACCGCCACGGCTCCAAGCCGACGATTAAACCCGATGTAGCGGTCTGCCATCATGTCGTTGTAAGCGCGGCAAGCGACCACCGCCCAATCGGGATCCTGAATGTAGCCGACTCCCAGAGCCGCAGTGGGATAAATCACCGTGCGATCGATTCCTTCCCGGTCCAATACTTCCAACCACGTTTTGGGATCGTCCGCTCCCACAACGTAGGGCCTTTTATCGACAATGCGGCGCGCCATTCGATGAAAGCCGTCCGGCGGAGGAAAGAAGGGGTACAGGAAAATCTCTTTTCGCCCGCGATACGGCGGCTCGAGATACTCAAACATAATCTCATCTTTCTCAAAGATGTGACCATCGGTATCGATGACCTGCGTTGCCATAGGGCCTCCCTCGTCTCGTATCACATAACCCTTTTTGGATGTGAACTCAATCACGGATTGATTGAGTGAACCACTCAGTGGGAATCTCTCCTCCAATGCCCCTTTTCTTGGCTTCTTTGTAAACAGCCGTGCAAACCGCGGCGAACTGAACCCCCATCACTCCCAGGTTGAGAAACCAGGTCGTCTGTCTCTCATTCGTCCTGCCTACGGCTTTTCCGCTGATCAGATCGGCCAAAGTGGGCATCTTGAGAATTTCCTCGCGCGGAGGACGGCGCGGAATAATGCCTTTTTCTTCTGGCTGACCGGCGACGTAGCCTAAAAAGCCATGGGCCGCGTAGAAGGCTCCGGGCGGGGGATTCTCAAGATGCGGCGTGCTTTCGCCCATCTTGACCGCCACATCCACGGCGCTGGCAAAACCCGGCTCGGTCTCGTCCCAGGTCACATCGGTGACGTGCATTCCCGGCTCCAACCAGGAAGTCTTAAAAACCGGATCGATAGAAGAGGTGCAGCAGGCCACGATGTCGACGTTCTTCACCGCCTCACGCGCGGAGCCGACCGGCTGGACCTCAATGCCGAATTTTTGGCTCATCTCTTTGACATACTGCTTCGCGTTCTCGGCTTTCGTGCTGTAGACCTTGACCTTAGTGATGTTCCGCAAGCACGCGAAGGCCTCTAGATAGCTGCGCGCCATCCCACCGGACCCGATCATACCAACCACGCGGCTGTCCTGCCGCGCGAGATATTTCACTCCCATGCCGGCGCCGCCAGCCACTCGCATATGCTGAAGAAAGCCGTCGTTGATGAGAGCCGCCGGCATGCCGTCCGCCACGCTGAACATGAAAAGCAAACCGCAGTAAGTTCCTGGCTGAACACAGTGCTTATTTTCTCTCTGGTCGCCTTCTTTCCCTGGCCAGCTTACGATATCCGAGAGCATCCGCGCGACGACAAAACCGTCCCGCTTCGCGCCACCGGTCATCACCGCCCAACGATAGTAGCTCTCGGGACGCTCGCACGGTAGATAGAGATCGATGCGCCCCATCGTAGCGGCGTTACCTCGGACGATCTCGTTTTGCGTCTCCTCCAGCGCCTCCAGAGTCATCGGCATCGTCAGGATTTTTTGGACATCATCATCCTTCAAAAGCAGCATGGAAACTCCTTCGGAGCGCTATGCTCCATGCACTACGTTTTTCGGTGATCCGATGGACCGAGAATCGATTTCTTCTCGGTTTCCTCGATGTAGCGGATGAAGCGATACTTGTTTTCCACCTCATCCACTCGAATGGGAGGAAGGGAAGGTTGTCCTGGCTCGACCTTGGCGGCGATGAAGCTCAGCTCCTTTCGCTTCAACGCCTTGAGAAACTCCTGCCGAAACTCTTCAGGATTCTTCACCCAGAAGGCATGCTTGTAGCCCGCGCCCCTAACCAGGGCGACAGCGTCGGTTCCCGCCACCGTGGCGGTTTCCGTTGCTCCGGACGCCTCGTAGCATTGATTGTCGAACAGCAGATGTATGAGGTTGGGCGGGTTCTGCCAGGCGATGGTCGGCAGCCCACAGAGATTCATGAGAAAGGCACCATCGCCGTCGATCGCTACGACCTTGCGATGCGGAAGGCTGAGCGCGATCCCGAGAGATATGGAGGAGGCGAGTCCGAGGGTCCGCGGCCTAAAGTTACCCTCACCAGGCCTTAAAGCTTGCCACTCGCGCGCTGCCCAGCCCGCCGCCACGACCAGAGCGTCTCCCACATCACCCACGATCGTCTTTAGATAATCGTACCGCTGCATCACTTCACTCCCAAGACGCTTTTCGTTAAAAGCACGGCGACCGGCCTTTTCGAATCCTCCGCTAGGATCTGGGCGCCGTTAAGCGTTTCCTCGATCTCTTCCGTTTTTCTTAAAATAAAACTCCGAATGCCCAGGCTTTCAAGCACTGGTTCGGTCACCAATCCCAGGGTTGTAAAGCCCCGATCGCCGATATCGCCAGCGTAGTAAATGAGCAGAAGAACAGGAATCTGGAACTGGAGGCAGGTCGTCGTTAAGCCATTGCAGCTATTGAGAAGCCCGGCGTTTTGCATTAGAAGAGCCGTTTTCTTTCCCGCAAGATAGGCCCCGGCGCATATCCCTACGCCTTCCTCTTCCCGGCAGAGGGGCACATGCTTGATGTCCGGATCTTTGTCGACGGCCCTAATCAATTCGACAATCTTAAGGTCTGGAAGCGTGGCAATGAAGTTGATGCCCGCATCTTTTAAGGCCCCGACGACATTTTCAGCAGCTTTTCTAGCGTCCGTCATTTCTATCCCCATACTAAAACCCCAGCGGCAATTCAAGGTAAACATAGCCAGGCTTCCCAATAGATCTCGATCGCACCAGCCTTGACAGAAAAGAAGCAGCCTCTATAGTGATAAAATAAATTTCGACTATGGACAGAGTCCTCAAAGTTAGTCGGGAACACGTATGGGTCGGCATTGAAGATCAACGCGTATATTTCGGCCTCACGAACTTTGGCCAGGGCGAGCTGGGACAGATCATATCCCTGGAGCTGCCCGAGATCGGAGACCAGGTTGAGAAAGGAGAGGCGTTTGCGGAGGTTGAATCCGTCGAAACGGTCTCGGAATTGACGGCTCCGCTGTCAGGAACGGTGCTCTCGGTCAATCCTGATTTGGAGAGCCATCCCTCCATCATCAATGAGGACCCCCACAACGAAGGATGGATGATCGAAGTGAAACTACTGGACCCTACCGAAGTTAACTCGCTGATGGACGTGGATGAATATTACCACTTCGTCTTCAAACCAAAGTCTTAAGATCCTCATCTCTAACAGATTGGTTCTGTTGTTTGCCGTCACATTTCTTTCACTCGGCCTATCCGGGTCTCTATCGAAGGCACAGGACAGGGAGAGCGATTTCCTCCAAGCGCGTCGACGAATGGTGGAAAGAGACTTGCGCGGGCGCGGAATTAAAGATGCGAGAGTGTTGGAAGCGATGTCTTTAGTTCCCCGTCACCTTTTTGTTGAGGCGAAACTTCACCGCTTTGCATACCAGGATCGCCCTTTACCCATCGGCGAGGGACAAACGATCTCTCAGCCGTACATGGTCGCTCTCATGACGCAATTGCTCGAACTCAAAGGGGATGAAAAGGTGCTCGAGATCGGCACGGGGTCGGGATATCAAGCGGCAGTCCTGGCCCACATGGCGCACGAAGTCTACACGATCGAGATCATCGCTCCGTTAGCCAAAAGGGCGAAGGAACGGCTGGGTCAACTAGGTTATAGCAATGTCTGGATCAAAATCGGAGACGGATTCTTCGGTTGGAAGGAAAACGCGCCGTTCGATGCGATTTTGTTGACGGCGGCCGCGGAAAAGATCCCCGAACCTTTGTGGGCCCAGCTTCGCGAGCATGGCGTGATGATCATGCCGCTCGGTCCAGAGCGCCAAAACCAGAGGTTGGTGCGCGTCAGAAAGATATCGGGCCAGCAGCGGATCGAGGAGATTACCGGCGTGGTTTTTGTCCCGATGACCGGGACGGTTGAGAAGGAATCTCGCTGAGCGGCTTCGTTCGGTCCGGCCTCGACTGCGAGGAGCCGAAGCGGTAAATCACTTCTCCCGGTCGGACCAAGCCCAATTCCTCTCGCGCGACCTGTTCGAGGTAAAGATCGTCGTGGCGAAGACGGTGGATGCGATCCCTCAGGCCTTCGTTTTCCTTTTGCAGGGCAAAGTTTCTTTCATCCAGCCTCTTCTTTTCTTCCTGCAGCCGCCACAGGTGAATTGCGCCTCGATCGGCGAAAATGGAAAAGAGCGAAAGCGTGATGAGGAGAAGGACGAAGCCCCAGATGAAAAAACGGAGTTGCGATATCTTGAACGCCGGCATAGATTCAGAATCGATTCTGCGTAATATAGCACAAAATGTTCGCCCCTGCCTTTTTGAGGCGATTTTTTTGGAGGTGACGGATGAAGATCGAACGCGTCTGCGCGCGCGAGGTCTTAGACTCAAGAGGTCAACCCGCGGTTGAGGTGGACATCGTGCTCAAGAACGGCACCATGGGGCGAGCTACGGTTCCATCGGGGGCTTCTACTGGAGAGCATGAAGCCTTGGAGCTTAGGGATGGCGGGCCACGTTTCCTTGGGAAAGGGGTCCGGCAAGCCGTCATCAATGTTAACCGCATTCTCGCGCCGCGGCTCCGCGGCAAAGACGCAAAAGATCAGCAGGCTATTGACCGGTTGATGATCGAGATCGACGGCACTCCGGACAAGCGAAAGCTTGGGGCCAACGCCATTCTCGGAATTTCCCTGGCAGTGGCCAAGGCTCAAGCCAGTTTCGAGAAATTACCGCTGTATCGATACCTGGGCGGACCTCGGGCAAAGACTCTGCCGGTGCCACTGCTTAATGTTCTCAACGGCGGCGTCCACGCGGACAATAACGTTGATTTTCAGGAGTTCATGATCGCCCCCTTGGGAATGAAAAATTTCGCCGAGGCATTGAGAGCCGCTGCCGAGATTTTTCAGACGTTGAAAAAGGTCTTGCAGAAGCGGAGCTATTCGACCAGCGTGGGCGACGAGGGAGGCTTCGCTCCGCGCCTTCGAACGAACGAGGAGCCCGTGGAGCTTTTGTTAGAGGCTATTACCCAGGCTGGTTATAAGCCGAGAGAGGAGATCGCTCTGGCCCTGGACATAGCCGCAAGCGAACTCTACGAGGATGGTGGCTATCTCTTTAAGAAGTCGGATGGAGCCAGAAGAAGCCACGTGGACTTGATCCGCCTGTATGAGGATTGGGTCCGGCAATATCCCATCATCTCCATAGAAGATGCTTTGGCGGAAGATGATTGGGAGGGATGGAAAATGCTGACCGACGCCCTGGGGAAAAAGATCCAGCTCGTGGGCGACGATCTGTTCGTAACAAACAAAACACGACTGAGTCGCGGCGTCGAATCGGGAATCGCCAATTCGATCCTGATCAAAGTCAATCAAATCGGCACTTTGAGTGAGACCTTGGAGACGATGCGCTTGGCCGAAAAATCGGGCTACACGACGGTCGTCTCACACCGCTCAGGCGAGACTGAGGATACAACGATCGCCGATCTGGCCGTCGCGACCAACGCTGGTCAGATCAAGGCCGGCGCTCCCTGTCGCGGGGAAAGGACAGCTAAATACAACCAACTCTTACGCATCGAGGAAGCACTGGGCAAAAGGGCGGTCTATGCTGGCAAGGAAGCTTTCAAAAGAACCGGGGCGTGATCCGAGAAGGATGGAGAGAGAAACTCTCAACGAGAAAAAGCAGAGAGCCCAGGTCATTGCCACACGTTTGGCCCGGGCCTATCCCGAGATTCGCGTCCCTCTTCACCATCGCAACAACTTCGAGTTTCTCGTCGCCACCGTTCTCTCCGCCCAGTGCACCGATGAGATGGTCAACAAGGTGACTCCGGAACTTTTCCGGCGCTACCCCAGTGTCGAAGCGCTGGCCCGCGCCCCTGTCGTCCAGATCCAGAAAATGATTCGTCGCTTGGGTCTTTTTCGTGCCAAAGCGCTGGCCCTAAAGAAATGTTCAAGACAACTGCTGGAAAACCATGCTGGCGAAGTGCCCGCGACGATGGAAGAATTGACTCGTCTTCCCGGGGTCGGCAGAAAAACCGCAAATGTGATCTTAGGTCACGCCTTCGGAATTCCTGGGATGGTCGTCGACACACATTGTAAGCGGGTCTCGCGACGCCTCGGTCTCACGAACCAGGAAGATCCCGAAAAAATTGAGCAGGACTTGATGCATCTGCTGCCGCCTAAAGAATGGACCGGATTTTCTCACC
Organism: Binatia bacterium; assembly: GCA_036004365.1. Taxonomy (GTDB): domain Bacteria; phylum Desulfobacterota; class Binatia; order UBA9968; family UBA9968; genus DP-36. The sequence continues at coordinate 15,203 of DASYRN010000186.1, forward strand.
GCCTCATCCTGCACGGCCGCAGGGTTTGTCACGCGAGAAAGCCCAACTGTAAAGGTTGTACGCTCAACGATCTCTGTCCTTCTGTGGAACTTTAAAACTTCCGGGCCGTCTTTGGATGATCAGCCGCGGCGCTTAAAACCCATGATCTCTCGTCGGTCTTTCTTGCTCGGGCGGCCTTTCAGTCCAAGACCGGGCTCGCCTTGAAGCCGGAGCTGCCCGGCGAGCGCTTCTCTATTTGCTCTGCTCTCTTCCGTTTCTTCGTAGAGCCGTTGTGCTTCGGAAGCCGGCCCGCGAAGCGCGGTCAATCCGCGCACAACCACGACCCACTCGTAAAGACCCCGTCTGACCCTCAGTTCATCGCCGACGCGAACGCTGTGCCCGGGTTTGATCCTACTGCCGTTGAGCTGAACCTTGCCTCCTTCAACCGCATCGGCTGCAAGACTCCTTGTCTTAAAGAAGCGCGCCGCCCACAGCCATTTGTCGATCCGAGTCTGCTCTTTGGACTCCACGGCTTCGATCTAATCCTCCGGGAAAACTCTACGGTACCGACCACAACGCTGCTTTTAAAATACCACAAGAAAGTGTAGGAGAACCATAAACCACCAAAAGGAGAAATCATGGCAAGACACAAGAATGTCATCCATCTTGGCGAAATTCCTATCGAGCCTATCAAAGCACCGGAGGGCTTGTCGTTCGGCGGAGCGCGACAACGGGTAGGAGCCGCGATCGGCGCCAAAAAGCTGGGATATAGCCTTTTCACGGTCCCACCCGGAAAGGCGGCCTTTCCATACCACTTACATCATACCAATGAGGAGATGATCTACGTCTTCGAGGGAGAAGGCCTGATGCGGATCGGGAAGGAGGAGGTAAAGGTCTCGCCCGGCATGTTTATCGCCTTTCCCCACGGAGCGGACCACGCGCACCAACTAATCAACACGTCCGATCGGGACCTTCGGTATCTCTGCGTCAGCACGATGGAGTATCCGGAAATGGCCGAATATCCCGATTCGAATAAGGTCGGCGCCTACGTGACGGGCGCGGGGGATGGAGGTTTGCGCGTGTTATATCGAAAGGACGACAACGTTCCCTACTACGACGGCGAAAACGGCGGCGAGATCGAACGGATTAAGAAATCGGCGAAGTAAAGAGCTGCGTCGAAGAAGAAAGGGATTCAGCGGCAGGCACCGGCTATTCCAACTGTTTTTCCTGCTCCTGCCTCTGCTGCTCCTGCTTGGAGGCCTCGCCGAGCTTTTGCTTGGCGCCTTCGTAGTACTGAAACTCTCGAGTTACCGTTTCCGTCACGGCCTGCTTCGCTTTGTCTTCCCTACCATCCTTTTCGCCACAGCCTGTTAGCATGATAATCAAGAGCCACCAGACCGATCTTTTCAAATCCATCTCTCCAATTCCTCAGAGCTGATTTTTCCTTCGCGGATGATTCGGAGCTTATGTTCGATTACTTCCGCCACCGTGGAGCCTGCTTTCCCCGTCAGCGTTCCACCGTCGAGAAAAATCTCGATCCTGTCGTCGAAATAAGCGCGCGCTTCTTGAATTGTTCGCGCCGGCTCTTTGCCGGACGGGTTGGCGCTCGTCGCCGTGAGGGGATGGCCCAGCTCCCGCGCCAAACGTGCCGCGACCGTATGGCTAGAGATTCGCACGCCGATTTTCCGGTCGCGGTTGAGCAGCGGCGCCGGCAGACCTTCTTTTGCCGGAAGCACCAGCGTCAGAGGGCCGGGCCAGAAACGGTCGATGAGTTTCTGCGCCACTGGCGGAACCTCACTCACCATTTGAGCGAGCATTTCCTGACCGGCAACGATCACTGCAATGGGACTATCGGGATTTCGGCCTTTCAGAGAGACGATGCGTTCCACCCCGGCTTCGTTGAGAGCGTCTGCGCCCAGGCCGTAAAAAGTCTCGGTGGGAAAAACGATCACTTCACCGCGCTTGAGTGCCTGGAGCGCTGCAGCGAAAGTCTCAGCGTTTTTGTCTGTCACTTTGGAGTTTTTTGTCTTTGTCCAGTACGCCGGAAGCCATTTCCTGTTTGAACTGAGCGAGCTTGGCCGAAATCTTGGGATCTTTACGACCCAGTATTTCCGCGACGAAGATCCCGGCGTTGGCGGCGCCGGCTTTGCCGATCGCCATCGTCGCGACCGGTACGCCGCCCGGCATCTGCACGGTGGCGAGCAGCGCGTCGAGACCCTTCAAGCTGGAGGAATCGATCGGCACGCCGATGACCGGCAGCGTCGTGTGCGCGGCGACGACGCCGGCGAGATGAGCCGCTGCTCCCGCGCCGACAATGATCGCCTCAAGGCCCCTCCCGGCGGCCGACTCGGCGTACTCTTGAGTTTTAGCCGGCGTGCGATGCGCCGAGAGAATACGGGTCTCGTACGAAATCCCGAAGTAATCCAGCCGTTTTTCCGCCTCGCTCATGACTTCGAGATCAGAATCGCTGCCCATAAGAATCCCCACCTTAGGTCCCATTTTCTTTCCCTCATCTTTTTTCATCCTTCATTCCTCATCCTGCCGCCTTTTTTAGCGCTCTCCGGGCGATGTCCTTGCGATAATGCATGCCTTCCCACCGGATTTGCCCGACAGCGTGGTAAACCTCCACAACTGCGGCATCGATGTCTTTCCCCAACGCCGTTACGCCCAGGACACGGCCCCCAGCCGTCAGCCATCGCCCGCCTTTCTTAGCTGTTCCAGCGTGAAAGACACGACCATGTCGCCATTCCCTTAGGGTGTCCAATCCTTTAATCTCTTTTCCCTTCTCATAGGATCCAGGATAGCCGCCGGCGCACAAAACAACACAGACGGCTGCAGCTTCTTCCCACTCCGCCTTCACTTGATCCAGTTTCCCGTCTATTGTCGCTTCGATCAGTGGCACTAGGTCGCTCCTCAGTCTTAGCATCAGCGGCTGGCACTCCGGATCGCCGAAGCGCGCGTTGAATTCTAAAACCTTCGGTCCGTCGGCGGTCAGCATCAATCCGACGTAGAGCACACCGCGATATTGTATCTCTTTTTTCTCCAGCCCCTTCAGCAGCGGCTGGAGAATCTGCTCCATGATGCGACGGTGGATCTCGGTAGTGACAACCGGCGCCGGCGAGTAGGCGCCCATGCCGCCGGTGTTTGGCCCTTCATCATGATCGAAGACGCGCTTGTGGTCCTGCGACGAAGCCAGCGGAAGGACGTGCTCTCCATCGGTCAGAACCATAAAGGACACCTCTTCACCCTGGAGAAATTCTTCGATCACGACTTTTTCGCCTGCCGCGCCGAAGAGCTTGCGGACCAGAACATCGCCAATGGCGGCTTCGGCCTCGCTACGATTCGAGCAAATTAGAACTCCTTTTCCCGCCGCCAGGCCGTCGGCCTTCACGACGTAGGGCGGCGGCAGTTGGCTGAGATATCTCTTCGCTAAATCTGCATCGCTGAAAGTTTCGAACGACGCCGTAGGGATGCGGTTCTCTTTTAATATCTGCTTCGCAAAAGCCTTACTTCCTTCCAACCTCGCCGCCTCTCGATTCGGGCCAAAAAGCTTGAGAACCCTCTTCTCGAAAAGATCGGCAATTCCCAAAGTAAGCGGCAGCTCAGGTCCTACAACCGTAAGATCGATCTTCTGCTTTTCGACAAAGCTGGCGAGTTGATCGATCTCCTCCGGTCCGATGGGTACAAGCTGCGCCATTTCTCCTATTCCCGCGTTTCCCGGAGCGCAGTAGATTTGTCCGACCCTCGGACTCTGCCGGATCTTCCAAACCAGCGCGTGCTCTCTCCCGCCGCTTCCGATCACCAAAACTTTCATGAAAGTAGCTAGACAGCCCTCAGCTTTCAGCAGTCAGCCAAGAAGCCAAGAGATGATCGCTGATTGCTGACGGCTGGATTTAATGTCGAAAATGCCGCATGCCGGTGAAGACCATGGCCATGCCATGTTGATTCGCTGCGGCGATGACTTCAGAATCCTTGATCGATCCCCCGGGTTGAATGACTGCGGTAGCCCCCGCTTTGGCTGCTTCCTCGACCCCGTCGGGGAAAGGGAAAAAGGCATCGGAAGCGACCACTGAACCGCGCAGGTTAAGACTGTGAGTCTCGGCTCGCATCACTGCGAGCTTTACCGAATCCACTCGGCTCATCTGCCCTGCGCCGACGCCACGGACTTGGTCGACCGAGGTAAAGACGATCGCATTAGACTTGACATGGCGGCAAACCCGCCAGCCAAAGTCCATGGCGCTCAATTCCTCCTCCGTCGGCTGGCGCCCGGTGACGACCTTACAGGTTCGGACATCGACCGAGCCCTCGTCCCAGTCCTGAACCAAGAGTCCCCCTCTGACGCGGCGAAGATCGTGGCCTCCGCTCTCTTTCTCGCTCATATCCAACTCAAGCAGGCGCAAGTTAAGGAGCCTTTTCGAAGAGGAAAGGACCCTTTTCGCCTCTTCCGTGAAGCGCGGGGCAACAATAATCTCCAAGAAGATCTCTTTGAGTTCGTTAGCGGTCTCCTCGTCGACTGGACGATTGAACGCGATCACGCCGCCAAAGATCGACACCGGATCCGAGGCGCGGGCTTTGCGAAAGGAGTCTGCAAGAGACTCTTGCGACACCGCAACGCCGCAGGGGTTGTTGTGCTTGATCACGACCGTGGCCGTCCGCGAAAACTCCAAGACGGTGCGCAAGGCCGCATCGGCATCGAGAATATTGTTATAAGAGAGCTCCTTGCCTTGGATCTGTCGCGCCCTGGCAATGGATGTACCGCGGCTTTCTCCGCTGGAGTAAAAGGCCGCGCGCTGGTGGGGATTCTCGCCATAGCGGAGATCCTGAAGTTTGGTGAACTGCAGGCTCAGGGTCTGACCGAAAGCCAGCGGCTTCTTGTCTTCATCGAGCGCGTCCAGGTAGTTGGAGATGGCGCCGTCGTAGCGGGCCGTGTGGCGGAAGGCCTTGCGCGCGAGCGCAAAGAGCGTCTTCTGGGACAGCTCGCCGTTGGCCTTAAGCTCCGACAAAACCGTCTCGTAATCCGCCGGATCAACCACCACGCCTACGTGTGTAAGATTCTTCGCTGCCGCACGGATCATCGAAGGTCCGCCAATGTCGATCTGCTCTACGATCTCCGCAAACGGCGCCCCGCGCGCTACGGCCGCCTCGAAGGGATACAGATTCACTACCACTAGATCGATCGGCGCGATGGCCTGAGCTCTCATCTGGGAGACATGGTCCGGATTTTCCCTCAAAGCGAGAATACCGCCATGAATTTTAGGATGGAGCGTCTTCACCCGGCCGTCCATCATCTCGGGAAAGCCGGTTACTTCGGAAACGTCCTTAACCGGAATCCCATTCTGACGGAGCAGCGAAGCCGTTCCCCCGGTTGACACCAATTCGACGCCGAGCTGCGAAAGGGTGCGGGAGAATTCAACGATGCCCTGTTTGTTAGAAACGCTGACCAGGGCTCTCTGGATCTTGCCCACTCTTCCTATTCCTCCTCTGAACTGTAATGAATGCGAGGGACCCGTGAGCTTATAGAAGTGAAGATTTCGTATGAGATGGTCTCTGCCCATCGGGCCATCTCGTCCGCGGAAATGGCCCCCACTCCCTGCCGACCCAGCAACACGACTTCATCCCCCTGCTCGACCCCTGCAATATCGGTAACATCCACCATAGTCAAATCCATGCAGACTCGCCCGATGATTGGCGCACGCTGACCCCTGATGAGGACACAGCCTCGATTCGATAACAACCGATGGTAACCGTCGGCATAGCCTACCGGAAGCGAGGCGATTTTGCTCTCTCTCTGGGTCACGAATGTCTGGCCGTAACTGATGCTGGAGCCCTGGGACACTGTTTTCAACTGAAGAATGGCGCTCTTCCAACAGAGGACCGGCTGCAAGTCGATCGCACCGCTCATCTCCGGGCTCGGGTGCACGCCGTAGAGCATAATCCCCGGGCGAGCCATGGAAAAATGAGACTGAGGAAGGCCGATCAGCGCGGCGCTGTTCGCCAAGTGAACTTGCTCCGGATGATAACCTCCCTCGCTCAGACGACCGATCACCTTCTGGAAAAGGCCCAACTGTTGTTGCGTGTAGTCACCTTGCACACTTTCCGCGTGAGAGAAATGGGAAAAAATGCCCTGGAACTTCAGCGCCTTTAACTCCTTGAATTTTGAAAGCCAAGAGCCGATTTCCCCAGCCAGGAGGCCGAGCCGACCCATGCCGGTATCAACTTTGAGATGAAACGGCAGCGGTGCTCCGCGCTTGCGCGCGAACTGCTCCAAACGTTCAAGCATTCCCAGCTCACAGATTGCCGGTGTCAGTCGATTGTGCACAAGCTCGTCGCATTGCTCCGGGTAGATTCCCGCAAGTACCAAAATGGGCGATTGAATACCCGCCGCTCTCAACTCCATTGCCTCTTCTAGGGTCGCGACACCGAAGCCATCAGATCCTTCCGCGACAAGGGCCTTTGCAACTTTGACAGCCCCGTGACCGTAGGCATTCGCCTTCACGATGGAAAGAATCTTGACTGCCGGACCGACTTTCTTTCTTGCCTGGTGAAAATTATGACGCAAGGCAGCAAGATTGATGGTGCAGAATGTGGGACGTCCTTTAGGAAGTGGGGTCATCAAAAGAGAACGAGGACTCGCGTTATGCTATGCGCATAACAAATCCGTTAAGGGTTGTAAAGCAAATCAAAGAAAAAGCAATCGGCAGGATTGACTATGAGACTTTCGCTCCCGGAGTAACCTTCTTCTCCGGAGTCAAAATGATTATCCGATCGCCGTCCGACGCGGCGAGAAGCATTCCCTGACTTTCAGCGCCCCGAAGCTTTGCTGGCTCAAGATTGGAAACCACAACGATCTGCCGGCCAACCAAATCCTCGGGGACATAGTGATTCCTGATGCCGGCGACTATCTGGCGCTGCTCCTCTCCGAGGTCGATTTGGAGGACTAAGAGTTTATCGGCGTTAGGATGGGGTTCGACCTTCTGGATGGTGGCAATTCTTAGATCTAATTTCCTGAACTCTTCAATGGTAATCATTCTCTCTTCCTTGCTAACGAAATCTGTCTTGAAGATATCAGATGGCTCCCCGGCAAGAAAGTTTTTTCTTAGGGTGGTTGGGAACCATTCAAAAGATAGGCGCTTCAGGGGGGCTTGACATCGCTCCAGAAATATAGTTAATAGTAACCATTACTATTATTAAAGAGGGATATTTATGGCCAAAAGTCTAAAGGGCACAAAGAGTCACGAGAACCTAAAGAACGCTTTCGCCGGCGAGTCACAGGCGAACAGGCGGTACCTTTATTTCGCCCGCGTGGCGGACATCGAAGGCTATCCTGATGTCGGCGGGCTATTCCGCGACACTTCAGAGGCGGAAACAGGTCATGCCTTCGGCCATTTGGATTTCCTGAGGGAGGTCGGTGATCCGGTTACGGACGTTCCCATCGGCAGCACGGAAAAGAACCTGAAGTCCGCGGTCGAAGGTGAAACGTACGAGTACACGGAGATGTATCCCGGATTTGCTAAGACGGCACGCCAGGAAGGCTTTCAGGAACTCGCGGAGTGGTTTGAGACCTTGGCAAAAGCAGAGAAGTCTCACGCTGGGCGCTTTACCAAGGGGTTGGAGAAGATCGCCGGCAGAGAGCCTGCAGACGCCGCGAGCTAAACAATAGGGTCGCGTTAGGGCTGGGCTTTCCCAGCCCTAATCGATAGAGCTAACTCATGTCCCTTGATGTAAACAACAAATTATTTTGGGACGGTTCCCAGCTGGAGACCGAGCTTAAGCGCGTCTCGGACATCTGCAACGGGTGCCGGCGTTGTTACAACCTCTGTCCCTCTTTCAACGATCTGATCGACCGGTTGGACACAGAGGCTGTGGATGGCGATGCAGAGAAGCTGACCGCAAAGGATTTTAAGAGCGTCACGGACCTCTGCTATCAGTGCAAGCTCTGTTACAATCACTGTCCCTACACGCCGCCACACCGATGGCAGATCGATTTTCCCCGGCTCATGATGAGGTCCAAAGCGGTCGAAACCAAGCAAAAGGGCCAATCGCGCCAGGATAAATTTCTCGGTCAAGTGGACCGGTTAGGAAAACTGGGCAGTCTGTTTGCGCCGGTGGTGAACTGGGTCAACCAAAACCGCTTGAACCGCTGGATGATGGAAAAATTTCTGGGCATACACCGCGACCGGATACTGCCCTCGTATGCATCTCAAACATTTCGCTCCTGGTTCGACAAGAGCGGAGCGGCAACTGCCTCAACGAACGGAAACAAGGTCGCCTTGTTCTATACCTGCACGGTAAATTACCACGATCCTGACTTGGGCCGATCTTGCGTCCAAGTCCTGGAAAGAAACGATGTGCAAGTCGCCTCTCCAGAGCAGCGCTGCTGCGGGATGCCCTTTCTCGACGGCGGGGATATCGAATCGACGAAGAAGAACGCCAGGGCCAATGTCGACTCTCTCTACCGTCTAGTCGAACAAGGCTATGAGATCGTTGTTCCAGGGCCAACATGCAGCTATATGCTCAAACGCGAGTATCCGACCTTGATCGAAGGCGAGGCGGTTCAGCGCGTCGCGGCCAAGACGTTTGACATTTGCGAATACTTGATGCGCCTGCATAACGAAGGCAAACTCGTTACCTCGTTTGCCAAAGGCATGGGCCGCATCGCGTACCAGATCCCGTGCCATCTGCGGGCGCAAAATATCGGGTACAAGTCTCGTGATCTGATGCAGCTTATCCCGGACACAACCGTCCAGCTCATCGAAAAATGCGCGGCGATTGATGGCACCTGGGGGTTGAAGCAGCAGTACTTCGATCTCTCACTGAAGGTGGCAGAGCCTCTGCTTCGAGACATTCGCAATGGCAAGCCGGATTTTATTGTCTCGGACTGTTCCCTGGCGGGGTTACAGATTCAACAGGGAGCAGGCCAAAAGCCGATCCACCCGGTCCAGATCCTCGAGCAGGCTTACGGTTTGGAGCCTAAACGATAGCGATGAAGAAGATCGTTTTGGAGGATATTAAGGGTTTGCCGGCGTACGAAAAGGTACGTGAGGGCTCTCGCCGGCGCATTATCGAGCTTAAGAAAAAACGGCGAATCTCTGTTGGAGACAAAGTCTCCATGGTTTTTGAAAACCGAGCGACGGTTATCTTTCAGATTCAGGAGATGTTGAGAGCCGAGAAGATTACCGATCTCGACAAGATCAGAGAAGAGATCGAGGTCTACAACGGTCTCATTCCAGAGTCGGGCGAACTCAGCGCGACTCTATTTTTAGAGATTGAAGACCAGACCTACCTGCGGGAGGAATTGCTGAAATTTCTCGGCATCGATGAGAGCGTTTTTTTCAAGATCGGTGACCGACACTCGATCCACGCAAAATTCGAAGAGGGACACAGCAAAGAGGATAAGATCAGCGCGGTTCAGTATGTGAGGTTTCCATTCAGCCAAGAGCAAGTCCGGGCCTTTGCGAACGGCAAAGAGGATGCTATCCTGTTGATTGACCACCCGAATTATCGCGCCACGGCGGGCATAGAACCCGAGGTGAGGAAATCTCTAGCAGAAGATCTCTTGACCTAGGAGGCTAAAGTGGAGAACGAAAGGAGGTCAACCAGGCAGTTGGAGGCCGTTTGGGATGCGGTCAAGGATGAGTCATCTCATCCGACTGCGGATCAGATTTACGAGAAGGTGCGTGCGGTGATCCCCAATATCAGTCTAGGCACCGTCTACCGCAATCTTCAGAAGCTAGTAGCCGAGGGGAGGCTCCAGGTTTTGACTCTGGATCGCACTCAACGATTCGACCCTATGGTCAAAGGTCACGATCACTTCATCTGCGAAAAATGCGGCGGGGTTTTCGATGCCTTCGTCAATCCCAAGAAGATTCTCTCCTCTTATCTGCCCCATGAGGGTTTCACAGTCACTTCCCACCAATTAACGCTCTACGGCAACTGCAAGAACTGCTCAGTGGAAGGCTAAGGGTGAGCCTTCGCATAGTTGGCCGCTGAGGCACCGGCGGTACGGCCGAAAACAGCCCCTGCCATGAGCCCTGACCCGCCCGGGTAGTTGTAGTAGAACAAACCACCAACAAGCTCACCGGCAGCGAATAATCCAGGGATGATGTGCCCCTCATTGTCCAATACCTCCGCTTCGGGCATCACGCGCAAGCCACCGAAGGTGAAAGTAATGCCAGTGGTCACCGCGTAGCCGACAAAGGGGGGCGTCTCGATTGGCAACGCCCAGTTCGACTTGGGAGGAAAGATCCCTTTGGTTGTTTTCTGATCCAGGACAGTCGGATTGAACTCCGACGGCTGAACCGCGGCATTGAATTCCCGAATCGTCCGCGCCAATCCATCGACATCGATCTCTAGCCTTTTTGCCAGCTCTTCAATGCTCGAGGATTCGGCTTTCGTCACCTCGCGTATTCGATACTCCTCGCGCAGAAGCGAGAGCACCTTTGCATCGAAGATCTGAAACGCGGCCCGCTTGGGCTGTTTTAAGATTCTGCGGCCGTAGTCGGCATAGGTATAGTTTCGGAAATCCGCTCCTTCGTCGAGAAACCTCTCGCCTTTGACATTGACGACGATGCCAAACGGATAAGAATGCTTCTGAAAAAGCTCGCCCACTTTCCGATCGCCGTGAGGAGGAGCATTCAGGTCCCAGGCCACGGCGTGACACGAGCTCCAATGACCGAAGGGCTGGGCGCCAACATCCAATGCCATCTTGATCCCGTCTCCTGTGTTGTAGGGTGTTCCGCGCACTTTGGCGAGTTCCCAGTCAGGACCCAAATAACGGCAGCGCCATTCCGAGTTGGCCTCGAAGCCTCCCGCTGCGAGCACGACTGACGGACTCTTGATTTCAACGGGACCTTCGGAACCACGGATCTCGATCCCTGTAATCACGCCCTTACGGTCCATGAGCAAGCGGGTCGCTTTGGTCTCATAGCGGATCTCGATGCCGTCCCTGGCCGCTCGATCAAACAGCGCTCCCACCAAGCCGGGTCCTGCTCCAACCGCCTCGACTACAATCCCACCCCAGAATCTGAATCTGTCTCCTACGCGAAAGGCCTGACGGCCAAAGGCGAGGGTCCAGCGCACTCCCTTCGTGCGCATCCACTGCATGGTCGAAAGAGAGCCGCGGATCAATTTCAAACAAAGATCGGCGTCTGTCAGATAATCCGTCACGCGCAGCATGTCATCGTAAAAACGGTCTTCGTCATAAGGATCGATCTCGATCGCGCGAAGCTCTTCCTCGGACAAATCCGGGACCACGGTTTTGATATCTTCCATCCCGCGAAACGCAAAACGAAGGGCACCTCCGGTAAAGAAGGAATTTCCTCCGCGCCATTCCGCGGGCGCCTTTTCCACCAGCAGCACCGAGGCCCCCAGCTCACGCGCTGCCAAAGCCGCGCAGAGACCCGCGTTGCCACTGCCGACGACCACGACATCGTAAGTTGAGTCTGGATTCGGACCGGACATCTTTTCCTCCCTAGTCAACTTCTTCCGGGATTCCCAAAAGCCTTCGAAGTAGAGCACAGAAAGGAGGTAGTGATGGCTGAAAGCACACGAACCCCGAGAGCCCAATCCGTATCGCGACAAAGCCAGCTCTGTCAATCCGCGCATCCTTGTTTGGGCCTCATCCGAGCTTGTAAAGAAACGCGGCCGGAGATAGACTTGCTTCGGTTTTCTGGAGGCAAGTCGGTGGAAAATATTTTTATTCCCGCTGATTCCCAGAAAAGACTCATCGTTTTATCTCGTCAAACGTTAGAGAGTTTTGTTCTTGGAACAAAGATATTGAAGGAAGACGTCAGCGACTCGTATCTCACGACGACCGACTATGGGGCTTTCGTCAGCCTGCATAGAGGAGAGGAACTGAGGGGATGCATAGGAACCTGTTTTCCCCTACAACCGCTGTACGAGACAGTCATCGAGATGACAGAAGCGGCCGCCTCTAGGGACCAGCGGGTCTTACCCATCCGCGAAGACGAACTCTCTGACATTCACATTGACATCTCTGTTCTCTCTCCCCTCGAGTTAGTAGCAAGCCCTCTTTCCCTCAAAGTGGGCACGCATGGCCTCCATATATCTAGAAGAGAAAAACGAGGCGTACTCCTTCCACAAGTGGCCGCCGAATACGGCTGGGATATCAAGATCTTCCTGTCTCAAACCTGTGTTAAGGCCGGCCTCGCCAAGGAGGCTTGGAAATGGCCCGGAACCCAAGTATCGAGCTTCACCGCGCTCGTCATTGAAGAACAAAAATGAAACGACGCGGCTTCATCGCTGTATTGACCGGATTTTTTTTACTGCTCCTGCGCCATCTGGCGCATGCCCTGTGCAACCCCTCCTTGGTCCATCTGGTCGAACAGGGACGCCATCTTCTCCAGACTCGCTCTGGACGCAGTCCGCGCTTAGGTAACTATTTCGTACAGTGGTATGGCCATTCAAGCTTCCTCATCCACTCAGGGAGCCAAACCAGGGTCGTCACGGACCCAAACTTTAATGTCACGCCCGGCACCGCGGCAGATGCTGTCACGGTGAGCAACGATCATGTGACCCATAACAACGTTGGGGCGGTTTCTGGCAATCCGATCATCCTCAGGGGAATCACTCTCAAGCAGACATGGAATCCCATACGAACCCATGTCAAGGACATCGCCATCGTGAATATTCCGAGCCAGCGCGGAGCCTTCTGGGGAGGAATCGCCAACTCGATCTTCATCTACGAAATGGGAAGCCTGTGTCTGGCCCACCTCGGCAACATCGGTCACCTTTTAACCCCGGAACAAGAGAAGGTTTTGCAGAAAGTAGATGTGATGATGACGCCGATCGATGCCATGACCAACTTGGGTTTCGAAGATCTCGCTAAGGTCATCGATCAGGTGCGGCCGCCGCTTGTCATTCCTATGCATTACGACGTTTCCCGTCAGGCGGATCTCTTCTCTCAATTTGTCGCTGGACGTTACCCTGTACGCCGAATCAAGAACTCCCAGCTCATGCTGAGCCGCTCGATGCTCCCCAAGTCGACCGAGATCTTTATTCTGAGTCATCCGAAGCCGCTTTTCTCCGACGAGTAACTTTCGGGCCCGTCTAACCCGGCCAAGCGGGTAGGTTTTACATCCATTCCTATAAGTGTTATAAGTTTTGGGATCGGATCCGCCAGAACTCCCTATGAATCAGAGAGAACTCAATTTTTTTCGTCGCTTGCTCAAGCGGCGCATGCAAGAGATTCTGTCCGAAGCCGGGAAAACGGTTGAAACCATGGACGAGGACGAAAATTTTCCCGACCCTACAGACCGTGCCTCGTTGGAAGAAAACCGAAATTTTTTGCTGCGAATTCGTGACCGGGAGCGAAAACTCCTCCTCAAAATCCAAGAGGCCCTGAGGCGCTTGGAACACGGAACTTATGGAGTATGCGAAGTGTGTGGAGATGAAATTAGTCTAGCTCGCCTGAGGGCCCGTCCTGTCACAACCCTCTGCATCGACTGCAAGTCGAATCAGGAGGTTGAAGAGAGGAAATACAAGCACCTCGGATAGCTCTTACCCCTTGGATGAAGGTTAAGAAAGCTGTAATCCCGGTCGCCGGTTTGGGCACCCGCTTCCTTCCGGCCACGAAGACCGTCCCTAAGGAACTCCTTCCCATCGTCGATATCCCGGCCGTCCAGTACGTAGTCCAGGAAGCGATGGAGGCGGGCATCGCTGAGGTCATCTTCGTTACTGGAAGAGGAAAAGACAGCATCGAAGACCATTTCGACGAGGCGCCCGAGCTGGACCAAGTATTGGAGAGCCGCGGTCAAAAGGCGATGAGAGACACGCTCAGGCGGGTCGCCGAAATGGTCGAAATCGTCTCCGTGCGACAAAAGCGCCCCTTAGGGCTCGGCCATGCCGTCCTTTGTGCGCGCGACTTGATAGGAGACGAGCCGTTTGCCGTTCTTTTATCCGACGATCTCATCGATGCTGAGCTTCCTTGTGTCCAGCAGCTCGTGGAAATCTTCGAAGAGAGAAAAGAGTCGGTGCTAGCTCTTAGGCGAGTGCCAAGGCAGGACGTGAATAAATACGGCATCGTGGGAGGCAAGAAAATCACCGAAAGGCTCTGCGAAGTGACAGAAATGGTTGAGAAGCCGCATCCTGACGAGGCCCCTTCACAGATGGCCATTATCGGGCGATACATTCTCAGACCTGAGATTTTTTCCTTCCTGGAGAAAGTCTCGCCCGGAAAAGGCGGGGAAATTCAGTTGACCGATGCAATATCTCAACTGGCTCGCCGTCAAAAGGTTTATGGTTACGAGTTTGAGGGAGCCCACTATGACATCGGAGACAAATTTGGATTTGTCCAGGCAACGGTTGCTTATGCGCTGAAAAGACCTGATCTTCGCGAGCGGGTCGAGGAATATCTTAGAGTCTTAGTAGGCCAACGGGTGGGGCCGTAGCTCAGTTGGGAGAGCGCTAGAATCGCACTCTAGAGGTCGGGGGTTCAAATCCCCTCGGCTCCACCAGCTTCCATGAACTCCAGCAGCCAATCAAGTCTACAGCAGTTCCGTGCGTAGGATCCATTCGTTTTATATGCAACGGCGCCGCGATCTTTTTCAAAAAACCCACCCAATGACCGTTGAAAGATAGCTTTCTCATGCGGAGGGTCTCCCTCCTAGAAAAGCGTCCTTTTTTTAGCTATGAATAGGCGCCACCCCGTCTAGAGTGGCATCATCATGGAGGAGCTATGAAGAATTGGCTTTGGCTAGGATCATCTGTCTTTCTTTGCTTGCAATGGATCGCCATTCATTTTTCCCATGCCCCTTTCTCTCCCTCGTGGATCGCGCTCAGCAGCGGTATTGGAATTTTTGGTGCAGCATTCCTGCTTTCCTGGGCGGCCGAGTTGGCGCAACTCGATATTCCGCAGACCCTGGCTCTTGCATTCCTAGCGCTCATTGCTGTCCTGCCCGAGTATGCCGTGGACATGTATTTTGCGTGGATGGCCGGTAAAGATCCTCAATACACCGCGTACGCCACTGCCAACATGACAGGGGCAAACCGGCTTCTCATCGGAGTGGGGTGGGCGGCCGTGGTCTTCACCTACTGGTTTAAAACACGCCAAAAGTCGTTCGCGCTCGAAAAGTCCCACAGGATCGAGATCTTTTATCTCAGCCTGGCTACCCTCTACTCCTTTATCATTCCTTTTAGGAGGCAACTCGACCTGCTCGATGCCTTCGTGATGATTAGTATTTTCGCGCTTTATATCCGCGCCGCCTCTCGGGCCGCCCATGTGGAACCCGAGCTGGAAGGACCTCCAAAAATGATCGCACGGTGGGGAGAGCGCGCCCGGCAGGGAATAACAGTGCTTTTATTCCTTACTTCAGGCTTCACCATCTTTGTTGCGGCTGAGCCCTTCGCCGAGAGTCTATTAGCTACGGGACGAATCTTCGGGATCGAGGAATTTATTCTCGTGCAGTGGTTGGCGCCTCTTGCTTCGGAGTCGCCCGAATTCATCGTTGCGATCTTGTTCGCCCTGAGAGCCAACCCTGGAGCCGCCATAGGGACTTTGATTTCGTCAAAGGTCAATCAATGGACCCTGCTTATCGGAATGCTGCCCCTCGTGTATATGCTTTCCGCCGGGCAAATCGCTCCGATGCATATGGACAGCCGTCAGGTGGAAGAGATTTTTCTTACAGCTGCCCAGTCTTTGTTTGCTGTGGCCATCTTATTGAACCTTAGCTTCTCGCTGACCGAGGCAGCGCTGCTTTTTATCCTTTTTTTCACCCAGCTTTTCATACCCGACCCCAGGTTTAGATACCTGTACTCCTTTCTGTATATCGGTTTAACAGTGGGGCTGCTCTTCCTCAGCAAGGAGAGCCGTCAATCTTTGTTCGCTTTATTCCTTCCTCACTCCAGATCTCGGACTACTAGATCGACAGGGTAACTTTAAACGAGGGTGCTAGCCTTGGGTCACAGTTCTTCGAACCGGCGGGGAAAGTCCTGAGAGGAACAGTTGATGAATAAATCGTTAAGATTTCGCGTCAGGTTCTTGCGCCGCCTGAGCTATGTTTCCATAATTTCCATCGCTTATTGTGCGACTGCCAAGCTTCTCTTTCTTTCCCCGCAAGAAGGAGTTTCTTTTCGTGAAGCTCGGTGTTTAGATTCTTGATTTCTGCCGATACTTGCTCGCGGAACCTTTCGAGTTCTCGCTCGTGTGCTTCAAGCAAGGAGTTTTTTTCTGCCAGTTGCCTCTCATAGCTTGCCAGCTGTACTCCTTTTTCCTTCAATTGGTTTTCCAAATGATGAACCCTTGCGCTAACAACCTCTTCCACCGCCGTAGTTGCAGAATCCTTCGCCTGAAGATGCTCCTCTTTCTCCTTAAGCTGTGCTTGGAATCCAGACATCTCCGCCTTGAGGCTTTCCTTAGTCCGTTCCGCTTGCTCGGCGCGCGCCGACTCGCTCGAAGCCCTGACCTCAGCCTGCTTGATGTTTGCCTCCAGCTGGGCCAGCCGCTCCCGGAGCTGTTCCCTTTCAGGCCGAATCTCTCTCAATTGTTTATCGCGGACTTCTAATATCTCGTGTTTCTCGCGCAATTGTCTTTCCAACTCTTGCATCTTTGCGTTAAGCCTCTCTTCAAGCTCACGAGCTAACGAATCTTTTACGCCAACGCTCTCTTCTTTCTCCATGAGCCGCGCGCGCAGAGCTTCCATCTCCGAGTTGAGACTTCTTTCCAGCTGTTCTGCCCGGTCGGATTCGCTCGTTGCCCTGCTCTCCGCTTGCTTGGTCAACATCTCCGTCTGAGCCATCCGCTGAGCGAGCTGGCTCAACTGAGAACGGGTCTCTCCTAACTCAACCGTGCGGATCTGCAACAGATTGTCTTTATCGTGCAACTGACTTTCCAGGCCGCGAACCCGGGAACCAAGCTCCTCTTCCAACTGCTTAGTCGATGAGTCCTTGACCTGAAGACTTTCCTCTTTCTCTCTGAACTGAGCCTGCAGCCCCGCGATCTCCGCCTCGAGACTTTGTTTAGCTCGCTCCGCCTGGTCTGCCCGATCGGATTCGTTGGCAGCTTTACTTTCCGCCTGCCTCGCCAAAGCTTCCATCTCGGTCAGTCGATGAGCGACTCGGTCCGCCTCAGATCGGACGTTGTCGAACTGAGCTTCTCGCTGTTCCAAGCTTTCCTGCTTTTCCCGTAGCGTGCCTTCCAACTCTCGGATCTTTGC
>DASYRN010000187.1:0-10619 GCA_036004365.1 Binatia bacterium
CGCAGAACGAGTTTAACGTAGAGACGGGTCTCTCCATAGGGAATTCTCTCTACGAACTCTTCCGGGTCGTCAGTCACGATCTGTCTCTCCCATCGCGCTACGGCGTTTTGTCCGGCGTTATAAGCGGCGATCGCCTTGACCGGGTCTCCAGGGTACAGTTGGAGGAGTTCCTTGAGATGATATATCCCAAGGTTCAAGTTGAGGTCAGGTTCGAAGAGTTTTTCGGGCTGAGGCGAGGGCAGCCCTAACTGCGAGGCTGTTCGGGTCGCGGTGGAAGGAAGAAGCTGCATCAGCCCATAGGCGAATGCGGAAGAAAGCGCCTTGGGATCAAAAAGACTCTCCTGCCGAATCAAGGCAAGCACCAGATAGGGATCGATGCCCCTCTCTTCTGCCGTTTTTTGAACAGTATCCCAGTAGGCCAAGGGGTAACGATAGCGCTCTAGGTCCGCGTAGGGCATTTGAATTTGATTGGCCAGGGACACGCTGCGGCTATAAGCCTTGTTCCTGGTATACTCGCGCAGGAGAATGAGACTTGACGCGGGGTCTCCCGCGCTGAGGCGTTGGATTTCATCCAGCTCGCTGACGGCCAGTTGGTCCAAAGAGATTTGGGCGAGCTCGTGAGCGCGGGAGAGGTGAAAGGAAAAACTCGTTTGAAGAGAAGGGGAAGGCTCAGGTGCGGGCAATGGGCTCGCTCCTTTTCCGCCTTCACTCAGGGCGCCCAATCCGGCCAGTCTCTTTTCCGCCGGGCCTTTGTAGTAGGTATCTTCCCTGCCGTTAAGAATCTGGAGAAAGAGCTGCTTTGCCTCCTCAGGTCGATCCAGCTTCTCTGCCGTGCGGCCTTGCCAATAGAGTGCAGCGTTTTTAGAACTTTCCGCCGCCGGAAGTGCAGCAAGCCGCTTAAAGGAGGCCTTGGCCTGGTTATAGTCGGCCTGGAGGTAGTGGATCCAAGCTTCTCTCCAAAGGGCCTCCGTAAGCCACTTGCTGTCGGGAAATCTTTTTGGGAATTCCCGGTACAGGCGCAGAGCGTCTTCGCGTTTGCCCGAATCCTCGTAGATCCGGGCGGACGCGAAATGGGCAAAATCGACGAAAGCGCCCTTGGGGTAACGCTGTCTAAGCTGGTTAAAGTGTTCGAGCGCCTTGAGGTTATCATCCCGGTTCCAATAGGCCAGAGCGAGGCGGTAAAGCGCATTAGACGCTTCCGGGCTATCGGAGTGCTGGCCCACGATTTCGGTGAGAACCGAGACCGCTTCGTCTCTTTTCCGTAGCGCTCGATACACGTTCGCCAGACCCATGAGAAAGCGAGCGCGCCGCTTACTCTCGGCAGTCAGTTCGAGCAACTTCCGGTAAGCCTTTTCGGCTTCGCCGTATTCGCGCTCTCGAAGCAGAAGATCCGCCTCGGAAGTCAAAACGTCAGCCGTGTTTAGGCCGAACTGTTCAGGCTGTTGTTCGCGCAGTCTCCTTATCTCTCTCCTTGCCTGGGCGGCCCAGCGCGAAAGCGGGGAACTCTGTCGCAGCTCCTGGTAGGCGGCATGGGCCCTCTTTAACTCCCCCTGCATCTCGTAGGCTTGGCCAAGCAGGTAGGAAGCGTACTCCGCAATCTCCTTTTTGCCGGAAGAGGTTTGAAGTGCCCGCAACTCCCCTATGGCCCTCTGGTAATCTTTTTCTTCCAGAGAAATCCTTGCCAGCTGCAGGTCTGCTTGGGACGACCAGATGCTCTGAGGGAATTTTTGTTTGAGATGGGAAAAATAACTTCGTCCGTTGGCCCAGTCTTTATCGGAGAGGCGGATCAAGCCGAGAAAGTGGAGGCTATAGTCTTCCAGGGGAAAGCCGCGGTCGCGAGTTTGAGCAAACAAGGACTCGGCCTCGGCCTGCTTTCCCTGCGAATACAGGGCGTAAGCCCTGGAAAAGACTTCGCGAGTTTCTTGATCCTGGGAATGGAGTTGAAGAGGAAGGCAGGCGTAGAAGAAGAAGAGAAAGAGATACAAAGACCTCTTCATAACCGACAAAGTTTAACGGAGGAGCGAGGAGGATTCAACTGCTCCGCGATTGTAATTTTGGCAGATGGAAGTTATTGTTTTGAAAGACCAGGCCACTTTTCGAGATAATCGTCAGATTTTCGTTAGGCGAAAGATTTGTGAGGAGACCGGGCCTATGGCAACGGTGAGTGTTATCATTCCTACTTACAACCGCGGGCCGATCGTGGGTGAGGCCATCGAGTCGGTCTTGTCTCAGAGCCATAAGGAGATTGAGGTTATCGTGGTCGATGATGGGTCCGAAGATGAGACTCTTGAGAAACTCTCTCGATACGGGACGACTATTCGCCTCTTTTCTCAGCCCAGGCGGGGTGTCGCGTCCGCGCGCAACTTGGGTGCCAGGCAATCCACGGCAAAGTATCTCTCATTCCTGGATTCTGATGATTTGTGGAAAAGCAAGAAACTTGAGGTTCAGCTTCATTTTATGGAGTCCCATCCCGAAGTCGAGATCTGCCAGACTGAGGAGATCTGGATCCGAAACGGAATGCGGGTGAATCCGAAAAAGCAGCATCGAAAACCCTCCGGGGACATCTTTCGAGCAAGCCTGGATCTGTGCCTGATTAGTCCTTCAGCGGTCATGATGACGAGAAAATTGTTTGAGAGGAAGGGAGGGTTCGACGAATCCTTCCCTGTCTGCGAGGATTATGACTTGTGGCTTCGGGTTGCCGTCGATACACGAGTTCCTTTGATTCCCGAAGCCCTCGTGATCAAAAGGGGAGGGCATCAGGACCAGTTGTCCCATTCTATGTGGGGGTTGGACCGCTTTCGAATCCGCGCCCTGAGTAAAGTTCTTAAGTCGGGGACTAGTGGCGAAAAGAGGGCCTGGGCTCTTGCAGCCTTGAAGAGAAAGGTGGCGGTCTTATCTCAAGGTGCGCGCAAGAGGGGGAGAGAAAGGGAAGCCTTAGATTATGAAGCTATTTACGTGGAATTTATGGGAGAATTAGACGATGTCATCTCAGAAGATCCTTGTCTACGGCAATGCCAGAGGGTTTCACCAGCGGACCCTGGATCGCTGGCTTCAGTTGCCGGATTCTGACCAGAAGACCCTTCTCGAATTGGCTGAGGCCCTGAAGTTGGGAGAGAACCATTTTCGCGATTTCTTCGATTGGTTTGAGGAAATCGCTCTTAGGGATGGGGGTACTCTCCGCCAAGTGCTAGAGCGCAAAACTCTCTCGCGTATCCTATCGGATCCCCGTTTGGGCCGGAGCGATAAGTTGAAGTGTCTCAAGGAAGAAATGCGCCGTCTCAGGTTTCCCAGACTAGCTAGGATCGAGCAAGAGATCCAGGAGCAGATTCGAGACCTGAAGCTTGGGCCTCAGATTCAGATGAACGTCCCACCGGGGCTCGAAGGGGGCGCGTTGACGGTCCAAATGAGGGCGACCCATTTTCAGGAGTTGAGACGACTAGTTGCAGAACTCGACAAGGCTTTGGAAAAGGACGGTGTGAAGAGAATTTTTGCGTTGCTGTCTGGAGAGGAAGGAAATGCAGGACTTTGAATTTGACGAGCTGATTGTCGAAGCTGGGTCCGAGCAAAGCCCGATTTTCCGAAATCTTAAAAAGGCCTTTCCGCAGGTAGCCGTCACTTTTGCCGAACCGCTGGGCTCCAAGGGTCAAGCCCTACTCAACTGCAGAGATCCTTTCGGGAAAAGAAAGAAAGGTCTTTTCTTGCAGCGTCATAAAGGAGATTTTCTGAAGAAGTGCCCGGGAAGTGAAGGCCAGGTTTGCTGCAACTATTTCGTGATTAATTTTGCCAGCAACTGTCCCATGGACTGCAGCTATTGTTATCTTCAGGAATACTTGGCCGATAATCCGGCACTCAAGGTTTTCAGCAACGTGGATGATCTGATTGCAGAGGCTGAGAGGATGCTGGGTCAGCACCGTCGTTTTTTCTTTCGCATCGGCACGGGCGAAATTACGGACAGTCTGGCGCTCGACCCCTACATCGGATTTTCGCGAGAGGTGATCCCTTTCTTTGCGGAGCAACCCAACGTGCTGCTTGAGTTGAAGACCAAGAGCGACCGTGTGGAGAATCTATTGAGTTTGGATCCCAAGGACCGTGTCGTGGTGTCGTGGTCCATGAACCCTCAGAGCGTGATCGATCGAGATGAGCACCTTACGGCGTCGTTGGATGAAAGAATTTCAGCTGCGCTTCGCTGTCAGAAAGCCGGTTACAAACTCGGGTTTCACTTTGATCCGATGATCGAATATCCCGGCTGGGAGATGGACTACCGAGCGATGGTGGAAAGGATTTTTGCCAGCGTAGATGAGCGCAGAATCGCATGGGTGAGCATGGGAGTCTTGCGCAATACTCCCGGCCTCAAGCGAATCATGCGGGAGCGATTTCCGTCGACGCGACTGCTGACGGGGGAGCAGGTTCTTTGCCCGGACGGCAAGATGCGCTACTTTCAGCCCTTGAGGGTGGAGATGTATCGCAAGATGCTTCGTTGGATACGCGCCGCCTCGCCGACAGTCTTTGTTTACCTCTGTATGGAATCTAAGGAGATATGGAAACAGGTTTTCGGTTTTGCTCCGAGCTGTGAAAAGGAGTTGGGAAGGCAACTTGCTAATTTTGGATTTTAGATTTTGGATTTTCGATTGAAGAGAGGATGGACCCAAAACCAGAATGAACCAAGACAGTTCCATAGGAGTTTTTGATTCCGGCATCGGCGGCCTTACCGTTCTGCAGAGAATCATGGAGTTGGTGCCCAAGGAGAACACGATCTATCTCGGAGACACGGCGCGCTCTCCCTATGGAACAAAATCGGTGGAAACGGTGCTGCGCTACTCTTTCGAGAATGCGGAGTTCCTGATTGAAAAGGGCGTCAAAATGGTCGTTGTGGCCTGTAATACTTCAACAGCCATAGCGCTGGAAAATCTGCAGGAGAACATTTCGGTCCCGGTCATTGGGGTCATTGAACCCGGCGTCAAGGCGGCTTTGGAGAAAACGAAAAATAAAAAGATCGGGGTTATCGGGACCGAGGCTACGATTCAAAGTGGAGCCTATACGCGAAGTCTCAAAGCCTTAGAACCTAAGGTGGAAGTTTACAGTCGTGCCTGCCCGCTCTTTGTTCCTTTGGTGGAAGAAGGATGGCTTGATAACGCCGCGGTGAAAATAACTGTGGAGACCTACCTCAGCAGCTTGAAGCAAAGCGGCATCGACACGTTGATTTTGGGCTGCACACATTATCCTCTTCTCAAAAAGGCCATCGAGGGGTTCATGGGAAGGGATGTGAAACTGGTCGATTCCGCCGAAGAGACTGCAAAGGCGGTACAAAAGATTTTGGTCAAGCAACTTCTGGCTCGTGAAAAAGGAAAAGGAGCCCCCAGTTTCTTTGTGACCGATGCCCCGGATCGCTTCATCAAGGTCGGTCAGCGCTTTCTGGGAGAGAAGGTGGAATCCGCGGTTAGAATTGAGCGCTGATTAAAAGTTTTCCTTCGATTTGTTGAATTCGGAAAAACCTTCCGTAAACTTTACCGACAGGATCCACATCTTGTATCCGTCGTCGTAAATCAGGTATTTTATTAAGTAAGCAGTCAGCTATAGCTCATAAAATGCTGAAGGCTAAAGTTCTATGCTTGGCTTAATCAAAAAGATCGTCGGCACGAAAAACGAGCGGGAGCTCAAGCGCATCTGGCCTCTGGTCGAAGAGATCAATTCCCTAGAGCGGCAGTACGAGAAGCTCAGCGACGCGGACCTTAGGACGAAAACCGAGGAGTTTAAGAGCCGGCTGCGGGAGAGGACCAACGAGGTGCGGCGTTCCCTGGAGCAGGTGCAGGCCGAAGCCGCAACCGCCAGCGCAGAAGCGCGCGAAGACCTTAAGACGCGGACAGAGGAAGTGGAAAAGGAGCTTAGAGAAGCCGAAGCAGAGACCTTGGAAGATCTTCTGCCGGAGGCCTTTGCTGCTGTGCGGGAGGCGTCTAGGCGTACCACGGGCATGCGCCACTTCGATGTCCAGCTCGTGGGCGGTGTGGTGCTGCATCGGGGAACGATCGCGGAGATGAAGACCGGAGAAGGAAAGACGCTGGTGGCCACTCTGCCCCTCTATCTCAATGCCCTCACCGGGCGCGGCGTCCACCTAGTTACTGTCAATGACTATCTGGCCCGCAGGGATGTCCAGTGGATGGGACCCATCTATCATTTGCTTGGCCTCTCGGTCGCTTCCATCATTCACGAGGCAAGCTATCTCTTCGATCCGACGCATATTACCAAAGATTACCGATATCTTAACCTGCGGCCGGTTAGCCGCAAAGAGGCCTATCTTGCGGACGTCACCTACGGGACGAACAATGAGTTTGGATTCGACTATTTGCGCGATAACATGAAATTTTCGCTGGAGGAATATGTCCAGCGGGAGCTTAACTTCGCCATTGTCGATGAGGTGGACAATATCTTGATCGACGAAGCGAGGACCCCGCTGATCATTTCCGGGCCGGCGGAAGAATCGACCGACAAGTACTATGCGCTCGACCGGATCATCCCCAAATTACAGCGCGGCGCGGTGATTCAAGGCGATCCTTCTCAGGAGCAGCGCGCCTCCATTGAAGCCAAGGGGGACTACACGGTCGACGAGAAGAGCCGGACGGCTACGCTCACTGAGAGCGGAGTCGCAAAAGTGGAGCGGCTGCTCAATATTCACAACCTCTACGATCCGCGGCACATCGATACCCTGCACCATATTTACCAGGCGCTCAAGGCTCACGCGCTTTTCAAGCGCGACGTGGACTATGTCATTAAGGATGGCGAGGTGATCATCGTCGATGAGTTCACCGGACGACTCATGCCTGGTCGGCGTTGGTCAGACGGACTCCACCAGGCCATCGAGGCGAGGGAAGGAGTGCGGATCCGCGAGGAGAACCAGACTCTTGCTACGATCACGATCCAAAACTACTTCCGCATGTACAAAAAGCTAGCCGGTATGACCGGCACGGCAGATACCGAGGCGACGGAGTTCAAAAAAATCTATAAGCTCGATGTCGTCGTGATCCCAACGCATCGAGACATGATCCGAACCGACAATCCCGATGTTGTTTACCGAAGCGGGAGAGAAAAATTCGATGCCGTGGTGCAGGAGATCGAGGCGTGCCATCAAAAGGGCCAACCGGTGCTGGTCGGCACGACCTCGGTAGAGAAATCGGAGCGCCTCTCCCGGATGCTCAAGAAGAACGGGATCAAGCACAACGTGCTTAACGCGGTCAACCATGAGGCCGAAGCGAGCATTATCGCCCAGGCGGGAAGGTTTGAAGCAGTGACCATCGCTACCAACATGGCGGGACGCGGGACCGACATCTTGCTGGGCGGAAACCCCGAGTTTCTGGCGCGTTCGGATATGGAGAACGAATGGATCAGCCGGGCTTCCAACCTTCCGTTCCAGGGGGCCACCCGATACGAAGATGCGCTGAGAGAGCTGAGGGAGAAGTACGAAGAAGAAATACAACAGGCGGAGGGGCGTTATCGCAAGCAGGTGGAACCCTATGAACAGCAGCGGTCGGAGGCGTTGAAAGAGTCTACTGAAGTCCAGAGGCGGCTGCGCGAGCTTTCTCCGTTCCGTGCCGTGCGACAACAATACGAGGATCTGTCCGCGACCGAATTGATCGAGGCGCTGCACGAGCTGCGCAGCATCCCCGAGAGTTATCTCCGGGCGAAGGAAAGCTTGGAAGCATCTCTTTTTAAGGCCGGGGAGTCGAACGCAGCGGAAGTCCGCCTTGCCTTGGAGGAAGCGCGCGAGGCTTTCGGTGAATATCTCACGCGTTGGCAGCAGGGAGACGGGCAGAGGCACGCACTTGTGGAGTCCCTCGATGAGAAGAGGCGGAACTACGAGCAAAAGGTTAACGATTACGAATTTGCAGTTACGAACGCTGTGTTAGCGCAAGGAGACGATGCCTCTATGGTGGCCGAGTATGAGGCAGCTCACAAGGCCTTTGAAGAAAGTGAGGCGCGTTGTGAAGAAATCCGCCGTCCCTATGAAGAGGCGGTCCGTGAGGCGCAGCGGAACTATGAGTCTAAGAGGCAGGACTACGTGCGGGCTGTCGAAGAGGTCCGGGAGAAATTAGAAAAAGCCCCGGAGATCTACAGGCAGAGATACGACGAGATTTTGGAGGGCTACAAGAAGTTGTGCGCGGAGGAACGGGAGAAGGTCATAGCTGCAGGGGGACTCCATATCGTGGGAACCGAACGCCATGAAAGCCGCAGGATTGACAATCAGCTGCGTGGTCGATCCGGACGGCAGGGCGATCCGGGCTCGTCTCGTTTTTATCTTTCTCTGGAAGACGACCTCATGCGTATCTTCGGCGCCGACCGGATTCAAGGAATCATGAATCGGTTAGGTATGGAGGAGGGTATCCCGATTGAACACGGGTTGGTTACTCGAGCCATTGAGAACGCTCAGAAAAAAGTCGAGGGCCATAACTTTGACATCCGGAAGCATCTTCTGGAATACGACGATGTCATGAACAAGCAGCGGGAGGTCATCTACCACCAACGCAGGGAGGTTCTTAAAGGCGAGAGCCTTAAGGAGGAGGTCCTGGAGATGGCCCAGAGTTTGGCGGAAGAGGTCGCGGAGCGCTATGCGGACAAGAATCTTGACTCCACGGAATGGGATTTCCAGGGGCTAGGCGAAGCGCTTTTCCATCAATATAATTTCCGCCTCGATCTCACAAGCAACGAACGAGAGGATTTCACTCCGGAGAAACTGCAGGAAATGATGCTTGAGAAGGTGAAGCAAGCTTATGAAAAAAAGGAAGAGCGGTTCGGTGCGCCTATGCTCCGGCAGTTAGAAAAAATTATCATGCTTCAAACCATCGACGGCCTCTGGAAAGACCATCTCTTCAATATGGACCATCTGAAGGAAGGAATCGGGCTGCGCGGCTATGGACAGAAAAATCCTCTTCAAGAGTATCAGAAAGAGGGATTCGAGATGTTCGAGGAGATGGTTCATAGAATACAGGAGGATATTGTCCAAAAACTTTTCACCATTGAAGTGGCTCGGGAAAGCGTTATGGAAGAGATGGAGATCCAGCGCCGTCCCCAAAGGATGGTTATGAGCCACGGCGATGTCCAGGAGTCCAATCGCGCCAACCCGGTGAAGCGGCAGGGGAGCAAGGTCGGGAGGAACGATCCTTGCCCTTGCGGTAGCGGAAAGAAATACAAGAGGTGCTGTGGGAAGTGACAGGAGAGGGCGGAGGCCTGCCCCTCAGGGCGGGAAGCGATGGGTCTCTACTTGTCTGTTTTTTTTAACTTAACCTGATCTGTCTATCATCTCTGGAAAAGTAAGGTGACGAGCGCTTCCCTTCCTTCGGGATAGACCTCCGCCTTTAGAAGGAAAAGGAGAATTCAACCGGTCAGCGGAGCATTCGATGGCGAAAATCGCAGTTCCCGGATTTGAATTTGCCGGTGTTTCTTGCGGCATCAAAAAGAGCCGTAAGAGAGATCTGGCCCTGATCTTTTCAGAGCGCCCAGCGACAGCGGCTGCGCTTTTTACTACGAATAGAGTTAAGGCGGCTCCGGTTTTGGTTGGATTGAAACGAATGAGGCGTGGAGTCCTCCAAGCTGTGATTGTCAATAGTGGCAACGCCAACGCGTGCACGGGTCCGAGGGGCATTCTAGATGCCGAAACCATGTGCCGTGAGGCAGGTTTGCAGTTGGGGATCGATCCTAAGCTCGTCCTTCCCTCCTCTACGGGAGTGATTGGAGTGCCCTTGCCTATAGAGAAAGCAAGAGTTGGCGTAAGAGTCGCGGCCAAGCTGCTTTCAGCGAATTCTTTTCTCCAGGCGGCTGAGGCGCTCTTAACGACAGATCGATTTGTCAAGGTCGCTGCGACTTCTTGTCTGTTGAAAAGGAAACGGGTGATGATCGCGGGGATGGTCAAGGGAGCGGGGATGATCGCTCCCAACATGGCGACCATGCTTGCCTATATTCTCACGGATGCTGCCATAGAGCGCCGTTGTCTTGACGCTATCCTGCGTCGCTGTGCCGAAGAGAGCTTCAATCGGATCACAGTGGACGGGGATATGAGTACCAATGATACGGTGCTTTTTTTGGCGAGCGGCGTTGCGGGAAATTCGCCAGTGAGGCAGGGAAGTAAGGAAGAGAGGATACTGAGGCAGGCAAGTCAGCGAGTCATGAAGGAACTCGCGCTTAAGTTGGTTGAGGATGGCGAGGGAACAACTAAGGTTGCCGAGATTCGGGTAGATGGTTGCCGCTCTATCGAGGAGGCTAAGAAAATTGCCTTCGCAGTGGCAAATTCAAAACTGGTGAAGACCGCCTTCTTTGGCGCAGACCCAAACTTTGGAAGAATTTTGGCCGCCATCGGTTATGCGGGTGTGCCGATTAAGCCGGAAAGAGTAGACGTGTCGTTCGACAGCGTTAAGGTTGTCAGGAGGGGTGTCGGTATCAACTCTAATGAGAGAGCAGCCACGCGTGTCTTGAAACGCCGTGCGTTTGAAGTGCGGATTCACCTGCATCTGGGGGAGAAATCGGCCTCCGTGTGGACCTCTGATCTGGGCTACGAGTACATCCGGATCAACTCGTCCTATAGGACGTAATCTCGCGCCCTTTCCCCGTCTCCGCTATCTTACCAAAATAGGGCG
>DASYRN010000188.1:0-9191 GCA_036004365.1 Binatia bacterium
CAACTCATTCTACCAATCCGATCCACAACGATCTTCTCGAGATCCTCCATCTTATAAGAAAACCAATTCAAGCAACGAGTCCCGCCTCATTGAGAGATGATGCCGGTACTCACTGGTCGCCTGCCTCCCGTAATCCTAACGTTTCGGTCCAGTTCCGCACCGTCCAAGGGATTAACACCTAACTTGGCTTTGTTTGTGTCAGCCAAGACCTCCGGGTCCTTCAATCGATGCTTGCGTTTTGCACGCCAACAAAAGCCGGGAGGGAGGGGAACAGGCAAGCATGGTTCTTTGGAGCAAGCTGTGTTACGCTTACAGAAACGAGGGAGAAGCAATATGGATAAGCGGTTATTTGTGGGCATAAAGATTTCCTCGAAGTTGCAAAATGCTTTGGACTCGCCGGCCCCCGGGACAGCGCGCTACTTCAAAGAGAAGAACTTGGAATACCTGGAGATTGTGACCCTGGGTACCGACAAAATTATTGGCAGGTTCATCAAGGATGGTTTTCCAGCAAGCGACATCGACAATGTCAGCCGTAATGTCCGGAGCATTGTAAGTCTGATTACGCGCGGTCATAGTGTCGGTGAAGATTCCGTCCATATCTACGCTAATCAAGCCTAAGATTCATTCCCCACTGAGCCGTTTGCGATGAAATTCCCAGGTTGTGTACGTGCGGCTGGGCGTGATAGACTAAGAGATCACTTAGAGCTTAATTTCGACTGACTTAGAAAGGCCACCGCGCTTCAAATCAGCCGGAGGTTTTTGTGTTTTAAGGAGGCGATATGTCAAGTAGAGTAACTCTAGATCTGGTGAAGCTGCTAGATGGAACCCTGATTCGGCATAAAGTGGCGGGATACGAAGGGCGGATCGACGGCACGACTGAGATTAAATCCTGCTTCACCGAACGCGGAGCGTTGTTGGGTAACCGCGTCACCAAGCAGACATTCCAGTATCGGGTGCTTGTCGCCGGGGAGATCCTACGGCGCATTGCACCGGCAGAGGATTTTGAAATCGTGGAAGAAGCTGCAGTGGCTGTCTGCCCCGGTTGTCAATTCACTTTTAAAGGCAAGGCGGGCTTCCCAGACAAACCCGGCGGTCGCTGTCAGTGTGGCGGATGGATTTGTCCTCGCTGCTGGGCCTGCCAGGATACGAGCGAGAAAGCTGCCACAAACGGACAGTCTGCCTGTCTGAATCAGAGGAAACGGCTGGTTAAGAGGATGGCCGCTAAGAAAAAACACGTTGTGGCTTGACAGTGGTGATAAAACAACGTACTATAAAATTCCTACTTCAGTGTAGGGCCTTCTGAAAGAGGAAAACACAAACGCTGAAGGCCTAGTCAGTCTTTCCTTGCGAAACGATCTAGCGGACAATCCGACCAGAGCGTGGTCTCATTCATTAAGTTCCCATGTTCTGCTCCCATTAGCGGTCAGATTCTCAGGGCAAAAGACCTTAACATTCTCTTATAGGAGGAGAACATGAGTAATAAATTATATGTAGGCGGTCTGCCTTATTCCGTGACGGAAGGGCAGCTGCAGGAAATATTTGCGGCGCATGGGACCGTAGAATCGGCCCGAGTGATCGCGGATAAATTTACCGGCCAATCACGGGGTTTCGGCTTCGTCGAGATGAGTTCCGGGGACGAGGCTCAAAAAGCCATCAATGCCCTGAATGGTACCCAGCTCGATGGTCGTACGCTAGTGGTCAATGAAGCCAAGCCTATGGCAAAGCGCGATAGTTTTGGCGGAGGCAGAGGAAGCAGAAACAGCGGACTTAACCGCTGGTAATTTTCTCGTTTCCTAGTCACAAAAAAGGGAGCAACAGGTCGGGTTGCTCCCTTTTTTTTTAACACCTTGCGACGTCGGCTGACCCTATGCCCATCTTCTCTCGAGAGTTGCAGGCTCTCCCACCCAGATCTATTGACTCACGGAGAGTTCGCAAGTAAGCGGGAGCTAGAATTCCAGCCAAGGTAGAGGAGGCATCCATGTTCTACGCAGACCTTACCCCCTTCGGGGTGGATATGGAGCGACTGACCACCGAGCGGCTGGCGCGGCTCCAGGAGGCGATGAAACGAGAAGAGTTCGGAGCCCTCATCCTCACCGATGCCTTGAATATTCGCTACGCAACGAATGCCGTCTTTATGCTCAATCTCCGCGCCACGGCGATCCAACACTTTACTCTGGTCCCCGCCGAAGGCCCCCCTTTGATCTGCCAGAGGGAGACGGCGATGAGATCTCGACCTCGACTCGGGCGCTTTGACGCCTACATGTTCGCCATGCGGCCTGCCGTGGCCACCGTGGACTTCGTCAAGCAGGTGATCGCGGGCCTTCGTGAGCTGGGAGTGGCGCGCGAGCGCTTGGGAGTGGACAGCCTGAATCTGGAGGCAATAGACGCGTTGAGGGAGGCCGGAATTCGTGTAGTCGATGGCTGGAGGGCCTTGAACCGGGCTCGCGCCGTCAAGACCCGAGATGAGCTGCAACTGATACGCTGGACGACCCGGGCTAAGGAGCGGGGATACGACCTGGTTCGGGAGGCTCTGCGGGAGCGGGAGATCCCCGAAGACCGCTTGAGCCGCATCATGTTGGACCATCTACTGGACCAGGGATTCGAAGCCGGGAGCGAATTTGTCTCCATCTATGATTCTTCCCGCTCCGAGGAGCGGCCGCACAACGAGCCTATGGGCACCGACCTCGTGGTGATGGAGGGAGATCTGGTGATCTGCGATGCTACGGTAGCGGGGCCGGGAGGTTATTATAGCGACTTTGCCCGCACGTTCAGCAGAGGTGATCCGTCGCTCCAGAGCCGCGACCGTTATCGGGAGGCCTATGATACGCTCCAAGAGGCCTTGGGCCTGATCAAGCCGGGTCCGTGCACTGAACTGTTTGCCCGATTCGGCGAACACAGCTCATCCAGGCTGCCGGGCTTGGACGGTTTCCATGGGGTGGGATTATGCATCTATGAAGCGCCCTGGCTGCGCGGAGGTGACCCGGAGAAATATCTGGTGACTCTGGAGGAGAACATGATCATCGCCTTGGAGATCAACCACAACCCGGTCAAACTCGAGCAGATCTTGCGAGTGACCGATCGGGGAGTCGAAATCCTATCTCACTATCCCCTGGATCCCCAACTAGTTCCCGCATGAGGAAAGGCTCCATGGACAAAGAGCCTCAAGAAAGTCTCTAGACCTCACTTCAAGGTTTCGAGAATTCTCGAAATGTCGAAATGTCCAAACCAAGGGTGACGCCGGTCTCGGTGCTAGCCGACGTCGAGGAGGAAATCGAACGTGGCGGCCTTACCGCCGGCTGAGTCGCGTAGAGAGATCGCGAGTTTCGGATTGAAGATCGCGTCGCCTTTGTTGCCTGCCTCTCCCGAAAAGTAGAGCTGGGTGGTGAGAATCGGTCGGCTCGCCGCCTGCACTCTCACGTGGAAGTGCCGCGTTCGCCCCGGGTACAGCCCCGGCACAACCGTTTCGAGGCGGTATCGTCCTTCGGCGTCGGTAAATTGATGGCCGCGCAGCCTGTAGCCCGCGTTGTCGTAGACTCCGTTTGCATTCGCATGCCAGAAGTCCACGAGCGCCCGAGAGATCGGCTTGCACTTGGTCGAAAGAACTTGCCCCTGGAGGACGATCCTGGTGCCCTGCATTCCCGGCTCCAAGAGCGAGCGCCGCTCCGGCGAGCGGGGCTTGAAGAAAGGACCGGCGGTTTGCGACGGTGTGATATCGTCCCCGTCGCCACAAGCCGGCGTCGGCTCCGGCTCCCGCGTTCCGCCAAAGACCTGTAGGCCGGTCGTTGCGTCGGATAAAACCAGGGCTGGGATCGCCAGAGAAGCGGAGAGAAACTCACGCCGGTTGAGGCCAGCTTCTTTCTCTACTTTCATAACTCCATCTCTCGCATACCATCTTTTCAATTACAATCAGCACGCCACTCAAATCCAGCTGGGTCTGTCCAAACGGCGGCCGCGCTAGGCAAGAGATTCAATCACTTCAAGAGCTTAAGTTACCCAGTTTTCGCCGGATCTCCTCTCGGAGCTCTTTTTTGGAGATCTTTCCAACGGCAGTGGTGGGAAGCCGTTCCAGGACTTCCAGCCGCTCAGGCAGCTTAAATTTAGCAATTCGCTTCTCCTCCTGCAGGAAGCTAGCGAGTTCTTCCAGGGAGAGGACCTCTCCTGCTCTGAGGACGACGCAAGCGCAAGCCCGCTCTCCCAGGATCGGGTCCGGTATGGCGATTACGGCGGCATTCAGAACCGCCGGGTGAGAAAGAATCAAGCTCTCGACTTCTTCTGCACTAATCTTCTCTCCCCCGCGGTTGATTGTGTCTTTCTTCCGACCTTCCACGACCAAGTTGCCGCTCGGATGGCGGCGGACCAGATCGCCGGTCCGGTAGAAACCGTCAGGCGTAAAAGCGGTTCGATTGTAGTCACCGGCTTTATAGTATCCCCGGATGGTGTAAGGACCGCGGCAAAGGAGCTCACCGATCTCCCCGGGCGGTACCTCGCTCCCATCGTCGTCAACGATCTTGATCTCATCGTCTGGGCACGCGGGCCGTCCCTGCGTGTTCAGAATGACCTCTACGGAATCACTACTGCGGGTGGCGCAGAGAAGACCCTCTGCCATCCCATAGACCTGGGCCACGACCGGGCCAAAGGCCTCCCGGGCCAACCGGGCCGGCTCAACATGTAGACGAGACCCGCCGACGATAAGAGTTGTGATGGAGCTGAGGTCGTAACGCGAGCGGCGCGCGTCGGCGAGCCACGTGATCACCGAGGCCGGGACCGCAGGAATCCAGGTCACCCGCTCGGTTTCTACCAGAGAGAAAACCACCTCCGGCTCGGGGGATGGGGCAAGAACCACACGTGCACCCAGCAGCAACGCTCCTTGTATCCCTGGGCAAGCAAGAGGGAAGTTGTGTGCGATGGGAACCGAAATAAGGATCACAGTTTCCCTGTCGAAGTCCGTCACAGAGGCAAACTGTTTGGAGTTGTACAGGTAGTCGTTATGGGTGCGAGGAATCACCTTGGGAAGGCCCGTTGTGCCGCCAGAAAGCTGGAAGACAGCTGGTGCATTGGGATCAGGCCGAAGCCGGTCAAGAGATTTTGCAGAAACGCGATTCTCGATGGCATCCTCGAGGAGATCAGGAACCAGTGTCATACCACTTCCAACTCGCTTTCCTACCACGAATATCTCCCGAAGGGATGGAAGCTTGTCTCGAAGCTCCTTGGCCATCGCCACGTAGTCAAAGTTTCTGAATTCCGCAGGAATAAACCAGGCGGCCGCGTCTGTAAACCGAGCTAGGTACTCGATCTCGGCGTGGCGGTGAGCGGGAAGGCAAGTGACCGGAATCGCGCCAATCTTCAGGCAGGCAAAGTAACCGACGACAAATTCCAAGAGATTCGGGAGCTGAAAAACAACGCGCTTCCCGGCGCAGATCTCTCGTTCGGCAAGGTGAAGGGCGAGCCTATCTACCAGGGCACTCAGCTCACCGTAACTGACTCGGCGGCTGCCATCGACGACCGCAACGCGCCCAGAATTCAGCTGTGCCGAGCGGTCGAAAGCGGCTCCAAGGGTCACTCCCGTCCAGTAACCCCGCTCGCGATACAATTGGGCAAAATGATCTGGCCATGGAACCACTCCGTCTAACACGACCATACCCTTAATCCTCCCACAATCCTCCCACGCTCCTCTGCCCTCTGCAGAGGTGGAAGAGAGCGCCGGTGCAGAGGTGACTTTCATCCTTCATCTCTCATCCTTTATCCTTTGTCGTGAGCCATTGTTGCAGAAGTCCCACTAATCCATCTCGCGCGAAGAGAGTCACGAGCACGTAGATCATACCCAAGATCAGGAGCCAGCGCTCCGTGTAGGCGCTGATGACGTTTTCCAGATAGACGATGATCGCAGCTCCCAAGGCCGGTCCAAAGAGCGTACCGGCTCCCCCGAGGATCACCATCAGGAGAGCGGTAGCGGAAAAAATGACGCTCAAGTAGGTTGGGCTCACGAAGCCATTGTAGTAGGCGAAGAGATTACCAGCCAGCCCCGCGAAGAAGCCCGAAAGGATGAAAGCAAAATACTTGTAAAGCCAGACGTTGTAGCCCAGAACTTCCATGCGCGCCTCGCTCTGTCGGATGCCTACGAGGACAAAGCCGAATGGAGAACGCACGATGCTCCAGAGAACCGCAGTCGCCACAGCGAAAAAGACCAATACGAAGTAGTAGAAGGGTATCCCGTCGGAGAGGGACCACGGCAGGCCGAGATCAGGTCGCGGAACCCCGGGGAGCCCATCGTCGCCGCCGGTGAGTGAGCGCCAGCCGAAAGCGATGCCCCAAAGGACTTGGGCCAGCGCGAGCGTAATCATCAGGAAATAAGCCTCGTGCGTCCGCAGGGCCAGAAGACCGAACAGTGCGCTGACGGCTGTAGCCATAAGGAGGCCGGCCGGGAAGTCGATCCAGAAGTTGTTGACGACGCGAAGGGTGAGAAGGGAAACCGTATACGATCCCACGCCGAAGTAAGCCGCATGCCCGAGAGAAGGAAGTCCCGCATAGCCTACGAGTAGGTCGAGGCTCATCGCAAAGAGGGCAAAGATCAACATCTTAGTAAGCAGGCCGAGCTGATAAGAGGAGAGGGCCATCGGTAGGGCAAGCAGGATCACGGCCAAAAGGACGACGGAGAATATATGGCTTTTCATCGGTCGCCGAAGAGCCCTGTGGGTCTGATTACAAGGATGATCGCCATGGGAGCAAAGACAGTAAAGAGGGCCAACTCCGGGAAGAGCGCCTTGCCGAAGTTGTCAACCAGTCCAATCAGAAGCCCTCCGGTGAATGCCCCCTTAAGGCTTCCCAGGCCACCCACGATGGTCACAACGAAGGCGAGGAGAAGTACCTCAAAGTCTGCACCTGGATAAACCCCGATGAAAGGTCCTCCCAAGATTCCGCCGAGAGCAGCTAGAAACGCTCCCAGACCGAAGACCGCGGTTGAAAGCAATGACACGTTGATCCCGACGCCCCGAGCCATCTCCTCATCATCTACCGCAGCCCGGATTGCAGCACCAAGGCGAGATCTCTCCTCAAACCACCAAAGGACGATGCCGATGATGACGCCGGTCACAATGACAAAAAGGCGATAACTTGGAAATACGATGCTTCCTAACCAAATCGAGGAGGCGAAAAGCTCAGGCTTGGGAAGGGTCTGGGGATTTCCTCCCCAAATCCAGAGGGCCAGGTCGGCGAAGATGAAAAGAAAACCGAAGGTAAGAAGCACCTGAGGAAGCTCTTGCTTGGGAAAGCGGCGCAGGAAAAACCGCTCCATGACGATCCCGATAAGGGCGACAATAACCGGTGCGGCAAGAGTCGCAAGGACAAAGCTCCCCGTGATGCGCACAACTGTGAGTCCGATATAACCACCGAGGAGATAATAGGAGCCGTGGGCCAAGTTCAGGATTCGCATGAGGCCATAAATCAGTGAAAGCCCAGCCGCTAGGAGAAAAAGGAGCATCCCGAAGGAGATACCGTTCAGAAGTTGGGTAGTCCAAAAGATCACGGAATAGAGAGCGAACAGTCTATTCGAACTTGGGGCAGAGTAGCCTCAGACCGTTGAAAAGGCGCATCTGGATAATTTAGAGTTTTTAGTTTTTAATTTTTTTTAATTCTTAGTTTTGAGTTCCGCAAGTACGGCGAATTCACAACTC
The DNA here is from genome assembly GCA_036004365.1 of Binatia bacterium. GTDB lineage: Bacteria > Desulfobacterota > Binatia > UBA9968 > UBA9968 > DP-36. The sequence continues at coordinate 7,671 of DASYRN010000188.1, forward strand.
AAAACTTAAAACTCACAACTGCAGGTTCTGAGCGTTATTTGACCCACTTCCCTTTCATATCACCGTAGAATGGCATCGCCATATACGCCTCCGGACTCCACTTCCAGAATTGACCCGTATTGGGATAGGAAGCGATGACCGAGTTCTGAAGCCTGCCGCCCTTCTTCTCGACCTTGCGAATGTAGATGGTGTGAATAGGGTTCTGGAAGGAATCCAGCTTAACGTTCCCGCGCGGAGCATTCACCTCTACCTTACGCAGAGCCGCCAAGAAGGCCTCCCTGTTGTCGACGTTTCCTTTGACGGTTTCGAGCGCCTTGGCGATCATCTGCGCCGTCACATAGCCCTGCTCCGCGTACACCGTCGCCGGGCGCTTGGTCTTTGTTTCGTACGCTTCGATAAACTTCTTATTGTCAGGGATATCCAGGGCCGGGGTCCACTGGAGCGAGGTCACTATGTCCAGGGCGGCGTCCCCCAGCTTGGGCAGGATCACTTCGTCCACCAGGAAGCCTTTTCCTATGAGCGGGATCTTCCCCTTCAAGCCATACTCCGCATACTGGGTGACGAAGCGGAGCGCGTCGGCGCCGGCAAAAAACACCGCGACCACGTCGCCGCTTCGATCGATGCGGGAGATAAAGGGAGCGAAGTCCGCCGTCCCGAGCGGCGAGTAGATCTCCTGGATGATTTTCCCGCCGGCCTCGATAAAGGTCCGGGCGATGCCGCCGACGTGCTCGTACCCTGCGCCATAGTCCGATGCCATCAGCACCATCCGGCGATAGCCGTTTTTGTAGGCCCATTCCCCTAGCGGATGCGAGGAGTCGCTATTGGCAAAAGAGGAGCGGAAGACGTATGGGCTCCTGAGCTTCTGGGTGATCACATCGGCCCCGGCATTGGACACGATAAAGGGGATTTTTTGACCGTGCGCGTATTCTCTGAGCGCAACCGCCACCGGCGACGAGATGACTCCGGCGAGGATATGGACGCCATCCCGCTCGACCAGCTTGCGTGCCTTGGTGAGAGCATCATCGGCCTTGTTGCTTCCTTTATCCTCAACGATGACTTCCACGGTTCGGCCACCCCCTTTAGATCCAACCTGACTCCAGTACAGCAGGAAGCCGTCGCGCATATCCTCTCCAAGAGCCGCGTACACTCCGGTCAGAGGGATCACGAAGCCGGCCTTGATCGGCGCCTGGGCCTTGGCCGGCGCGCTAACGAGAAACGCTATGCCGCAGACGAACACTGTTAAGGCTATCGTCATTCTCCATCTTTTTCGGTGCGCCATTATTCTCTCCCTGATAAATGGAAATCTATTTTTAGCGATCAGCCCGGAAGCATATGGTGCGCGTAAACTAACCGACAATAAGCTGTGATGTCAAACCAAGGATCGGCTTCGCGCAAAAAATCGTTGAAGAACGCAATGATTAAGCAGGAGGCAGAGGCGTGAGGGTGAATAAGAAGAAATTGAAGAGCCTAGTAAAATGCTCGGCACGCTGATTTCAAAAATTCGTTAACTTCTTCCTGTTG
>DASYRN010000189.1:0-7805 GCA_036004365.1 Binatia bacterium
AAGCCAAGGCAGCGGAAGGTTTGGTCGATGCCATCGTCGAGGTGACCGAAACGGGAAGCACGATTCGGGCTCACGGACTCAGGATCGTCACCGAGCTTTTGCAGTCCAGCCCTCAGCTCATCGCAAACAAGAAATCATGGACGGATCCTTGGAAAAAGGAGAAGATCGAGCAGATACGCCTTCTCCTCCAGGGGGCGCTATCGGCTGAAGATAAGGTGGGAATTAAAATGAACGTAGCTGAGGAAAATCTCGAAAAAGTCATTCAGTTGATTCCCAGCATCACCGCCCCGACCATCGCGACTCTTTACCCGGCAGCCGCTCTCAAAGGGGTAAAATGGTTCTCCGTGGAAAGCGTGATTTCTGAGGAAGTGGTGCGCGATTTAATCCCGCGGCTGATTCAAAATGGTGCCGTCGGGATTATCGAGTATCCGTTGAACAAGGTGATCTAAGCGAAGCCGTGAGGCGCCTTACCCCTTACGCCGTCCCCGTTGCTTATTGGCTCGCCTCGCGCGACACAAGATATTCCTTGGTGATCTCGGGGAACAAAGCGTAGGAAAGGACATCTTCTTCGCCCGCTGCCAGGCTCCCGATCTCTTTGCGGGCCTGCTCCAACCCGGGCTCTAGCATATCGGCGGGACGGCAGGTAAACGGTTCCCTTTTGCCGAGGACCTTTTTCTTCATCTCTTCGCTGACCGGTCCCGGCGGCTGACCATAAAGCCCCATCAAATAATTGCGGGTCTCCATGGCGACTACAGAATAGCGCTTGCCGGTCATCACGTTCAGGGCAGCCTGGGAGGCACAGATCTGGCTCGCAGGAGTCACTAGCGGCGGATAACCCAGATCCTTTCTGACTGCCGGCACCTCCGCCATTACCGCTTCCAGCTTGTCTTCCGCTTTTTGCTGGCGCAACTGAGCGATCAAATTCGAGAGCATGCCGCCGGGAATCTGGGTCGTCAGTATGTCCGCATTGACCTCATTGTTGATCGGGCTTTCAAACTCCGCGTATTTTTTTCGCACCTCATGAAAATAGTCCGCAATCTCGCCCAAGAGCTTCAGATCCAGGCCGGTGTCGTACGGCGTACCTTGGAGTGCCGCGACAACGGCCTCAGTGGCGGGCTGAGAGGTCCCCTGAGAAAGCGGCGATAGCGCGGTGTCCATAATGTCCACGCCGGCCTCGATCGCCATCATGTAGCTCATCGGCGCGAGGCCGGCGGTGCAGTGCGAGTGAAGGTGCAGAGGCAGTGGGATGCGCGACTTGATCCCTTTCACGAGTTCGTAACTCACATAAGGTGCCAGCAGGCCGCCCATGTCCTTTAGACAGATGATCTGGACTCCAAGCTCAGCGAGCCGCTCGGCCAGGCGGAGAAAATAGTCGATCGAATGGACCGGACTGATCGTATAACAGATCGCCCCTTCAACAATCTTTCCGGCTTTAAGCGCGGCTTGGATGGCCACTTTCATGTTCCGCAGGTCGTTCATGGCATCGAATATCCGAAATAGATCGATGCCCGCCGCGGCCGACCGCTCGACAAAGTGCTCCACGACATCATCGGGATAGTTCCGATAGCCGACCAGATTCTGGCCGCGCAGCAGCATTTGAAAGCGCGTGCGCGGCATCGCCTTGCGCAGCCGATGCAGCCGATCCCAAGGGGACTCTTTCAAGTAGCGGAGGCAAGCGTCAAAAGTCGCTCCACCCCACATCTCCACTGACCAATAGCCAACCTGATCGAGTTTCCCGGCCATTGGAAGCATGTCATCGGTCCGCATACGAGTCGCCAACAACGACTGATGCGCGTCGCGCAGAACGGTCTCTGTAATTTCGATCTTCTTCGCCATTTTTCCCCTCACCCGGCCGTGAACCTATCCCCTGTACAGATCCCTTTGTTTTTCCTCCAGACGCTCTTTTTCCTTGGGGTCAATGACGTAAACGCCGTTGACCATCTTGATTTTTTCAGGGTCGTAAAAATACTCGGACATTTCCGCCCCTTCGTCGAATTCGTACATCTTGATGGCGTCCCATGGGCAGATCTTCTTATCCAATCGGTCCTCAGATTCCGTTCCGATAAGCTGGAGTTGGAATTTCTTCGGCACTTTATCTGCCTCCAGCGGCTTTTTGGAGCTGTCGTAGTAGCGACCCGCGTATTCGTAATAGATCTCTCCGGTCTCCTTGTGCTGGTGAATCTTGGTGAGGTCGTCGCTATAGCACATCTGACAACCAATGCACTTATCATTGTCGACCCATACCCGATATGGCTTGAGGCCGCCCTGAGGTACCTCTTCGTAGAGGAGATTGATGCATTCATCGACCGGACAATGGACCTCACACAGTGGGGAACCTGCGCAGCTTGAACAGTTCTCATCCATCACGGCAAGCAGGGCCGTGCCTTTTCGTTTCTTCGCTGTATCAACCGCCATGAGACTCTCTCCTTACCCTTCTATAGCGGGAATGCAAGAAAATGGCTCCCGCAGCCAAAAGGAATACCCAATAAAAACGCACGAGCTGAAGTTGTGCCCACTCGAGCCAATAGACAAAGTTCGCGGACTGCGCCATGAGCTGGCGGAGCGCCTGTTGAGCGCCAGGATAATCCCGCTCCTCCTTGAGAGCATGCGAGAGGCCGTAGAGCGCTCCTTCGTCGCGTGGATGGATCCTAAGGACCTGCTCAAAGTCTTCACGGGCTTCACGCCATTTCCTCTGCTCCGCATAGACCCAGCCTCGATTGCTCCGGGCTTCGCCGTAATTCTCACGAAGCTCCAGGGCCCGGTTAAAGTTCGCCAGCGCCTTTTCCATCTCCCCCTTCTTCTTAAACGCAACCCCTAGATTGTTGTACGCCTCGGGGAGATCGGGTCTTAACTGCACGACTCGGTCATAGTCCGCGATGGCCGCGGCGTAGTCTCTTTTCACTTCCAGGTTGAGCCATCCCATCAGGGTCCTAGCCTCTAGATGGTCTGGGTGCAAAGCCAAGGCCTTCCGGATATAAACTTCGGCTGTTTCGGGCTCGCGCAGTCTCAGCGTAACGATTCCCAGAAAAAGATAGACGTCGGGATCTTTGGGGTTTCGGGTGATAAGATCCTCGAAAAACGCTTTCGCCTCGGTAATCTTTCCTTCGGCCAGGAATTTTTTTCCCTGCTCCAACTTTTCTTTATCGGGTAATACCGAACTCGCTTGCCCGTAAGCAAGAGAAATAGCCAGTGCCAAGACCCCGATCAGAGACACGCCGCAGGAGCGCAGCATTATTTCCACATCTGTTCTGGGATCTGGTCCTTTTTTCCTTCTTCGGTGAGCTTGTCGTTTCGGAAGGCTTGTCTTAAGCCGACCCAAGTAAAGAAGAGAACTAACAGAAGCATCCCGACGATGGGAATGTTATCGGGTTTTGTCACAATAGCCAAAAAATTCTCTAAGCCGCTCGCTTCTGGCATCTCAGTTAACCACCTGTAAATTCGAGACTTTTATAATTAATGGAATTCTGCGACAAAGTCAACGTAAGGAGGCGCCCAGGCGGTGTCCTAATTTGATTTCTGATTAAGTGGATTTCTTCTGAGCCTGGGTAACGATGTAAGCCCGCACAGCATCCTGCGCACTATTAACCGGCGGCACGCCCAATATAGCTACTTGATGCATTTGCCCGTTGTCGTCCTTGTAACTCCAAGCATAGGCCATCTTAGCCTTAGGATGGCGGCCCTGGATTTCGAATATCTCAACCACGCCTTGCCATACGACTTTACCCTCGAACGTTTCATTTACAGGCTCAGAGCGGACGTGATGACCTACGGCCTGGTGCAAGTCCCAAATCGCCTTCCGTAATCGCTCGATCTCCGTCATTGCGCCATTTCCACAAGGTCCTTGACGGTCAGAGGGCTTCGAACGACTCCGGCTTCCATTGTGGGCCCTCAAGCTAGGGTTGCGACCAGCTCTTTCATGCGCTCTTTAGCGTCTTGAAGAATGGGCTCGCCGTCGCCTACCAGAAGAGTGTCAAAATCGACTGAAAGCAACCCGCGCACGCTCTCGCGCAGGCGCGCAGGATCATCCATCACCTTATCCGGCAGCAGCCCGCATCGGCCGGGAGGGTTTCCGATCACAGCATCGCCCACAATAAGGATCCTCCGCTCCGGCCAGTGGAGAGCTACCTCTCCCGGAGATTTCCCAGGAAGTCGAACTACCACCAACGGCCCAACTTTCCCGTCCGGCTTGAGTTCATCGTCTATTTCTGCGCCCTGGCTACGAGCATGGGGAGCATCAGCGGGATGGATCGCTATCCGGGCTCCTGCGCGGGCATGCACTTTGTTCGCGGCACGCGAATGGTTTCGGTTGGTCAACACAATCCGATCGACGCCACGCTGGGCAAGCTCATCGAGATCTTTCTCGCTGGGCTCGACCGGATCGATGCAAACATTACCTGTCGGGTGGCAGACAAGATAGCCGTTGAAATTGTAGCCGTGAGGTTGAGAAAACCAGGGCCACGTGAATATGTTGCTCAGGATCTCCCGCATCTTTCTCAGCGATGAGGACTGAGTGCTGAGGTAAGAGTGAAAACTCGCTCTTCATTACTCATTGCTCAGTCCTCGTTACTCAGTCCTCGCTAGTGGTGGTGATGGTGATGGCTGTGCCCTCGCCCTCTTTCCGTCTGGCGAAAGATCAAAGATTTGATGACGACAGGGACAGCTTTGGCATCGGGAAGCTCTTCGCCGATATCGATGAAATCGAAATCCTTAAGATCGACTCCGTCAATAGAAATAATCCCAGAACCCGGCAAAAGCTCCTTTTCGATAATATTGCCTACCAATTTGGCAATATCGGCGTCGAAGACCAACACCAGAGGCTGGCCTCTATGAATATGTTCCTTCATCGCGTCCGCCACCCCTTCTGCGAGGGTACGGATAAGAGGATAAGAGGGCCCAAGTTCCCAATGAATCGCCAAGGCAGCAGCCCGCTCTCCATCCTGGATGTCAAAGCGTTGCAGGGCCCGCTCAATGGCACTCTTTACGTCGGTGGAAAGCAGCGGCTCCTTCTGCGCGATCTCCGGAGTAACCACTTGAAGATTTCTGAGCGGAAGCAGATCGGGATCGGACAAGTATATAGTGTTGCCGCTCACCTGAACTGTGTACTGAGAGGCGCCAATCACAGTCGCCCGGATGCGCACTTCGGCAGCCCGCACTGGGATTCCTCCGGCTAGTTTTGAGGCGCGCTCGCGGACGTGACGACCGAGTTGATTTCCCAGATCGCCCAGGTCTCGCTTTTCGAAGCCGTAGATATATTCAGAAACTCCCCCCGAGAACATAACCGCATCGATGCGGTCTTTAAAAGCGATCTCCGGGGTCAGCATTAAACTTCGGGTCAAGGGAGACACAGCACCCCGGTCCAAGACCTCAAACAGGCAGTCGCAGAGAACGCGCGCCATCTTCTCCTTGTCACTCTCCGGTAGCAAACCTCCCAAGTTGAGCGGAACTCCCGCTGCCGCTCCGATCTTCATCACGGCATCCTCAAGACGGTCGATCCGACCGCTTTCGTCCAAAGCCACAAGCCGCGCCCCTACTTCCAATGCGGCGGTATCGATGACTTTTCCATGCTGGACGACGGCGATTTTGCTTGTCCCTCCCCCGATATCCACGTTCATGACCGTAAAATCGCCGCCTTCGTTGAATGTCATCGCCACCGCGCCGGAGCCGTAGGCCGCGAGTATCGCCTCAAGATTGTGGCCCGCTGTGGCGCAGACAAACTTTCCGGCCTGTGCAGAAAAGAGCGCGGCAATTGCCGCGGCATTTTTCTTTTTGGCCGCCTCCCCGGTGACAATGAGCGCCCCGGTGTCGATATCGTTCGGCGTCAACCGTGCTCGCTCGTAGGCCTCTCGAATAAAGTCGTCCAGTTTCTTCGTATCGATCGTTGTCTTATCTACATAGGGCGTTAGCAGGATGGGGGATTCAGAGATAATTTCCCTTTTCACCACGACAAATCGGCTGGAAAGCGCGGCGCCTTGGCGCCGCAGCACAAGGCGGGAGAAAATGAGATGCGAAGTCGAAGAGCCTATGTCGATCCCGACGGAAGTGAGCGCGATGCGCTCCGAGCGCCACATAGGATGCTCTTCATCGAGCGGCATGGAAGCACCATCCTCGTGCTCGTAATCGTCATCCTCGTGCCCCTCATGAAATAGAAGTGGGCTTTCACCGGGTGTTAGTTCCATCTTATCGGTTCCTTTCCGGGCAACAGAATTTCTTTAGCATAAGACCGGAGGACTTACCACCGCGCGGCCAAAGGAGCGTCCGGCGCCATCTTTTCGCGTCTCAAAGCCGGCCTCTTTTCGAGGTACGAGGCAGGTTGCAACCTAGATTGGACTCACACGGGATTCGTCGCTTGACAACTTCGGACCGTAGGAATAGATCTGCGACAGTTGGAAATTCTGCTTACGGGCTGGCGTTTTTCAATCGCCCGTCGCGCTAAGAAAACGAGGAGGAAAACCAATGGCTAGTCCGCAGCTTGAAGGTATTCTTATGCCCCTGCCGACTCCCTTCCACGAAGACGGGAGAGTCGACAATGAGGCTTTGGACGCGCTGGTGGAATTTTATATCGCGTCGCGCGTCGACGGCCTATTTGTTCTCGGAACCCACGGTCAGGGGATGGTGCTTGAAATTGACGAGAGAAAGAGGGTCGCCGAGAGGGTCGTTCGCAGAGCGAACCGGCGGCTTCCCGTCGTCGTCCATGTGGGAACCGCAAACACTTTTTCGTCGATTGAGCTGGCGAAACACGCTGCAACTCTCGGTGTGGACGCCATCGGCCTCGTCGAGCCTTACTACTATCCGCACAACGACTATGAAATCTATGCTCATTATCGAAAAGTGGCAGAAGCGAGCAAAGGCATCCCGCTTTTCATCTACGACAACCCCGAGACAACGCAGCTTCATCTCTCACCGCCAAAAGTTCTGAAGCTCCTGGAAACCGTCCCGGACATCTGCGGTATCAAAGTCTCCTTCAGCACCTTCGACGAGCTTATGCAGTATGTCCGTACGATGCCCAAAACCCTGGGCGTATTCCCGGGATCCATCCTGTCGCTTTATGAGGGCTGCACTTTAGGCGTGCGCGGTGCCATCCATCCGCCCACGAGTCCCTTCCCGGAACTCTGCGTCAAAATGTACCAGGCGCTGAAGAAGAATGACATCGTGGAGGCGCACGCAGTTCACGATCAGATTGTCGCCTACCTCGGAGTCGTTGACCAGTTTAGGGGCAACCACGGACGCGCGGTTTTCTTCGAGGCGATGCGTCTGAGGGGATTGCCCGTCAAGCGCTTCCCGCGCTGGGAATGCTTCCCGTTCACCGACCAAGAACGAAGCGCTTTCAAAGAATCGCTGGAAAAAATCGGCATGCCGCTGGCGATTGGTTAGGAGCCCAAGCGTGTTCTCGCAAGATCTGCGCGAATGGGTTCGTGGGGTTGAGGAGCTGGGGCAGCTGCGCCGCATCCCGGGGATTCCCTGGGACTTGGAAATCGGCGGGCTGATGGAGCTGATCCTGGAAAAGGAGAAATTTCCGCCTGCGCTCTTGTTCGAGAAAATTCCGGACAAACGGGACGACATGAGCATTTTGTGCACGCAGCTCGACTCGGTCGAGCGGCTCGCCCTCACTATGGGCGTCAGGCCCGAGATCGGCGTGCGCGACTTCATCCAGCTCTGGCGCCGTAGGCTGAAGCAGCTCCAGCCGGTCGAGCCCGAATTCGTGAAGGACGCGCCGATCCTCGAGAACATCGTCGAGAAGGACATCAACCTCGACGCCTTTCCGATTCCGCGCTGGCATGAGCTCGACGGCGGCCGTTACATCGGCA
>DASYRN010000190.1:0-4763 GCA_036004365.1 Binatia bacterium
GTTTGTCCTTGATTCACAGCTACTCTCCTCGAAGAAGGTTTTGAGGAGAATAGGCGATGAGTAAGCAGGAACAAATTTCAAATCGTAGAAACTCATTTTTGCCTATTTATGATTTGTTTTCTTAAAGTTACAGCATTTTAAGAAAAGTTGAACCGGACACTAGTGATCTAAAATCTCAAATAACTGATTGGGAATCCCGAGGCTCAAACGAGCTTTCTTTTAGTAGACGCTGTCCCTAAGATCAAGATTGAGTTGGTTGCCGAAAGCGTCGTCTTCGGTTATGGGTTGACTTAATGACACTCGTTCTCATGCGAGTTCGAGCGCGGCCAGAGTGAAGAGAATACCCAAGCCACAGACCGATCCCAAAGACCACCCATTGCCCGATTATCTAGGCCCCAGTCTTAAGCTTCTCTTTGTCGGTATTAATCCCGGGCTCATCTCGGCGGCGGCAGGACATTATTATGCCAACCCGAGAAACAGCTTCTGGCGGCTGCTTTACGAAGCGGACTTGACGCCCGTGCAGCTCAAGCCGGAAGAGGATCACCGGATGCTAGAGTTTGGATACGGTCTTACGGACATGATCAAACGGCCATCGCACGGCGCAAGCGATCTACGGACGCGCGAGTTTCACGGGAACCGACAACGCCTTCTGGCGATCGTGACGCGCCACAAGCCGAAGGCGATCTGTTTCAACAGCAAGACTTCCTTCGAGGGCTTCTTCGGCAAGGCACCCTTTTGTGGTTTCGGCCCGCAGACAGTCGCTCTGGCAGCCAGGCCGGTTTTCGTCCTTCCTTCCACAAGCCCGGCCCATGCCGCGGTCCCTCTTGCGGTGAAGCGAGATTACTTCAAATCTCTCAAATCCTGGCTTGAGATGCTGGGTTAAAAACTATCAACCCAAGTTCTTCAGCATGGTACCTGCATCACTCACCTCGAATTTACCAGGCGCTTCAAGATTGAGTGCCTTCACTACGCCGTCTTCCACCAGTATGGAAAAGCGCTGAGAGCGCATGCCCATGCCACGGGCCATGAGGTCGTTCTCGAGCCCCAGCTTTTTTACGTATTCCGCGCTCCCGTCAGCCATCATGCGCACCTTGCCGGCGGTTTTCTGATCCTTTGCCCAGGCGCCCATGACGAAGGCGTCATTAACCGACACACACCATATCTCGTCCACACCCTTGGTCTTCAGCGCGTTGAAATTGGTGACATAGCTAGGCACGTGCTTGGCAGAACAGGTCGGCGTGAAGGCACCGGGCAAGCCAAAGATGACTATTTTCTTGCCTTTGACCATATCTTCCACCTTGAATGTATTCGGGCCGACGCTGCAGCCCTCGCGTTCCACCTCGATAAATTCGTTTAGCGTGCCGTTGGGCAGGCGATCGCCCACTTTAATAGCCATTCTTGACCTCCAAGTTAGTTTATTTTTTTGGCCGTTGCATAACTTCTATTGTGCACGAAGAAATATCGCTCCCCTGTTAGCCTGTCAAGGCTATTAAGAGTTCGCTTCTCACAAGTTGCATCACTGACGCGAGTGACCCCATCATCGAGGGTTACCCTAGCGGGACTGCTCTTGGATTGGGCTTCGGCCGCAATCTTGATCGCGCAGCCAACTGCACATTGACATTATCGGCCATTATTCGATACTTGCCCTTATGAACTCACAGTTCGCATCGGTTAAGCAGGCCTATCTTTTGTCGGTCGGTAGCCAAGTTACTTTGCGCGGTTGGGTGCGCTCCCGCCGGGACTCCAAGGGGGTTACCTTTATCGAGTTGAACGATGGCTCCCGGTTCAGAAGCATGCAACTGGTCGTGGAAGGCGGCGCTGTGCCCGAGGAAATACTCAGACAAGTTACGACGGGCAGCAGCATTGCCGCGTCCGGCGTTCTCGTGGAATCGCCCGCGCAGGGCCAGCCGGTTGAGCTGAAAGTCACAGAGATCCGTGTGCACGGCACGGCGGATCCCGCAACTTATCCTCTACAAAAGAAGGGACATTCACTTGAGTTTTTGCGTGAGATCGCCCACCTGCGGGTGCGCAGCAACACCTTCGGCGCGGTCTTTCGCGTCCGCAACGCTCTCACCTACGCGATTCATAAGTTTTTTCAGGAGCGAGAGTTTGTCTACGTCCAGACACCGATCATTACCACTTCGGATTGTGAAGGGGCCGGCGCGATGTTTGGAGTAACATCCTTGAACTTAAGCGACCCTCCGCGTACGGCTGACGGGGGCGTGGACTGGACCCAGGACTTTTTCGGCCGTCCCGCATATCTGACCGTCAGCGGTCAACTCGAAGGTGAGATGTTCGCGCTCGCCTTTACCAAGGTCTATACCTTCGGGCCCACCTTCCGCGCGGAGAACAGCAATACGCCGCGCCACCTGGCTGAATTCTGGATGATCGAGCCGGAGATGGCTTTTTATGATCTGGAAGACAACATGCGTCTGGCCGAGGAATTCCTCAAATTTACTATTCGTTATATCCTCGAGCACTGTCGCGAAGATCTGGAGTTTTTCAATCAACGCATAGAGAAAACCGTGCTCAGCACGCTGGAGCATGTCGCGGACTCGACCTTTGCACATCTCTCCTACACCGACGCGGTCAAGGCTCTCCAGGATGCGAAGCGAAGTTGGGAGTTCCCGCCCGAGTGGGGACACGATCTGCAGACCGAGCATGAGCGATTCCTCTCAGAAGAAGTTTTTAAGAAGCCGGTAATCGTTACCGACTATCCGAAAGGTATCAAACCGTTCTACATGCGCCTCAACGACGATAACCGAACCGTGCGAGCGATGGACGTGCTGGTGCCCCGGGTAGGAGAGATTATCGGCGGAAGCCAGCGCGAGGAGCGCTACGACTTGCTGCTCCAGAGAATTCGTGAGGCGGGGTTGGATGAGAGAGCTTACTGGTGGTATCTCGATCTGCGCCGGTTTGGTTCCGTTCCGCATTCCGGCTTTGGGCTCGGGCTCGAACGGATGATGATGTATCTCACCGGCCTCAAAAACATCCGTGATGTGATCCCCTTCCCACGTACCCCGGGCAACGCAGACTTTTAGATTTTGCTTCGCACTAACGTCTGGCCTTTTAAATCCCACCGGACAATACGAAATTTGCACTGAAAGGCGTTCCGCATAACTCGTTTCCGTTTCTAGCATGATTCCTTCCATCAAATTCAATTCCGCGGCTCGCGGCCTCGTGATTCTCTACAGCAGCACCCTGCTCGCGGGAATGTGGGCTATGATCCTTCCTACGGTACCCGTGTTGGCGACCTCCTTTGAGATTTCTCCCGGCATGGCAGCACAAGCCGTCACGGCTTTGGCTATCGGACGATTCGTGGGTTTGCCCATAAGTGGCGCGATACTGGATCGTTTGGGAACGCGCACGGCGCTGATAGCAGGGCCGGCGGCGGCCTGTATCGCCGCAATGCTCGCGGCCAGTATGCCGTGGTTCAGTCTGATGCTGGTGTTCGTCCTCTTAATCGGTGCTTCGGACAGCGTGTGGGTCATCGCGAGGGAAGTGGCCGGGATCGACCTCGCCCGCCAAGACCAACGAGGCCGAGTCCTCAGCGGATTTCATGGCATGAACAACATCGGGCTCGCTATAGGTCCTTTGATCGGCGGCGTGCTTACCGAAACCCTCGGTTTCAGAGCCGTCTTTGTTGTGTACGCGGCGGCGGCCGCGATGGCCGGCGTTCTCGGATTCTCCGTTCATGACTCGCAGACCGCCCACAACCTAGCGGCGACTCCCGAGTCGGTCAAAGATTTTGGGCCGGGGGCGATGATACAACGGCTTCGGGGGCTAAAGGATCTCTTCTATCAGATTGAGCCGCATCTGCGCGCAACCTACCTGGTAGTCGTCTTCGCCCACCCTGACGAGTTTCGTTCACCGAGTCACAACGCAAAGCATGCTGCCGCTCTACGCGAGTTCTCACCTCGGTCTTAGCCCGAAAGAAGTGGGTCTTTTGTTCAGCATCTCGGGCATGTGTGTCTTCGCGATGATCTTGCCCGCCGGCTTCGTCATCGATAAGGTAGGCCGGAAGTGGGCGACTGTCCCGAGCACCGGCATCCCTGCTTTGGCGTTTTTGTTGATTCCTTTCTCCGAAACATTCTTTCAGTTGGCCGTTCTAATGGCGTTTCTGGGCATCTCCAATGGCCTGTCGCTCGGATCGTTGGCGACTTCGACCTTCGACGTGGTGCCACCAAAAGCGCGCGGCCGATTGCAAGCCGCGCGCCGAACGGTAGCGGAGATCGGTGGCGTCGGCGCACCTTTACTAGGCGGTTTCTTGGCCGACGCGTTCAACCCAGGCGTGCCGTTTCTAACTTATGCCCCGCTATTAGTGCTCTCGGCCGTTTTGCTGGCCGTCGTGGGACGCGAAACTTTGGACAGGTAACGAGCTTCGCGGTGATCGTCATTGATCTTTCGTTGGTTGGGCTCAAGTAGAGTTGTCACCCAAGTGACCAACTATTTCTCCGGAAAAAAGAGAAACCTACTTGTAAATTTCGCAGCCCCTTCTATGCTCTATCTATGTTCTATAAGGACGCCTGAAAACGTCAGGGTACTTTCCCAGCGCTAAGCTACAATGAGGCTATCCGTGGCACCAGATCGACGTCTTTCCATTTCCCGTCTTATTACGATGGCCCTCATCGGCGCGTCTGCGGCTGCTGCAGCCTACACTATTCTGCGCGAGCGGCGCCGCATGGATTTCAGGGGCAAAACGGTTTTGATTTCCGGCGCCTCCCGCGGACTGGGCTTGGAACTGGCGCGGGGCTTCGCAAGAG
>DASYRN010000191.1:0-29091 GCA_036004365.1 Binatia bacterium
TAGTTTATTTTCCTCTCCCTTGATGGGAGAGGATGAAGGTGAGGGTGATAAGATAGATTACCCCTCATCCTTGCCTTCTCCCGCAAGGGGAGAAGGAATAGTTTGGCTGCGCAGACACTTTGTGAGTTGGCGGAATCGTCTTGGCCAGAATTTGCAGAAACTTATTTTGGACAAGAGTGCCCCAATCCCTCTTCCTCCCAGTGGCCAAAAACCAGCCTGTCACCTTTCTTCCCACCGGCTCATGAGATTTTCACCTAGCGCAGCCTTGGGCTGCGGATTTCTCTTTTGGCTGTGGCTGGGCTTCGCGCAAGCCGGCGAATCCAAACCGGCTTGGGAAAAAGAGTGGGACAAGACCATAGAGGCAGCCAAAAAGGAGGGGCAGATCACGATCTCCCACACCCGAGGCCCCTTCGAGAAAGTCTTCGCCGAGTTCTATAAGCGTCATCCAGGGATCAAGGTCGTATCGGTCACAGGACGAGGAGGCGAACTGATCTCAAGGATCATGGGGGAAAGGAGGGCTGGAAAGTACCTCACCGACATCTATCTGGGCTCATCGGGTACTCCGATGGACGTTCTCTACCCGGCCAAAACTCTCGAGCCGGTCCAGACTTTTATGATCTCGCCCGAGGTCAGAGAGCAGTCAAACTGGTTCCAGAGACAGCACCACTATGCCGATCCCGAGAACAAGTACATCTTTGTCTTTGAAGGCGTGGTCCGCTCCGATATGGCATACAACACCATGCTCGTGGACCCGAAGGAGTTTAGTTCCTATTGGGATCTGCTCAGACCCAAGTGGAAAGGAAAGATCGCGGCGATGGATCCGAAGTTGCCTGGCTTCCCCAGCGGACTTCTTCAGTTCGCATACTACCATCCGGATCTGGGCTCCAAGTTTTTAAGACAGCTCTTTGGTAACATGGATATCACCCTGTCACGCGATGGCCGCCAGCTTGTGGACTGGCTCGCCGTGGGGAAATTTGCCATCACCCTCGCGCCGTCCGCCAGCGAAGTTCAAGCGGGCATGAGCCAGGGCCTGCCCTTTGCCCGGTTCGAGCCGCACGCGTTTAAGGAAGGGATCTACATGCGCGCCACCCAGGGATCGCTCAGCATCATGAGCCAACTCCCCCATCCCCATGCGACGAAAGTATTCGTCAATTGGCTCCTATCGAGGGAGGGCCAGACTCATTATCAGAAACAATTTTTGAGAATAGATCCCGTCTTCAGTTTGAGGGAAGATGTTCCCGCCGATCCTGCCGTTGAGCCTTACAGGCCCAAGCCGGGAGACAAATTTATGTCTGTTTATCGTTCGGAGTTCAGGGAACTCGAAGGGGCGTTCAAGGTGATCGATGAGGCCCTCAAGAGATAGCGCAAAGGCAAAGACTTCACCCTATGAAGAAGATTCAGACCTTCATCTTAGCTCTTGCCGCCCTAGTGGCGGCGCCGATGCATACGGATGCGGCGCAGCAACCGTACTTTCAGGGAAAAACGGTCACGCTTCAGGTAGGTTCCGGCGCGGGCGGACGGCAGGACCGCATCGCCCGAACTCTGGCCAAATATCTGACTAAATACACGCCCGGGAATCCCGTGTTTGTGATCCAAAACAGATCCGGCGGACAGGGCATCCCGGCGATGCTGAATCTAAGCAAGGGCCCCGTCGACGGGAGCTTCATGTCGACGGTCATTTCCGGGTTCCTGGAAGCTCCTTACTTTGGCGTTCCCGGAGCCAACTACGATCCGAGGACCTTCGTGTACGCCGGCGCGCCGAGCACCGGCAAACAGCGCAATGTCCTGGTCGTCCATCGGCAAACAGGAATCAAAACTCTGGATGACTTAAAAAGGCGCGAGGCAACTCTGGGCGCGCTGCGGGTGGGTCATCGAAGTTATCTCTACGGGCGGCTCATCGCCGAAGTTCTAGGACTCAACGTCAAGTGGGGGTGGTGGGTTATGACACGCCCGAACTTTACGTCGCGATGGAGCAAGGCGAGGTTCAAGGACGGGTCAATGACGCCGCTTCCATGATGTCGGAGCGGTCCGATTGGATTGAAAAGCGCGTGATCATTCCGCTCCTGGCCATGACCTTGCCGGAGGAATTGCCTCCGGTCAAGCATCCGATTTTTGAAGGTGTGCCCTCGATCATGCAATTCGCCAAGACGGATGTTCAGAAAAACATCATCCGAAAGATCAATTCCACCGACCGTTTGGGCGCCGCCGTGGCCTTTCCGTGGCACTCCGGAGTCGATTCGCAAGATCATCGAGGACGCGCTGCAGACGGTCGGCAAGGATCCGAACTTCAGAAAGGAATGGGAGGATGTCGTTTTAGAGGGGAACAGTTTCGAACAGATGTTCACGGGCAAGGAGGTTTCTGAAGACGTGCAACTGTATACGGATTGGCGGCCGGAAATCATAAGCATGTACAAACGACTGGCATACGAAGCAGCAAAGTAAGTAAGTCGCCAAAAGACTCCCGAGCCTTTATATCCTTACATAGCCAAACACTCTCCTGGCTCAAAAGACTCGACCCCTTTACTTCCCTTATCCCTCGCTCCGCTTGACTGAAATCATGATGTGGCTATAATTATAGCCACCAAAGTCGGAAGGAGGTTTGATGAAGATCGCGAGCTTGAAAGAAGTCAAAGATAAGCTCTCACAGTTTCTGAAGACGGCTGAGACGGAAGATGTCATCATCACCAAGAACGGTAAGCCCAATGCGGTACTCCATCATCTCGGCGATGACGAGCTGGAGGACTATCTTTTGGAGCATGATCCCCGTTTTCGAAAGAAAATCGAGCGGCGCTGGAAGAAGTATCTGGCGAAAGGGGGCCGTTCGCTGGAAGAGATCATGAGGGAAATCGGAAGTTGAGTGGCGCCCCCCAGGACTTTTCGGATTGAGCTTGATCGCGGGGCGGAAAGAGACCTCCAGCGGTTGCCTCAAGATGCCCAAGAAACGGTCTTACTTGAGATCCAAAGACGCCTGACAACAGAACCATTCAAGGAAATTAAAACAAGAATCAAAAGACTTTCCGGCCTTGTCCCTCCGCTCTATCGTCTGCGCGTGGGAGACTATCGAGCCTACTATCGCATCGTCGGAGATCGGGTCGTCATCCTGGCTATACTTCATAAAAAAGACAGCGAGCGCTGGCTGAGGCGCTTCTAAATCACGGACCCGATTTAGGTAAGCCGGACACTAACACGCCGTGTTCGAGGAGAAACGCATATGGCCGCCAACACCGTCTACCAGAAACGAAATAAGTTGAACGAGGACATCACCGCATTGCTCCAAAAGTTTACGAAGGAAACCGGACACGTAGTCACGGGTGTTGAATTCCGCCGCGCCGGGTGGCCGATCGGGACCCGAAAAGAAAATCTCATCCAGTATGAAGTGAACGTCAACATTGAACGCGCGCGGACGTTAACTCGGAAGGCATCCTAGGCCAGCGGGTTAAGTGAGAATCAACGATCACCCTCCGGATGCCTCCTATCCCAGTCCCGCAATCTGTGGACTTTCGCCCGATCAATCTCGATTTCGATCTCGCGGCCGAGCCAAGCGACATTTTCAATCAACTCCTTCGCGTTGACCTCCCTGCCTGCCATGACGGCTAGCTGCTTTTGAATTGCTGATCTGATCTGTCTATCAGGATCCCAGAATTGACCGTCGGTATGGTTGAGGTCGACATAATCATACCAAGCGACCACACCGTTGAGTCCCGCCTCAATTTCTCTTAGCCCGCTCCCACGATCTCCATTTTGGAACAGGACCAAACCCAGGTAGACCCCGGCAAGATTGTCTTCCGGGTGCTCACGACGCGCACGCCCCAGAGCCTGACGCGCCTGTTGCAAGTCTCCGGTGGCGTAGTAGGCCCTTCCCACATAAGTCCATACCCCCTCGGGAAAAATAGAGTAATTGAGGCGGTAATCAGGATCAGTTTGAGCCGCGCGCTGAAAATGAGTCAGCGCTACTTTGGGATCTCCGTAGAGAAGCTCCATTCTGCCTTGTGTAATGTCTCCTCCGACCTGAAACGCGGCACAGGAGGAAAGCAAAATTGCAAGTTGCAAACACAAAATCGCAAGAACCCAGTTCTTGCATTCCTTACGTTTCTTCTTGGTTTTTCGCTTTCCCATGCGACGTCCTATAAAAAGCACACGCTTTCAAAAAATCATCAGTAGCGACGGTAAACACCGTCATAGAAGTGCGCCATCATTTGCACCGAAACACGCGCACAGTACTCCAGAGACCAGCCCGCGCGCTCGTTGCCGTAACCCTCCTCAAGCGCTTTTTGCAGGATGATCTGATTGGTGCTGCCGTGCTCGCCGAGGTCGGCCTCCTCGTGAACTCTGAAATACCTTAGGTCTTCATAGCTGAGGCCATACTGGGGAAGGCTGGCGCGAAAATCCTGAGAGATAAATCCGAAGATCTCCTCCTCGAGGTGAATGGCGAAGCATTCGGCCAACGGCACGTCGATCCACGAGCGCACGAAAAAGTCTACGAGGCCCCGGGCCTCCGGGATAAGCTCGGCCTCTATCATCTCGCGCGGTTCGACCCCGAGGGCCTTGCCCAAAGGGACAAGCATTCTGGCATGCCCGCCTATCGATGGAGTCGTAAACTCCTCGCCGATCTTTTGCGCGAGCAGATCCTCGCATTCGGGATGTCTTTTAAAGAACCCTACGAATTGATGGTAAACGGCCGCCATCCCGGTGTTGACTTCGACGGCAAAGGTATACCAATTCGTGATCCAGCCTTTGAGTCGCTCGCGCGAAAGCGTCCCCGCGCGCAACTCTTCGAAGAAGGCATGGTTTTTGATCTCTTTGTCGTACGTATCCAAGACGATTTGCCTGAGCCTTGCGACTTTCTCCTTCGCCTCCTTCGGGGTCAACTGGATACGTCCCGTCATAGACTGACAAGCCTCCGTCACGAGCTTAAACGATGGGAACCGATTAGTAAGCTTTCAAGCAAAAGATTCCCGGTGCTGCATGCCTCAAGCCAGTAAGATCTCTGCTTGCTGTCGAATCGTCGACTCGATCTTTCCTTTGTAGACAGCAACCAGCATCGGGAGATCACCCGAGAGCTCCACCTCTGATGGTTTTACTGTGAGCACTCCGGACACCCGTAATCCCATCGCCGAAAAGCTAAAGTTGCCAATGTTTCCATTCCACTGCTCATGGAGATCACTGATCTTGTCAGCGAACTGCATTCTCATATTCTCCAACAAACCTTGAATCCGCTTCAGAGCTTCGTCTTGAGGAAGCTGATGTGGAACGGTCATGTTCAATTTTGTCATGTGGCCTCACTTCGGGTGAAATTATGAATTTCTATTCACGAGGAGGGGGTCATAGGTTTGGGGTCAGGCATTCGTATTGACTTATTCTTCTCGCCAGTTTGATTGCGCTTGTAAAACTCCGTCCAAAACCGATTGCCGATCGTATCAGAAAACAAAAGGCTTGTCTTTTCGCTTTCGCTGAAGCATGGCACGTTCGCTCAATTGCGCAATCCGCAACGATCATTGTGACAGGAGGGCAATCAGTAAATACGCGTGAGGCAAGAGACAGTAGACGAAAGTAAGAATCAGACTACAACGCAGGAAATCTCAGGCCCTGCTTTTTCCTGCCCCTTCCAACTCCTTTTGGTCTGCCAATCAAACTGCCGGCGTAGCTGGCAAATTGCGCCCTCTAAGCATGGGGCGGGCGTTTGTCAAGTGGATTGACGGCGCGAGGGCTCGTGCTTAACTTTTCAGCACAAGGAGGTAACTACTATGCAACTCGTAACATGGGAACCATTTGGCAATCTTCACTCTGTGTTTAACGATCTGTTCGATGGGAACTTCGATCGGGCGGAACCCCGTGTATCAAAGTGGCATCCGGCAGTGGATGTGCTGGAGGGCAAGGATTCGTACCTGATTCGTGCTGAGCTTCCCGGAATGAAAAAGGAAGACATCAAAGTGGAAGTGAAGGACGGAACACTGGTCCTCAGCGGAGAACGTAAATCCGAGAAGCCGGCTGAAGGTGTTGAATACCGCCACGCAGAAAGGGTCGCCGCAAAGTTCTGGCGCTCATTCTCCCTGCCGGAGACCGTGGCGCAGGATGGTATTGAAGCCACGTACAAAGACGGCATCCTCGAGATCCGCGTGCCGAAGGTAGAAAAGGCCAAGCCGCGGCAGATCGAAATAAGCGTGCATTAACAGGTTCCCGAACCGCAACGAAAAAGGGAGGCAAATCGCCTCCCTTTTTTTTAGACCATCGCCTTGGCCGGCTTGGATGCTCCGGGAAACAGGCCATGCTTGATAAGAAATTCGATCATAAAGCGATCAAAAAGCCAGGGCTGCTCTATCTGGCAGGCATGGCCGGCTCCCGGCAAAACCTTTAACTCGCAATTGGGTATACGCTCCTTGAGCGCGAAGGCCCGCTGATGGCTGCCGTCCTCGCTCCCGGTCAGGATTATAGTTGGACAAGAGATGCGCTCATGGTGACCCTCCGGCTCGGGCTGCTGGAGAGCTTTGAACTGATGGAGGATCGTCTGCACATCGGCGAACTGGTTGCGTTCCGTGAAAAGGTTCGCGAAGAAATGCGCCAGCGGCGTGGTACGAAAGGCTGGGCTGAGATCCTCGAACGTGTATGCCCAGCGATAGTCTATGCCGTTAGCCGTGTAGGCGTCGATCCGCCGTTTGGCAAATTCCTTGGTGGGATTGTAACCGGTCCCCGACAGCACGAGCGCCGCCGTCTTGTCCGGACGCTGGTGATACATGTAGGGCGCGATCGCCGATCCGACCGAACAGCCGACCAGGATCGCAGTCTCGCCGGGCAGCGCATCGTCTATCGCTTCCCAACAGGCGTCGGCCATGTCGGCGGTGGTCAAATCGGGGTCGGCCTTGGGTGAGCGGCCGTATCCCGGGATGTCGATAGCAATGCATCGGTACCAGGTCGAGAGGTGCGCCATTTGAAAAATCCAGCACGACTGGTCCATCGGGTTCGGATGCACAAAGGCGATCACCGGCCCCGTGCGTCCCATCCGTTCATAGTAAAGCGCTCCGTGAATATGCCTGGCCATGATCTTTTCTCCTGTGAATTGTTAGCCGGAACAACTTATAGAATATTTATCGCCAAGACGCCAAGCTCTCAAAAAAAATATTAATAGCTCCCCTCTTCCACACCGCCCTATGTATCACGTTTCCGGAATTCCGGAAACGTGAAAGTCGTTCCACGAGGCTGGACTATGCGGGTTTTCCTATAGAGAAGGCAGGGAGAAGAATTTGCCGAGGTTCAGCTATGGGGAGAACCAGTCGGGATGCTGGGCCAGCGCTTCCGAAATTCGAGCGGCCAAGTCTTCAAGCGCCAACTGCCCTGCGTGCGCAGCATATGAATCGGGCCCGGCAAAGAGTGTGTGATCCGCCGCCACCCTGGATTCAAGTATTAGTGGCCCGAGCTTGCGGCCTTCGCGGAGGACTAAAACTTCTGCACTAATCGTGAACGTCTCGCGATACTGGAGGACTCCGGCCGGAATGAACAGAAATAGCCCGGTTACGATACTCTTTGCCATCCCTCCGCCCACATCGGCTTCGATGTCACCCCGTGCCAAGACCGGGAGTTTGAGGGGCACTGGGTGTGTAGGATAGATCGGATAATGGACTTGTCCAAAGGTGCGATTTTTGATGAGGGCCGTCTTGAGAGCGTCTCCTACCTTGCCACTCCCCCATTTCACACCGCTGTCGTCCACCTCAAGGAGCACCTCAGAGACAAGCAGGGCGCTCGACCCGCGAGCCTGCGCCGGGTTCTGCACCGAAAAGGAGTTCGATACGCACCCTGTCACCAGACCAGTGAACAAGAGAGAGACGAGCCTTAACGTTGGCCAGCTTGCTGCCCGCGCTGGGGTTCTTTCGCAATCTTCCAATCTGTATCGTTCTGCCTCGCCACCTCTTCCGGACGAATCACCACCGTCCGCTGATCGACCGCGCATCCCACGATCGTCAAGACGAGCCCAACCATTAACCATAGCTGTCCTCCCTTTCTACTCACTGTATCGCACCTCCTTTCCTTATCGTTTTGCTTAGCCGTCTGGAAATCGGTTCAGCAGATTGATGATGTCGGCTACTACTCGCTTCATCAAGACGTCCGTCGCATTGCTAAGCGACGCAGAATAAGCCCCTCCCAGGGACATCAATCCCTGTCCCACACCCTTGACGAAGTAGTGGCTTTCAGCCTCGAGGCCATCGGGCCGCGTAACGCGGAGTCGCACGGAAAGGTCGGTCTCGAGGTCCACGGTAGCCCATTGCTGCACGGGCTCGATGAATAGCTTCAATACGTAGCCCTCTACCCTAGTGGCCCTAGCATTCGTGCCTTCGCTGACGACCTGGAATCCGGAGGACTTAAGTTCCGCACCCAATCGGCTGGCTAGCCAGTTCTCGACGCTTTGATCGGGCAAAGCGCTCGCTGTATCCATACCAAAGCCGTTTTTTTGCATTCCAATACGGTTCTTGATTTCCCGCTGATCGACGAAAGTTGGGATAATCAAGGCTCGGCCTTGCCCACCAGAATAGCTAGCGGTGGCAGTCGTCGGGAAACTAACATCCACGTTGGTAAATGCACATCCTGAGACGAGGCTTCCCAGGACAAGCATGGCATACATTCGAGAAGCACCCTTCGTTACAGACCGTACCAGTGTTCTTATAGCAGCCTGTTGCATATGACTCCTCCTTCTTAGACTCCTTGCGTAACCAAAAAACAGCCCGGCTGGGAGAACCAGTCCGGGCTGATGTGGAACGAATCAAAGATGTGACAGGTTGGAAAAGTCCAGCCGCAAATTTCTGCGCAGGGTAACCGAAGTAAGGTTTGTCGTCAAGCGCTCATAGATCAGGAGTGATGCAACGGTATACCGGCATCTCTCGGATCGCTTTATCGAGCGCTTCCGGCCTGAGAGGGCGGCGCGCGATTCGTCAAACATGGACAAAGATTTGGCTTTTGTGTATTCAGTACTTTTATTTTACCCAAGCCGCGTCGCGTTCATCTGACGCGAGTTAATCTGCTTGAGTGGTAAGGAGGAGCCAGGACGGATGGCGCTTCTAATCAAGGCTGAGGAGCTGAGAGGTTTGATCTCCCTCGATGAAGCCGTCTCCAGTGTGGAGCGCGGCTTCCTCAACCAGTCGGAGACTCCCGCTTTCACTCTGCCGCGCCAGCGCATCATGGCCAAAGACCGGCGTTTGAATATCCATTCGGGAGGCTGCGTGGGGTTGAGTGTGGCCGGGACGTTTGTCCACTACGAGCGCCACAGCTTTACACAAAGGGATCAATCCTACGCGATGGTCGGGAAGCGCGTCTACGTTGCCTACGACAGCGAAAACGCCGGACTCCTCGCGGTCATCATCGGATCGCTGCCTCTGTTCGCTTTCGATCCTCCCGAAGATTGTTTTGCCTCGGAGACCGCCATCACCAGCGCAGTCGGGACGATGCATCTGGCTCCTAAAGATGCCCGCGTTATGGGTTTATTGGGCACCGGGCGGCAAGCCCGGCGACACTTGAAAACCATGTGCGCGATCCGCCCTATTGAAAGGGTGAAAGTGTTCAGCCGCAGCCCGGAGAACCGCCTCACCTTCTGTCGGCGGATGCAGGCCCATGTGAAGAGCGAACTTCAGCCTGTGGAGACGGCGCGCGAGGCTGCAACCGGCGTGGATCTGATCGTCTGCGCAACCGGCACCAATGTGCCCGTGCTATTCGGCGAATGGCTGGAAGAAGGAGTCCACATCACTTCTATCGTTGGCAGCAACAAGGAGCTTCTCGCCGAAGGATTGGTTACCCAGCCACGGCGGGAGCTGGACGACCAAGTCCTTGCCCGGGCGGACGTAATTGTTGTGACGTCGAAACAACAGGCGATACAGGACGAGCAAGGCGACTTGGTGGAGCCTATCAAGCGCGGTTACTTGAAATGGGATGATCTAAGAGAATTGGGCGACCTGGTCGCGGGCAAGGTCAGCGGGCGAAGCGGGCCAAAAGAGATAACTCTATTCAAACAGAACAGCGATCAGGGTGTCGGTTTCATGGCCCTTGCTAGATTGGCTCATGACAAGGCGCGCGAGCGGGGATTGGGAATAGAGATCTGAATTGATCCTGAGGCATTTTCCCAACACGGAGTACGGTGCTACCGGGGCGGTAGAGGGTCGGGGCCGGCGAGCTTGTTGAACAGCTCGACGACATCCGCGTCGCGCGGCATTTCTTTGATGGCTTTATCGAGCGCTTCCGGCATGAGAGGCGTCGGATCGTCTCCCGTGAGTTTGTGAAACTCCTTGTGGAATTCAGGATCGGTGAGCGTCTTCCGCATCGCTTCCTGCAGAATCTGCACGCGGTCTTTCGGTGTTTCCGGGGGAAGGAAAAAGCTCTGGCCGGAGAGCCTGAACGCGCGGAACATTTCCAGCAGCCTCTTTTCTCTCGCCGATCCGGCAAAACTCTCCACCTCCGGTAATTGGGCAAAGCGCGCATTTCTTTGTCCTTT
The DNA here is from genome assembly GCA_036004365.1 of Binatia bacterium. Lineage (GTDB taxonomy): Bacteria > Desulfobacterota > Binatia > UBA9968 > UBA9968 > DP-36. The sequence goes on from DASYRN010000191.1 coordinate 10,469, forward strand.
GGGAATCTCGATGCTGGCGTGAATATCCACGAGTCCTTTGTCGAGCCATTCGGGGGTTCGGAGGATGATCGTTTCTCCCGTGCCGGCTCGCGCGTCTAATTCACCTGCCATGAGAGCGATATCGATTTCCGGACCGGTGTATCCCGTAACGAACTTCGGCTCTTTGAGGCCGAGGTAATACGCAAAGATCCGGCCTGTGATGTAAATAGGGTGGCCTACGGATTGCGATCCGATCCGCGCACCGGGATGAGAGCGCAACTTTTCCAAACTGGTCAGCCCGGCTTTTCTATTCGTTATGAAAATATAATGCTGAGCGCTGTCCGGGGTTCCGAGATAGGCGAACTTGTCGATGTCATATTGAACACCGGCTACGCCCAGGACCGCGTTCGCCACCAGGGCGGCTCCCATGCTGCCGATCGTCAGCCCGTCCGGCCGCGCTCCTCTATAAATGTGGTTTGCGGCCTGCCGCCCTCCCCCAGCCGCCATATATTGGATGATCAGGGTGGGGTTTCCGGGAATGTGTTTGCGCAAGAGTAAAGTGACCGCCCTTGTCCTCATGTCCGCCGAGCCTCCGGGAGGGCCGCCCAAGACAACAGTAATCGTTTTATCTTGATAAAAAGGGGCCTGGGACAGCGCTGCTTCAGCCCCGAGTCCGAGATAAACGAGCGCAACAAGGAAAATCGTTTTCATTTTTGCTTCTCTAACATGCGGCAAGCACGACCTAGTCCCAGACCGCGAACCCCATAGCGCAGCCGACGCCGGTCGTGGTTCGGTAGAGCGGCACGTAATCGATCATCGTGGCGGGACGGTCGGCTGCAGCCGCAACGACGATCCAGTTGCGGATTTCGGAAGTACCCTCGATCAACACGGCGGAGTCCATTTTCTGAAGAAACGTGAGGTCGTTCTTTTTAAGAGCCTGAATGAAACTTTCATCGAGCCTCTCGTCGATCTTCGTGTGACTCAATCCTCCCGAAGCGACGACCACAACCCGGCGCGAATCTGAAAAACTGCGTATGGCCGCGGCCAATGCCTTGCCGAACTGGACGCACCTTCTCGCCGAGGGTGCCGGAGGGTAGTAGGTGTTGACCATGACCGGAACGACGGCCGAGCGCGGCTCGGGCATGAGAAACTTGAGCGGCCGGGCGAAGGCATGGCCCAATCCCCCTTCGTAGCGCAGTTTTCTGGAATAAGCCGGATCAAAGCCCTGGGCCATGAGCTGATCGAGGATCGAGAGAGCTAGTTTATCGTCGACATCGTAGCGCGTGCGGTTCTCGGACTTGGGTTGATTGAGGTACCTGAGGCTCACGCTGGCTTCCCCTTCCCGGCCGATGAATAGCGTGAACGGCGGCATGTTGTCGTCAAGCAGATTTTCGTGCTGATCGTCGCCGACGACCACGACAGTGTCGGGCGCAAGAATATCGAGCTTGCGGCGCAGTTGATCGATGGCCGCCATGCAGCTCCGCCATTTGGACCATTTTATTTCAATCGTCTCTTTCTCCAGCTCCGGCTTTACGGGGAGCCGCTCCCCGCTGCGGGTGTTGAGAAGCCCCCACTGATCCGGAGGCAGCATTAACTGTGGCGCATGAGACATCGCGAGACAACCGATGAGTTCAGCCACGGATCACCCGCATTTACTCGGTTCGCGCGAAGCAGTAGATCCGCCCTGCCCCGCCGCGCGGGGAAGTGTCGGCACAGCTTTGACTTTCATGCGAAGAGTTCCATGATCCATATTGCCCCGAGGGATCACCCCCCGGCCCTAGACCGTCCGAGTGACCGACCTGCGCTGCTACGTCCTTAGAGTCGGAAGTCCAGTCGTTACAGGTCTTTCCGGGCAACGCCTTCCCGTCGACTGTCGAGCCGGTAAGAATATCGTGCTCGTTGGGTTTGGGCGACCCGGGCCATTCGCCCGCAATGCGTTCGCCGCGCTCATCGAGAAACACGTCTGCGTCTCCTTTGCGGGCGTGCAGCTCCGCGAGATCCTTCGCAACCGTGGCGCCTTTGGCGTTGACCCAAGGGCCCTTACCGATCCGGCTGGCCGCATCGGTCGGTTTGTTGTTGTCGGGATTCCGCTCAGCGCTCAAGTAGGCGCGCCACGTCTTGCTGCCGAGTCCCACGGCGGACGCCAGTTTCTGGCAAATCTGGTCCGCACCAGCCAGGCCGCCTAGGTTGCCCGTCTTGCTCTTCGCGCTGCTGACGAAGAAGCTCGTGTTGCTCTGAGCGCTCGCGGCATCAACGTTGCTGTCGTTGAGATTGGAGCCGGAAATAAGCAGCAGCGCCGCCACCACGACAAGAGGAACGCAAAACTTCATAGGATTCTCCTTTCATTTTAGGAAAATGTCTGACTTTGTCTCATATCAGCTTCATTGCTGGACACTATCTCCAGAAATATGCCCAGACAAAATAGACGACCTGACCCCTCTAACCAAGAACCTCCCTCCAGGATCTGTTCGAAGGCAGCACCGTCCCGACGGATACCGGTCGCCAAGAGCTTTCCTGCTCCCTGGCTAGACAGGGAGGCTCTTTACCTGCCTGGAGAGAAAGCACGGCGTTGAGCAAGAATCTCCGTACGGCGATCACAGAAACATCGCTTCTTCCTAAATGCTCTCTTGTACGATTGCATATGGGCCCCATGCTTTCGGTGACGCAGGAGTCCTGGGCCAAAAACCCCTCGACGCCTGTATAACTCTCACTCCCCTGCTTCTGCCGGTCCTGGATATAGTTGTTGTGAGGATTGCGGATTTTTCTATAGTCTGGTCCGACCTCAGTCTTTAAGGAAAGCTTCTCCTCTTCGCTGATAGCGCCAGCCACGCTGAAGCAGAAGCTGTATTTCCAGCTATGCGTATCATCGATCGGCCCCCAGTAATGAACCCGATTCGATTTGGCGGATACGTGGCCCGTCGATGGCATAATAAAGTTAGTGACCCGAACGTAGTTGGCCTCCGGTCCGGCTTTTCTAATCGCGACCATACGAACGCCGAATTCTGTCTCCTCGGCGATGAGCGTGGGAGAACTATCAGACTGTCTGTAGAGATCATAGTTGGTGCTGTGAAGATAAGATAGGTGAGCCGAATCGCAGTCGCCCTCGAGACCCTGGAGATAGTTACACTCTTGAAACGCTTTGATCACGAAGGTTTGCCCTTTGGGAAGACGGAGCCATTCCAGCTCGGGAAAGATCGGCATCTTCTCCTTCGGCCCCATGTAGGTGAAAATCATTCCTGCGATCTCCCTGCAAGGATAGGCCTTGTGGTGAACCTTATGCTTTAAAGTGCTACCCGGAGGCTCCGCCGGGGTCTCGAGAACATTTCCCTCCACATCGTACTTCCACCCGTGATAGATGCATCTGAGACCGCACTCCTCGTTCCGCCCATAAAACAGAGAGGTGCCCCGGTGGGAGCAGTGCTCGTCTAAGAGCCCTATTTTCCCCTGGCTATCGCGAAACGCGACCAAGTCCTCACCCAGAAGCCTGACTCTGACGGGCGGACAATCGGGCGCTGGAATCTCCTCAGACAATAGAGCCGGCATCCAGTACCGTCTGAGCAGCTCCCCCATCGGAGTGCCAGGTCCCGTCTTAGTCAGCAGCTCGTTCTCTTCCTTAGAAAGCATAAGCTCGTCTCCTCTTTGCTACTGCTTCTTGGTTTCTGTCGTAGCCTGCTTAATAAGATCGTAGATAGGCTTCATATCCATCCACTCGGGCCTGTCGGTCATCAAGTATTTTCCCCCGGGCACCCTGCGTCCCCTGGGATTAACTTTTTCTTTGGGAATGTCCTCCCTCATAGAATCATAATCGGAGCGTTCTTTAAAATTGTATTCAAGCCAAGTGGTCTGCCCTTCTCGCGACAAAAGCCAGTTGATGACAACTTTGGCGGCATTCGGGTTGGGAGCTCGATTCAAAAAACTCAATGTGCCGTTATAGGCGCCCACCGACGATCCTTCCTTGAATTGGCCGGGAAGAAATTGTCGCACGGGAAGTCCTTGCTTTTCGGCCCTGTCAACGGCCCGGGCAAAAAGGCCGAGGGAAAATTTCCCTGCGGCCAGCCAGTCCATGAGCTGCTCATCGTTTCGAACGATCATCATATCAGTCTCGCTGAAAAGCCTCCTCACAAACTCCTGCCCGAGTTCCGGACTGTAGTAGAAGAACCGCTCGCTGTTGCTGGCCGGACCCGCGATCAGCGGATCTAACGCTACGATCTTCCCCCTCCATTTAGGATTGAGGAGATCCCAATAGGACTTGATTTCATCCGGTTTGACTAGATTGGTATTGAAGGTAATGTCGCCACCCCTAGCGGTTCCTTCAAACATAAAAACATAGTTACTCTCGGGATCCACATAGTGATGTTTACCCTGCCACCATGCGGACTGATCCATAACCTCGGGCAGAATAAACGCAGAGCGGATGGGATCGAGCGCCTTCCCTTTATGTAGAACTGCCACGGGAGTGGTGGAGCCCATGACGAAAAGATCTTGAATGTTTTTTCCAGCTCTCCTCTCAGCCATGATTCGTTGGCCGAGCTCGAAGCCTCGCCCGGTGACGGTCGTGACTTTGATCTTTGGGAATTTTTTTTGCAATGCTTCTCTGAAAACCAGATCCAAACCGTCGGTGGAATAAATAACGACTTGCCCTTCCGTCTCAGCCGCCTTGACCGTTTTCTCCCACTCGACTTGCCACGGTAGCCTTGGCTCGCCCGCTCTTGCCGAGAGAACAAAGGCCACCTGAATCACTACCGCGACTGGCAAAACTTGCCAGCGAGCAAACAAAAACAGCGCTGCCATAGCCTCCTCCGAAGCAACTATTCTGCCATGATCCCCGCTTTGAGACCAAAGGACCTAGCGACGAGGGCAGCCATCGGCTATGACCTCCGGGTCATCAATGACTCGCTCTCCCAATTAGGTCTCACTGAAAAACTTCCCGTTCGCCCTTCGACGAGCCTGTCCTGAGTAGCAGGCCGTTTCCTTCGACCAAGCTCAGGACGAACGGCCTGCGTATCGAAGGGCTCAGGACGAACGGGAACGAAGAAAATAGTTGTAAAATCCCGTTCATGCTGAGCCCAGTCGAAGCATGATTGCGCTTTTTCAGCGAGAACTAGTTAACTCTATAGAGTTTCTTGGCGTTGCCCTCAAAGACCTTCTTCCGGTCTCCCTCGCTGAGCCACTCGATGCTGTCAATCACCGACTTCAGGTCATCCAGCGGCTTGGCGGTCTTCGGATTCACAGCAGATCCGGCACCCGGGGTTTCGGTGCCGAACACGCAGTTGTCGGATCCGACGGATCTAAATAACAGCTCCAACCCTTCCTTCGTGTAGACACAGGTATCGTAATAAAGCTTCTTCATCGCGTTCTCGAAATACTCGCTTTCGGGAAAAGCTTCGCGGCCAATGTTCCTCGTGCTCGGATAGCGGGTGGCCATGAATCTTCCCATGTGGTACGGGATCGCCCCGCCGCCATGGGGGACGACGAGCTTGAGCTTGGGGAAGTGCTTAAAGACGTCGGAGTTGAGTAGAGAGATAATGGCGATGCTCTCCTCGTTTACGAAATGAAGTGTGTAACCGAGCCGGGACGACAGAGAGGTTGAGGCATGGATCATGCCCGGCACGTCCAGCTTGACCAGCTTCTCGTAAAGCGGGTACCAATACTCCTCGCCCATCGCCGGCGTGCTGTCATCGCCTCTGGCTCCGGGATCGGGATTGATCAGGCAACCGACAAAGCCCAGTTCTTTGACGCATCTTTCAAGCTCGGGCAGGCTGTTTTTAATTTCGATGCCGACGCATTGGGGCAACGCGCAGACTCCCTTAAACCTTCCCGGATACATCTTGCAATGGCGCGCAATGAGGTCATTGCAGGCCTCAACGTACCAGTGGACGATCTTTTCGGGCTTTTCATGGTGAATCAGCGTATAAGGACGCGGTGAAAGCAACTGCAGATCCGTCTTCATTTCGTCGAGAAATTTGATGTGGGGCTTGAGGGCCGCCGCCACCTTGTCGTCATCAACTTTGAGCGTCTGTCTTCTCTGACTGCCGCGGCTCGCCAGCAGGTTAGCCTCAAAAGCGTACAGTTCTGGCGGGGCTGAGATGTGACCGTGAATGTCAATGATCATGCTTCCTCCTCTCGATGTTTATGCCTCGCGCGAGACTGAGAGTATTGGGCTTATTCTCCTCTGATTCCCGCCTTCAGCCCAAAGGACCTGGCAATCAGAGCCAACCCCGTAGTCAGAAAGACAACCAGAAGCACCGTGATGCTCGCCGTCTCGCGGTATCCGGCCGCGATCTGGTCCAGAGCCAAGAGCGCCAATGTCCTCGACTCTGAGGTGGCCAGGAGAATGATGGGTGCGGCGCTGCGCGCGGCGAAGAGAAATTTCAACACTGCAATCAAGACCATGCTCTGGGCCATCAGAGGAAGCACAATTCTAAAATACGTTCTCCAGAACCCGGCGCCCGACATGCGGGAGGCCTCCTCGAGTTCGCTTCCCAGTTGGATAAAGTTGGCCTTCAGGATCTGGGTCGAGAGCGTAACTCCGGTGAACACGCTGGCGATCATCAGAAGGAACAGCGTCCCGTAAAACGGACGAAAGATCGGCGTCCCGAGAAACATCCACAGGAGACCGAGTCCCGCCAGGATTCCGGGAACCGCAGAGGGAAGCCAGCAGATGGCATCCAGGATAGAACGGCCCGGAAGCCTTGTGCGCACCAGAACGTACGCGACCAGAGAGAACACGACAGGTCCGATCAGAGCCGCGCTCCCCGCGATGATCAAGGTATTCTTCAGGGCGAGCATCAAGCGGGGATCTCCCAGCGCCATCTTCCAGTACTCGAAGGTCCAGGTCTTGGGCAAATTGAAAAAGCCGAACCGGGTCATGAAGCTCCCGCCCAGGACACTGAGAATCGGCACCCCAACGGCGAGAAAGAGGACGACACATAACACGGTCGCCACCACCAGTCTCCAGCGTCCCAGGTCGATGAGCTTCGCCCTAAACTTGCCGGTCACCGTGGTAAATTGCCGGCCGTGGATGAGCTTTTGCTGCAGAGGGACAATGACTGCCAGCAAGACGAGGACGATGCTGCCGAGCGCCGCCGCCTGATTCACAAGAGGCGGCTCCTGCCGCGCCAGATCCGCGATCTTCGTCGAGTACACATAGAAACCCCAGGGAATCCCGAGAAGGAGCTCGATCTCAAAGGACTCGAGTAAGCGAATAACCCTCAAAAGAAAAACGACCACCAGGACCGGCGTCATCACGGGCAAGGTGATCCGGAGCATCGTGGTCAGGGTGCCGGCGCCGGACGCCTCACTCGCTTCCTCCATCGAGGCATCCATTCTGCGAAAGGCCGGAGTCAAGAGAATGACGATCGTGTCGAGGCCGCTGATAAAATGGACCCAAATGATGCCCCAGAAAGAATAAATATCGAAGGGCATAATGCCGACGACGTCTCTCAGCCATTTGTTCGCGAGCCCTGTATTCGGGTCCAGGATCAGCATCCAACCGAAGGTATTCGCCAGGCTCGGCAGCATAAAAGAGATCCAAAAGAGAAACTCGAAGCCGTAAGCCAAAGGAACGTTGGTCCGGGAGAGCGTCCAGGCAATGAGCACGCCTACGGGAAAGGTAACCGTTTGAGAGACGAGAGCGACCTTGATCGTATTCCACAGCGACAACCAAATGCCTCTGTCGCTGAAGGCCTCTTTCCAAGCCTTCAGTCCGTAAACCGGCGGCTCCGCGATGGTTGCTACGTTGAAGCTGTTGATGAGAATCAGAATTAAGGGATAAAGAACATAAAACCCCATGCTCCCTATGAGCAGGATCATGAGCAGATGGCCGCTGTGCAGCCGAGGCACCCATCTCCTCGGCGCCACGCCCATGCGGGTTGTCTCAGCGCTAGGCAACATCAGCTGTCCTTCGACTTAAACAGCATCAACTCATGCTCTCCCCAGGGCGCGCTCCGCTTCTGTCAGAGAGGTAACTTCTCCTCCAGCGGGTTGTCCCCTCGCCTTCATCTCCTCTAAAGACTCGCTGAGCTTGGTGTCGATCATCACATCCGCGGCGGGATCTCGAATCACTCCCATGGGATCGAGTCCCTGCCGCACTTTCTCGATCTCTCTCATCATGATCTCCCGCAGCATGACGATGCCGCGATCCGACGTCGCGAGCCGCTCGCGCGTGCGGTCCGCTATCGGCCCCTGCGTTTCCCAGACCATGTGATCCTGCGCCAGAACCAGATCCGTCCTGAACCGGGTAAACGGATGCAGGCCATGCGGGGGATCCTTAAAGGAAGGCAGGTAAAGGACCTCGGGCTCTTCCTCGCTGTCTCCGCCCCCATTCCCTCCCGGAATAAAGTGGACAAAGTATATGAATGTATGAGTGTCATCCATCGGCACCCGAATTTGAGTGGCATCTCCTTGCCGGAGAATATTCGGAAAGATCAGCGGATGCTCGTCGACAGCTCCTCTCTTGTAATGCCTTCTTTTCATGATCCCGTAAGCGACTTCATAGAACTCCGTCATTTCAATATCGTCGATGAAGCCGCGAGTCGTGCTGACCGGCTTTCTCGCTCTCATGGCCGTGTCCTGGTGCAGGATCTGTAGGTGGGCCGGATCCACCGAGTTCTCCATCGCCTGAAACCAGTTCGCGTCCAGAAGCGGATAGACAACTATCTTTCTTTTTCCGCCTCTTCTCACCCAGACGTCGTATTTGGGTATCAGCGGAGCTGGTTTCGGCCCCATGTAAGTCCAATAGAGGCCGGTAAACTTTTGTACCGGATAGGCCTTGTGCTTAACCGTCAGATGGAACCGGCTTCCCTCCGGCTCCGCGGGACACTCGACGCAATTTCCCTCGATGTCGTAGAGCCAACCGTGATAGGCGCAAGCGATCCCTCTCTCTTCCACGTTGCCGTAAAGGAGCGAGGCGCCGCGATGCGAGCAGCGATCGTCCAGAAGACCCGCTCTGCCCTGTTTGTCTCGAAACAACACCAGATCTTCACCTAACACGCGGACAAATTTCGTCGGCTCTTCCTCCGTCAATTCCGTAGCCACGGCGATCGGAAACCAGTAGCGGCGCAGCAGCTCGCCTGCCGGCGTCCCGGAGCCGACTCTGCAGAACATCTCATTCTCTTCCTTGCTCAGCATGGAATCTCCCTCCTACAACAGGCTCCCGCCCGCTGGAAAAATTTCCGCCCTCTTTCCAAAGGCTGTTATCGAATTCGTCCACCGGCAGACCCCGGTTCTCCGCCCGGTTGCCTCCTTGCAGCCCATACAGATGGCAAATCTACTTTGCTACACCTTTAGGCGCGTAAAAACCTTCAGCGGGTTCTTGTGAAAGATCTTGAGCTTGTCCTCGCTGCTCAAGAACTCCAGAGTGTCGATGACCGGAAAGACATCGTCTGAAGGCTTTCCCGTGTCGGGCCGGACCGCTCCTCCCGATCCCGGGAACTCGGTCCCGAACATCATCTGGTCCACCCCTTTTTGCTTGATCGCCGCGGTGAGGAAGTTCACGTCGTACGCGCAACAATCATAGAAGAGGTTCTTGCTGAGGTCTTTCTGCGCGATGTGATGATCGGTCGGGATGAAGCGGTTGAGCGCGCCGCCGCAGTGGCAGATCACGATCTTCAGGCGCGGGAATTTCTCGAAAACATCGCTGTGCGAGAGCACATGCATCGCGATGAACTCTTCGATGTAGTTGTTCATCTGGTAGTTGTGCGGGATCACCTCGATGCGCGTGTCGTAGCTCGTCGAGGGATGGACCATGAGCGGGACGTCGAGCTCCTGAGCTTTCTCGTAGAGCGGATACCAATACTCGTGGTGCATCCCGGGCGCCTGCCTCCTGCCGCCCGGATCGGGATTTACATAGGCGCCGGCGAACCCCAACTCTTTGACGCAGCGCTCCAACTCTGCGATGCAATTCCTGGTGTCGAGCTCGGCGCTCTGAGGGAGCTGGGCCATCCCGATAAACCGGTCGGGATGGAGCTTCACGATGCGCGCGATGACGTCGTTGGTAATCCGGCAGATGTCCTGCTGGAGAAACGGCCGGGTCCAGTGCCACATGGCGACCGGCCGCGGGCCAAGAAGCTGGATATCGATATTTCTCTCGTCCATGCCCTTTAGATGATTCTTCTGAGCGTTTGCGAGTTGCTCGTCGGTCATCTCCAATTTTCTCCCGGGAGTATTGAGCGAGATCATCGCGCCGAGGTGTCCCCTGAAATGGGGTGGCGTGCTCATGTGGCCATGAACATCGATGACTTTATGATTCTGGTACATAATCTCTCTCCTTTGCAGTGAAGTTTATCGCGCCAAGACGCCAAGACCGCAAAGTAAAAAATTTTTTTGTCCAACTTGGCGTACTTTACGTCTTTGCGCGAGCCTCATTTTCTTTCTTCGAGGCCTTCGTGTCCTTCGTGGTTGGATACTCCTTCACACAAAACTCGAAAGAGCCTCCATATTCAACTTTCTTCCGGAGCCGGAACTTGATGAGAAAGAAAAATCTCTCGCCTCTCGCGCGCCGACTGCATGATGGCCAGGCACACTTCCAGGGTTGCCATTCCCCACCGGCCTGTGTGACGAATGGGCCGGTCGAGAACCACTGCATTGTAGAGCTCCTCCAGTTCTGCGCGCCTCGACGCCCCAACTTCGGGAAGCGGGACATCCTGGATGCCCTCATCGCTGTGCACGTAGAGCCCATATTGGGACTGACGGATTTCCCCTCTCTCGCAGGTGACGATAAGGATGCCGAGGTCATTCGGGACCCATGGCCTGCGCTCTCCCCGGTTACGAAAGAGCTGTCCTTCTTGCGAGCCTCCGATGCGCATGGCGTCTTTCGCCTCGTTCTCGTTCCTGCTTCCGTCGAGTAACTGCTTTCGGATCGCCACCCTTTCCTCATAGGTGTAGCGGCTTTGATTGGTCCCCCACGGTACCAGCTCTGAGGCCAGAAAATAGCCATAGCCGTTGTGCATGAGCGTAGCGGGAGTTCCGTCCTCAAATTCCAGGTAGGCTGAGTAGTAGCCGGGGATGGGCCGGCCAGCGAACCATTGTCCGATCGTTCCCCTAACGCTCCGTACCATGCCGCCTCCGAGAAGGCGCAAGGTGTCGATTTGATGTGGCCCCTGACGGTACGGGACACCACCTCCCTGGGCCAAGTCGAGCTCCTCAGGCGTTCTGGGCCTTAACATCCAGTCCGTATAGGCCCAGACGTGCATCGCGCAGAGTTTTCCAACCTGGCCAGATTGGATGATCCGCCTCATGGTTCTGATGTGCGGGCCAAAACTCTGCGTATGACCGCAGATGAGCTTAATTCTGTTCTTTTCAGCGGCCTCGATCATCGCTTCCGCCTCCCGCAGGCTGATCGCCATCGGTTTTTCCACCACGACGTGCTTTCCGCGCTCCGCCGCGATGATCATGTGGGGGGCGTGCAATTTGTTCGGCGTGGAGATCCAGACTGCTTCGACCTCCGGATCCTCGCAGAGCTTTTCAATGCAGTCGTAGGTGCGCGCGCCGTATCTCTCATGGAAAATCGCCAGCACGCGCGGATTGATGTCGGCGCCAGCCACTAGCTCGATGTGGGGCGTCGCTTCCATCGCCGGGAGGATCTCCGAGGCTCCGACCCCGATCCCGACGATGCCGAGCTTGAGCCTTCTTCCGATCGCTTCTCTGCTCTCAGCCTCCTCCTTTTCTACCATGGAGAGTTCTCCTTCAATTTTCGTGAACCTTATCAGACCCGACGTAGCGTTTGTCAAGCCAGCCAACTCGCGTCATCGCTTGACAGCTCCAGAAACCTATACTACTTGCGTTCACATGGTTTATGCCGACTGTCCCGGGACGTCATTCCCGAATGTTTCTATCGGGAATTCGTGACGTGAAAGTGTGCTACGGACTTTGAGACACCAAATTAATCCCTACGATAAGGATGTACGCTTATGCCAACAAAAATCACCACACGTTTTCGCGAGCTATTAAAGCGTCCCGAACTCCTTGTTATGCCGGGCGGCTTCAGCCCGCTTCATGCAAGAATGGCCGAAGTCCTGCGCTACGACGCCTTCTTCATGTCCGGTTCACAGGTGGCGGCATACATCTACGGACTTCCGGATGTCGGCCTGATCGGTTGTCGCGAGATGGTCGAAGCCGGGCGCCGAACTGCCTCCGGATGCGCCATCCCGATTTTTGCGGACGCGGACACAGGCTATGGCAATGCGGTCAACGTCTACCACACCGTACGGCAATTCATTGGAGCGGGCGTCGCCGGCGTACACATCGAAGATCAGGAAGCGCCGAAAAAGTCCGGCACGCAGGCCGGGCGGCGCTGCGTCTCTGCCGAGGAGGCCATCGGCAAGTACAAGGCAGCCGGCGCGGCAAGAAACGAGCTTGACCCGGATTTCGTGATCTGCGCACGCTGCGATCTCATCGGCGCGGAGGGCGGAAACTTTGAGGGCGCGATCGAGCGCTGCGTAGCCTACGTGCAGGAAGCGGGTGTAGACGCGATCTGGGTCAATACTTTGAGATCGCGCGAAGAGATCCAAGAGGCATGCCGCAGAATCCCTGCTCCCGTCATCGCCCCGTATTACGGGCCGCCTCCCTCCCCGACGTTTGAGGAGTTTCAAAAGCTCGGCGCCGCTGCCGTTCTTTATCCGAGTCTCACGACGGCTAATGGACTCCAAGCAACGTGGGACCTCATGCACGAGTTCAAAGAGCGAGGCCCGGTGGTTTTAGAAGAATGGAACAAGCGCGCGAAAGCCAGCCGGTGGGGAGTCGTGCCCCGCACCGGCGCGCCGCTGCTCGACACCGAGAAAATCCGAAAGCTCGAAGCATCTTTCATCCCGGGGTCTCTCCAGCGCGACTATGCGGGCACTTTTGGGCACAACAGGCATTAAAGGTTAGCAGCGCTGGCAGCACTCTTCTGTGTGCACCCCGGATGATACGAGCCCATCCGGCATTGTGCGCCGACTTTTTTCATCGCCGCTTCGAACTCTTTGTGAATGACCGGATCTTCGTCCTCGAACTCGATCTGGCCTCCCCCTTGCTTCACGCTGGTGTACGTTGACCCTTCGCTGTCTTGAACCCTCATGAAGCGAAAGCGCCAGCTGCCCCAGCGCAGCGCCAGGTAGCGCGCCGGCTTCGCCCCGGAGTTGAAATGTTGATGAAACCACTGGTCCGGCGGCACCACGACACTCCCCGGCTTCCAATCGACCCGCTGCATCTTCTGACCTTCAGGCCAGAGGATGGAGTAGCCCTGGCCGGTGAGAATGATCACGTGAGCGCCGGGACCGTGACGGTGGCCCTTTTTGTAGGTCCCCACCGGAAATTCCGAGATATGCGCCGCCATGGTTTGCTTGGCCAGATCGAACTTCATGTTCGTGCTGCCTTTGCCGCGCTCGCTGTAATCGGCCAAAGTAATGTTATGTGTGTCCGGAACGAAGTTGGTGGTCATAAAGAAACGGCCGGTCACTTCTCCCTTGCCACTGAAGTAACCTTCGGTGTTCGGATCGAAGCGATCGATGAAGGCGAAGTCGTTCTCGAAAATGAAATCGACGTTGTGGAACAGATTGATGATGAAGCAACAGTTCGTCACGGCAAAATAGCGCGCGGTCTCGCTCCCGGTGGCATTAAAGTGCTGGTACCAGGCATTAAGCGGAATCGCGAACAGGCTTCCCGGCCCCCATTCGAAAGTGTGTTTCTTCCCGTCCTTCTGCCATACGGTCGTGGCGCCGTACCCCTTCGTAACATAGACCATCTCTTCGTAGAGATGCTTCTGCGGCTTTAGCTTTCCTTGGGGAGGAATCTCGCAGATGTAAGCGTCGTTGACGCCACCAGTGCCATCGAGAACGACAAACGCCGCGTTGCCGCCCTTTAAGTCCCACGGCGCCAGCTCAACGTTATTGACATCCTCGACAAAGAAGCCGCGAATAACCGGTATTTTCTGCGCCGCCTGCCATTCTCTGTAGGTATCGATTCTTTCGGGCTTCAGATCTGTGGGCTGCTGTTTAGTTTCCGCCATTGGATTTTTCTCCTTGAATGAGATGTTCGAACTTACGCCACCTTTTGCTCTTTGCTCCGAAGGCCGATTCTTTCATTGATCACGTCAAACTCGATGATTTGGTTCATCTGCGGATCACGAATGACTCCAAGGGGCTCATCCCCTTTTCGCACGGTCTCGATCTGTTCGCGCAAAAGCTTGCGGAAGATAATTATTCCTTCGTCGCCGATTCCCAGATGCTCTTGAGTACGATCCGTAATCGCTCCTTGGGTTTCCCACGCCATCGCGTCCTGCACGAGCACCTGATCCAACCTGTATTGACCCTGCTGGTTTCTCATCGGAAAAAACTCCCATGGCGCATCTTCATCCGCAGGCGATCGATCGGTCTCGTTCGGCTCAAAATAGACGACGTAAACCTGGGTATGCACATCGTCCACGGGAACGCGGATCTGAACGTTGTGGCGGATCTTATTGTCGGTTTTAAGGGTCCGGAAAACATGCCGCAGAGTGTTTGGAAACACTAACGGGTGCTGATCGATCTCGGGAGCGGCGCCAGGTTTTTTCGCGGGCGTCGTCCGCCGCTTCATGATGCCAAATTCGAATCGGGTGAACGCGTGCTCCTCCTGGTAACGCTCCATCCGCCCGAGGTGTGCCGTCGAACCGTGCAGCCAATAGAGGTGAGACGGATCGACGGAGTTTTCCATCGGCTGAAGCCAGTTGCACCTTAGGATCTCGTGAACCTCGATCCACCGTCTGCCATTCTCCCATACGAGCACATCCCAACGCGGCAACAGCGGCGCAGGTTCAGGTCCCATATACCCAAACAATAACCCCCCGAGCTTCTCGACCGGATAGGCCTTGTGCTGCACCCGATCCTTATATGTGCTCCCCTCCGGCTCCGCCGGCTGCTCCAAACACCTCCCCCTCACGTCAAACTTCCACCCATGATACGGACACCGTATCCCTTCCTCCTCCACCCGCCCAAAAGCCAAAGACGCCGACCGGTGCGGACAGTGCTCTCCGACTAACCCGTAGCGCCCTCCCTTGTCACGAAACACCGCCAACTCCTCGCCCAAAATCTTCACCGCCTTGATCGGCTTCTCCTCGGTCAGCTCCCCGGCCACCGCCACCGGATGCCAGTACCGACGCAGCAGCTCTCCCGCCGGCGTGCCAGGACCCACCCGTGTCAGCATCTCGTTCTCTTCTCGAGTCAGCATGATCGTCTACCTCTTTCGCTCGTTGGCCTGCATGACCTCTTTGGCGAGGTCGAAAATAGGTTTCATGTCGGCGTACTCCGGGCGCACGACGTCAAAGTACCTTTTTCCCTCCTGCAGCCTGGCATCCAACGGAACATCGTCTTTCGGGATGTCGATGCGGCGCGAATTCGGCGGATCATCGCGGTCTCCCAATTTTTGCAAGGCCAGTTGCCCTTTGCGCGAAAGAAACCAGTTGATAAAAACTTTCGCGGCATTAGGGTGCGGAGCTTGATTCAATAGACTCAGAGAGCCGCCTCCGGTGGAAAAACTCGAGCCTTCCTTCCAGGAGGTGGTGTCGAAGTCATCGACCGGCAGCCCCTGGCCCTTCGCGCGCAGAGAATCTTTGCAGCCCATGCAGATGGCAAATTTTCCTTGCGCCAACCAGTCCGTCATCTGCTGAAAGTTTTTGCTGAACGTCACGTCCATCGCGCCAAAAAACTTTTTGATAAACTCCGGGCCAAGCTCCGGGTGATAGTAAAGAAACTGCATCGTGGCTCCTAACCCGGTATCCCGTGGATCCAAGGAAACGATTTTCCCCTTCCATTTGGGATTCACGACATCCCAGTGAGACTTGAAATCCTTCGGATTCGCGAGATTGGCGTTATAAGAAAGCTGGGCCGAACTCGGATTCGCCAGATAGGCAAAGATGTATTTCCCTTCGGGATCCGCGTAGCGATGCTCCGCCCCATGCCATTTGGACTCGTCTACCACTTCGGGGAGAATCAGGGCGGGTTTAATCGGATCCAAGACCTTGCCCTTGTAAAGCACATTGAAATTCCCGTTTGCCCCGCCGCTGTAAAGATCGGCGATGTTCTTTCCGGCTCGTCTCTCGGCCATAATCCGGTACGTCAGTTCAGTTCCTCTGCCTGAAACCACTACGGCTTTGATGTCGGGATGGTCCTTGCTGAACTCTTCCACAAGCCGCCCGTAGCGATAAAAATAGATGGCGAACTGCCCCTCTTTCTTGGCGGCCGTCAAGGTCTTTTCCCAGTCCTTCTTCCAATCGGGCTGGGCCAGGCCGGGGACCACAAAAGCAAAGAAACAAAGAATAACAACGCTAGTCCTTACGAACGCCAATCGCTTTTTCCCTGAAGAATTCATTTGCGTATCACTCCAGTCTTTATGACGTTAATGAATCATTGTGGCGACATTTCAGGAGTTGTCGTCCTGAATCCTTTGATGTCACCCTGCGCAACAGATTGTGTGAAACACTTTATTTGTGCTTCGACAAGCTCAGCACGAACGGTCAATGATCTCATTTCCAGTACTTAGCCGATCATCCTGAGCAGCGTCGAAGGGTGATCGGCTAGCTTTCGCACAGTCTGGCAATGCAAAGAGTCTCAGGCTCGTGACGGATCTGAGTCACTACCATCTTGCTCACCGCTTGCGCTGCTCCATCGTTTCACGGACAAACTTTCGGATCGGCTCCATGTCCATCAGATCCGCTCGGTCCATCAGGGGATATTTTGCCTCGTCGCCCCTAGGTCTCAGATTGCGTTTCGGGCTCAAACCAGTCCACGGGAAGGCCTTGTTCTTTTGCCAAGTCTAGATCCATCCGGCTGACCGGACCAAAAATGGTGATGGCGAACTTTCCTGCGGCCAGCTAGTCTCCCATCTGGCGCGAGTCGGCGCTGATCATAATGTCCATTTCGGTCAAGAGCTTGCGCAGAAACTCGGGACCGAGCAGCTGGTTGTGGTAAAAAAATCTCAGCGCGTCCCCTGAGCCTCCACTCATGGGATCGAGGGCGACGATTTTGCCCTTCCACTTGGGTTTCAACAGATCCCAGTACGAGCGAACCTCATCCGCGTTGAGAAGGTTCTTGTTGTAGGCGACGACAATACGACTCTCACCGTTGAAGTTGAAGAGATACTTGTTCTCCGGATCGACATATTGATGCTTGCCCTGCCACCATTTCGATGGATCGAAGACTTCGGGCACAAGCAATGCCGGAGCGATCGGATCGACGGCTTTGGCTTTATAGAGCACGTTATATCCCGTTGTCATTCCGTTAAGGTAAAGGTCCGCTAAGTATTTTTCAGCTCTGCGCTCGGCCATGATCCGTTTGGCGACATCGGCTCCCCGGCCAAAGAAACCCTTCACGGCAATTTCAGGGTACTTTTTATGAAACTCCCAGAAGAGCTTCTCGTAGTCGGCGCTTCCATAGATAACGAGTTGTCCTTCCCTCTTGGCCGCTTCCACCGTCTTCTGCCATTGTAGTTTCCACCCCTCGGCTTCGCCCGCGATAGCCATACACCAGGGCCACGCGAATAGGATCGCAGCCGCAATCAGGCGCCTTAGAACTCCTTGCCGGCGGACCGATCCTGCAATTATCGCTGCGTCCGGGTTGAAGATCATTGCGGTGATTTTCTCTTCATGCGTACAACCGCTCGATGTAGCCGCTGTCGTCGATCTCGCGAAGATAGTGCAGGTCCCAAAGAGCCAGTGGATTGAATTGTCCGATCTCAGGATTACGCTTCAACGCCAGGGCGAAAACATTCTGGATCGCGCTCAAGGTCGGGTAAGGCTTCGGCTCCAGCGAACCGGCCTGCGTATCGTAGTAGCAGGCCCACTCCTTGTCGTTCTCCATCCTGAGCAATTCCGTGCAGGTTCTTTTGATGATCCGGAGCGTTTCCTCACGTCGCGTCTTGAAAAAGTGGATCGCATCGATCAGAGCGAGAAGCAAACCCCTAACCTCTTCCTCATGGTTTCTCACGTAAGGGGTCGTGGTCGTAAGCGTGACTCCCTCGATCATCGGCATCGTGGGTACCTCGATGGTCTTGGCTCCGATGGCCTTAGCACGGAGCTGATCCACGGCTCGAATGAAAGTTGCGTCGTATTTGCCGGCCATGACCTCGCGCGCCCGCTCGATTCCCCTTTTCGCGCCTGTCACGAGCTCGACGTCTCTTCCCTCTTCCAAGCCGTTCAGCCGCAGGTAGAGCCAGACGTTGAGCCCCGTATGACCGTCATAATCGTCCATCGCCACCCGTTTTCCCTTGAGGTCCTGGAGCCCGCGGATGCCGTTCGAGACCACGAGATGATTCTCGCGCCATGAATTGTTGCTCTGGGCGATATGGACATAAGGATCACCGTTCAACGCGCGCCTGGCGTAGAGGTTGTGGTGATTTCCTGACACGACGTCCAGCTCTCCTGATTTGAGACCCTCTGCCGCTCGCCTTCGCTGCCCTTCCATAGAACCGAGATCGATCTCCAATCCGTGCTTCTCGAGGAAGCCGCATTCTTCCATCACCTTCCAAAGTGGAACATGGCTGGGCGCTCGATAGAAAATACGGATTTTTTTTGTGGCCATCTTGTCGCTCCTTTGCGAAACTTCACATATCTATTTAATTTACTGCTGTTTTAACAGATTCCACACCTTTTCTCTTGCTTCCCTTCTACCCGTGATGATCCAATTCCAGTCGGTGTC
>DASYRN010000192.1:0-11578 GCA_036004365.1 Binatia bacterium
GGAAGAAGGGCGCTATAGATCTCTGTTGCCACACTCTCTCCCCATATACCGATGTGCGCCGCTCCCACTTGTCCCTCAAGAATCGGCGTGCGGGTCTCATAAACTGTTTTTCCTTGCTTTCCTTGCAATCTTACTAATCGCCTGTTGACTTGCCTTCGCTCATCCATAGTCAGAGTTTCACGAAGTTCTGGCGGAAAGGTCCCCAAGCTGTGGGCAACAATCTGTCCTTTACTATCTTCGATAAAGGCGTACGCCGACCCGTCCAGACGGGCATACTTTGTGACCAACGCATGAAGCTCCAGAACATTTCTCCCAATGACATGCCCTGCGGCTGCATCACTTAAATTAGTGGCCATGACCAAGGCCCTTTGATCAATTTGGGCCCGCAGCGCCCGACCCATGAGCTCATTCACAATCGCCACAAAAAGAAGCCCGAAAACCAACATCGCACCTGCAACAGTCCCCATAATCTTCCACTCGAGGCTGATATCCTGCCACCACTTATCGTTTCTCCGCCTTCGAGAGACAGCGATTCTTGAGTGATGTATCTTTTTTTCTGCTTTTATTAGGGCATCATATGTCCTGCTCATATCGTCTCCAGCGGTTAATTCGTCGTATTTGCCTACTTTACCTCTCCCCACTCCTGGGATTGCCAACGGATGCAAACCATTGGTTCCTTAATCCGGTTTGCCAGATTTGATTAGCCTCTTCAGGGTTCTTCAAACCGTCGATTTCAACCCGGTGCAGCAAAAGATTCTCCGAAACCCTTTTTGGTGTAATCATGACTTGATATCCGTCGTTGCCTAAGAGTCGGGCGTATTTATCGGCTCCTGTTAGGCTGGGAAATGATGCCACGATGAGACGATACGAACCGTCGGGTTGCTTCCGTAGCATTGTTTCCTGCGTTAGGGGAGGGAGCAAGAGGTCCTGTCCTGGGAGCACCCGATTAAGATTCTTGATTTGAGGGTTGAATTCTTTGATGAGGTCCATGCCGAGGAGACTGTCAGCTCCGTAGGCATCACTGGCGATTTTAGAGATAGTGAAGCCATGTTGAATTACGACGCGCTGGTGCTTCCATTTGGTTCCAACTGCCCTCTCCATTTCTGCGTTGACTTTTTCAGGAACGGCTTGCTGGTAAGTAATAAGCGCAACCCACTGGTTTAGATTATGCTTGGAGACTTCTAGACGTTTCGCAGCAATGCTGAGGAAATTTTGGGGATCGGTAACGGATGCTGCAGCAACAAAGATGAGGATTACTAACAAGGTGCCAACTCCAGCTTTTGCCATGCGTCTCACTTTGTGCTGAGGAACTTCCTTTGGTACTTCACGGATGAATGTTTCCCGTTCGGTCTTAGACGCTAATACAGTAGGGACAGTTTCTGCCTCCGCGACCTGGACTTCCGATCCCAGCCTGAGATCGCGGCCCACTTCCTTGATCATATCTGCAGAAATAATTTTTTGTGACGCGGCATAGGCGTTAAGTAAGGCATTATCGCAGATGATGTTGATCAGCCGCGGAATCCCCTTCGAATACAAGGCGATCTGCTGAACAGCACCAGCCTGAAACAGATCCTTACCCTCATAGCCGACAGTCCGAAGCCGAAAATCAATATAGGGGCCTGCCTCGTCGTCCTTGAGGGGAGCGAGCCGGCAGTGAATGCCTACCCGCTGCTTAAGCTGCCGGAGCCTGGGTTGATCGAGTTTTGCCTCAAGCTCAGGTTGGCCCATCAGCACAATTTGGATCAGCTTTTCCTGATCGGTCTCCAGATTGGAGAGAAGTCTTAGCCCTTCGAGAGCCTCATCGCTTAGATTTTGGGCTTCGTCGATTAGCACCGAGACGATATGGCCCTGCTTGAGCTGATCGATCAGATAGTCGTTCAGCTCATGAAGCAGCGTTACCTTGTTTGGTTCCTTGGGATTTAAGCCCAAATCATGAAGGATGAGTTGGAGCAATTCCGGGAAGCTTAAGAGGGTGTTAAAAATAAAGACTGAGTGGATGGTGTCCGCCAAGTTGCGCATTAGTTTACGCAGCAGGGTGGTTTTTCCGGTTCCCACCTCGCCCGTGATAACGATAAAGCCCTTCTTGGCCTGGATGCCGTACCGCAGTGTAGCAAAGGCCTCCTGGTAAACAGGATTAGTGTAAAAGAAACGCGGATCAGGGGTAACGCTAAAGGGTGATTGTGGAAACCCGAAGTAGCTGTTGTACATGATGCCTAGACCCTGTTTGCAGTAGCTGCTGGTGATCCCATAGGCAAAATGCTGAATCTAGCTTAGGCAATACGCGACCCCGTAGCAGGGGATCAAGGAAACAAGAGGATATTTCTAGAGGAAAAAAGGATAGGTTAATCTCGGGATGGTATCCGAAGGTATATAAGCCATTCAGCCTTTCGATAGAGGAAACGCCTAAGAGAAACCCGGAACTGCGAGCCCGTTGTTTCTCACGGTTTTCGCAAGGAAATCAGATCGTGTTCGATTGCATACGTGAGCAACTGCAGGCGGGTTTGGACTTTAAACCTTTTGTAAAGCTTGATTAAGTGGAACTTTGCTGTAACTTCGGTGAGTCCGAGCTTGTTGGCAATCTCTTTATTGCTCAGGCCCTTTGCCAGAAGATTTAGAATGGTTCGCTCGCGGAGAGTAATTAGGTCTTCTCGGGTGGCTAGCGGCTTTAGGTCTTTGAGGCTGATTAAGCGCCCGAGGCTCCGCGCTATCGCCTCAGGGGGTCCCCAGACGAGACCTTTGCTGACAAACTTCAAACTTTGAAGCAGGGCCTCAGGTCGAGCCGAGAGCAAGAAATAGCCCTTAGCACCCGCAATCAAAATTTCGGCGACCGTGTCAATATTCGCCTCGTAACCGTGAACAAGAATGTTGGCTCTAGGGAAAAGATCTTTTATCTTCGAAAGCAGTGATAGCTTGAAATCAACGAGGAGGGTATCCGAAACCATCACGACGGCCGGATCTAAACCCGCCGGAATTCTTCCTAGAGCTAAGATCCTATTATAATCTACCCCCTCCAGGATCTTGATCTGGGGTTCATCCTTCAAAGCGTGCACGAATCCGAGCTGACGCCACAGATCTGGATCGAGCACCAATACAGCAATTGGTTCCATTCTAACTACTCAAAGCGAGAAATGTCGCCGCGAGCTGGAATGATTCCAGCTTTCTCTTCCTAAGCGGGGCCAGCCGAAAGTGAACGCCTACCCGCTGCCTTAAGCTACCGTAGCTCGGGTTGATCGAGTTTACCCTCCAGCTCCGGGTTGACCCATCAGTACAATTTGGAGCACCTTTCCTATCGGTCTCCAGATTGGAGAGAAGCCTTAATCCTTCAAATCGCCTTATCGCTCAGATTGGTGGGAACCCTTCTAGCGAAGCAAGGACGGTGCCACCGACGAATATGAAATTTGGTTATTGATTTTGCAGAATATCGTGGAAAGAAGTTACGGGCCGCTACGAAGAGTCCTTTTTATCAGGCGTAATGTAATTCTATGAACGAGGATTGCGATTTGTAAGTTGCAGAAATGTTCAGCCCGTCGTCCGAATGGGGACCGGGTTCAAAACCAGATTTTCCGACGAACGATGCGAAACCGGGCTCCTCTGGGTCGGGAAGGATGCGGGCCTCTTTGAAAAGCACGGCCCGGTCAAGCCCTATCCGAACGAGGAGGCTATTCAAATCCAAATCGAACACCGCCAGCGCCGCCGCGCCCAAGTTAAAGGGAACGAAAGCCCAGGAATTCATCAACGTCTCGATTCTGAAAGAAATCGAGAGCGAGGGATTCTTCACCCCGCCTGGAGAAGCGGTGATCCTGTCTCTCTCCTTTTCATCCTCATCCTACCATCATCCTTGTTTATTCCCCTTGACGCCAGAGTGAGTATTCGGCTAACTTTCGCATGATTTACGGCTAGGTGTTTCGACCGTCACATCTTCGAATCATTTTATGTTACCCCGGACTGGAGGTGAGCTATGTTCGAGATAGCAAAAAAGAAAATACCGAGCACTTTGGCGGAATTGGTTGATCCGAACCGGGCGGCGCTGCTGATCTGGGACATGGAGTACGCCATTGCGCCCAACGCCTTCAACTACAAAGATATCGTTCTGAAGCTGAAAGAGCTGTCCGCTTTGGCGCGACGGGTCGGCGTGCCGGTTTTTTATTCGGTGCAGACCGGGTTCGATCTGGTGAAAGAAGAGGCTGGAGTTTGGGTGCGCGTCCGGATGAAGCGGGCGAAGGCGACAGATCCCAGTCAACTTCTCAAGCAAAAGGAGGACCCCAAGGGGAGAGAGATCGTTGAGGAGTTAAAACCTGAGCCAGAAGATATCGTCTTTCAGAAGCGCAGGCCGGATGGGTTTGTCGGCACTGACTTCGATCTCATGCTGAGAAGTAAAAGTATAGGAACGATTCTCATTGGTGGGGTTGCGACCGAAGGGGGCGTTGAAGGTACGGCACGCACCGGACGCAATCTAGGATATGACATGGTTATTCTAAAGGACGGTGTCGGATCCAGAAGCCGCGAGTTGCACGAGATGGCTTTGAAGTTGATGGAACAAACGTATTTTGATGTCGCCACAGCGAGTGAAATCATCGAGATCTGGGGCCGAAAATGAGCGGCGAGAACGTGTTAAGAAAGAGTTGAACATGGTTCGGCATCGTCATGGCGCTATTTTGGTTACGGTCATACTGAACTTGGTCGTGGTATTTTTTTGGTATTCCCCCTACCTTTTCTTAAATTCCTGGGCGGCGGGCTTGGGGAAACAGGTCAGTGAACTGAAACAAAGCAACCCTCTCCCTATTATTGGCGTAACCGCCGGAACCTTTCTCTCTTGCTACGTGCTCTCGTGGCTTTTTCAGCTCGTCGGAGCGGACACGATTCGCGACGGCGCGTCTGCCGGGATCGTGCTATGGCTCGGGATTGCTTTGCCGGTTCTTCTATCCCATTACATGCTTGCCGGAATCAGCTTCTCTGTGCTCTACATCGACGCCCTCAACGCGCTTTTTTCCCTTGTCCTGACGGGCTCCATCCTCGCCGTCTGGCGGAGGAGGTGACGGTAAAAGTAAAGATCGATCAAGAGGATTGCCTGGTCCAATGGTAGACATAATCTTTGTATGCATACATCGAAGCCGTGGATAGCCCATGTTGTCTTGGTAGTTTTGTTGATAGCTTTTACTGCCCTGGAGAGTGAGGCGCAAACAAAACCGCGAAAAAATTC
The DNA here is from genome assembly GCA_036004365.1 of Binatia bacterium. Classification (GTDB taxonomy): domain Bacteria; phylum Desulfobacterota; class Binatia; order UBA9968; family UBA9968; genus DP-36. The sequence continues at coordinate 5,201 of DASYRN010000192.1, forward strand.
CAGGAATCAAGGGCGTTTCAGGGAGTGTGTTTGAGGCATCAGAGCCTCCATCGGTGGTCAGTGTAGCGTATCTCACGGAAGAACAAGCCCGAATCTACCTCGAAAGGCAGGACATGACCCTTACGGAGGATATTGGGGTAAACATTAATTCTCCAGGGCGATATAGTTCGTTTGCTCACGTGATTCGCGCTACCGTTCCCAAAGGCAGACGAATAGCTATTTCATTCAATCAGCAAAAGAGCAGCGACTGGGTTTCACCGTTCACAGGGTCGGTCACCTTCGAACAAGAGGTTCTGGGCGTGATAATTTTAGATCGAGAGCTTGATCAGAGTGACTCGTTGAGAGCACCAGGGACGATCTATGCCACAGGTGAACGATTTCGTGGTCTTGAGTTTCCCGGGACTCCGGGAGCAAAACGAGGGTACGATACGATCACCGTGGAGCCTGACAAGAGAAGGATAACCATTCCGCTGGGTCTTGGCCCTTATCCGGGTCAGATCCGCAACCTGACAGCTGCGGAACCTTAAAGGACAGCTAGCGCAGCAGATCTTTGATTTTTGAAAAAAAACCTTTTGACTTCAGATTTCTCAGTGTGCCGCCCCACCGTTCTTCCATGCCAAATTTTCGTGCTAGGTTTTTGGATTCACCTTTCATGAGTTCTCGAACTCGTTCCTCCTCTCCTTTATCCAGCCAAAACCCATGTTCTTTTACACAGTAATCAAGCTTTAAATCATAGTATCTATAACTGAAGCCTTTCATTTCCTGGCCGCATTCCGGACAGCTCAAGCCAGCTGGCCAAGTGTCGAAAATAGTTGTGCCCTTGAGTTCATCTCTATCGAAGACCGTGTCTTCCAGCTGGTCCAGCTCTTCGAACTCCAGCCATATCCCTTGGCATTGAGGACACGTATCCACTTCGATATCTCTGTAGATAGTTTCTTTTTTTAACTCTTTATGACACCGCGGGCATTTCATTTTTCGGCCTCCATGGCAGTTAGAATAATGAAAAACCATCATACTCGCAATGAAAGGCAGTCAACACGGTGGCAATTGAGTGCCTAAACGAGTGCAGAGAGCGGGATCTTAACTAGCAAGATTAATCGATGACAGCGATTGCTTGGATCTCTATCATCATTTCCGGACGGGCTAGTTCTTTGATCCCGATCAGAGCGCTAGCGGGGTAACGGCCTTCCTTAAAAGTTGCCCTTCGCAGCTGCGTGAAGCGAGTGCCGTTTTTCATATCGGTGATGAAGACGGTCATCGTCACGATGTCATCCAGGGTACCTCCGGCTTTTTCCAGAGTCTTACTGATGCGCTCAAAGCTCACGCGCACCTGCGCGTCAAAGTCATCCGGATAAGTCTTTCCCGACTCATCCTGAAAGCCCCCGTACCCCGCGAGATACACCGTCGTTCCCCCTCGAGTCTTTACCGCCGGCGAATAACCGCGCTCCTGCTGCCGCTTGTCTCCCGGCAAATACTCTCGGCTCTGCATGGTAACCTCCTCCGCTGTGGCTGGCTATGACCCTCTTCTTAGCCGAGACTTTCTGGAATGTCTACCGCGCCCTCTGCTCACTCCGGCACCGGGCAAGCGACATCTCAGGCCGTCGAAAAAAAGGCGGGGCTGGGAGAACCAGTCCGGGCCATGACGAAAGGCATGGATAAAATCGGGTGTTTGGAGGCTTTGCTGATGGCTAGGCTACCAACGCCTTGTGCACAAGGAGAACGTCTCCCAGTATTGCCATGATGACGCCGCCTGGGGATCGATCGCTCAAAATTCACGCCCCATTTTAGACATTCCAATGTAGAGCCGCAAACAGAGAACTATGGTTGCTCGTAAACAAAGAAACAAAAATCTATGCCTATTCATTGGGGTGTGAAAGAAATCGCGCAATCGGATATCATTGCCTAGTCGCCGCGAAGCGGCACAGATATGGCTGAGCAGATAACATTTCTGTCATTCGAAGAGTGGGTGCGGCACATGTTTGATCATGAGGCGAGCGGGCCGCAGTGGTATTATGACGCCGCCGCGCCGTTCTGGATGGGGCCGGCTGATCTCAACATAGAATACGTCACGAGGCTTTTTGAGGAGCCGGTGCCGGTTCTCTCGGAATACAGCGATGCCCAGCTCAATCAGGGCTTTTGGTATTTGGTGAGCAATGGCGGGAGTGACTGCATGTTCGCCCTGATAGACGAGTCGGTGCCGTTGGAGAAAAGAGTCCGTTGTCTGAAATCTTTTAAATCGGTTTTCCAGAAGCTATTTGCGGCGCGTTGTTCGCCCCATCTGTCGCACCTCGACGAACCGGGAGCGGTTCCGCTCAACTCGGCTTGCTACATGTGGTGGGATCTCATTCCGCTTCTCGGGCAGCCTGGTGTTGCTTCCCGAAAGGCGATCGATCATGCGGCCTTGGAGGTCATGGCCGACACTCTAACGATGGACTCGATCGCCTGTCAGGAGAGCGCGCTTCACGGACTAGGCCACTGGCAGCCTTACTATCCCGCAGAGGCGATGCGAATCATCGACGTTTTTCTCTCAGGCAATCGCAATCTTCGACCCGAGTTAATCAACTACGCGAAGAGCGCGCGCTGCGGCTGCGTCCAATGAACAGCGAGTTTATGGAAGTGACGCCTCCGAAACTGGTTATTTTTACTTGCTTGTAGGAACGAAGGGTCGGGGAGCAACGGGTCTTGGACTTACCAGCAACGATGGACCGAACGTAACAAACGAGGCCATCCCTGCTACCGAATACCTCTGCCTTCCTCGAAGCCCACTCCAGCAGTTTTGTGCCGCCCTGCCGATCCTGCGTCAAAAAATGGATCGTGTTCGTGAAATTGCGCAAGACTCGGGCCTAAGTATTATCTCGTGGTCCGAACAAACCGTCGCGCTTGTCGTGTCGTGCGTGGTGTAGTAGGTTTACATAACACATGGAGGCAGAATCATGAGACGGCGCCATTTCATGCTGCTCATCGCGGCCGCACCCCTCGTCATGACCGTAGCAAGGCGCTCAAGCCCCGCATGGTCGGCGAATGCTGCAAGTGACAAGTCCCTGGAAAGCATTCGCAAGAGCTGGAAGTCTCTCCTTGCGCGGGACGCGAAGGTCGATCTTTCCACGGAGCCTATCCGGAAATCCAAGGCCGAGTGGAAGCAGATCCTGAACGATGCTCAGTTTTATGTGCTACGTGAGGAGGGCACGGAGCGCCCGTTCTCAAGCCCGCTCAACAACGAGAAGCGACCGGGCGTGTATGCTTGCGCTGGCTGCGCGCTGCCACTTTTCACCTCTCAGATGAAGTTCGACAGCGGCACCGGCTGGCCGAGCTTCTTCACTCACATTCCTGGTTATCTGGGTACAAAACAGGACTTCAAGCTGATCGTGCCGCGCACGGAGTACCACTGCATCCGCTGCGGCGGACATCACGGGCATGTATTCGACGATGGCCCGCCGCCGACAAGCCAGCGCTGGTGCAACAACGGCGTGGCGCTAAAGTTCATCCCGGCATAGGGATCGAGACGGTCGGGAATCTACGATCACCGTAACTTTTCTTCTCTGATATCCAACCGCCTAGCCGGAGCGATATCCGACTTTCTTACAAAGCCGTTGGGCTTGTCTGTCCGGGAGATTATGAAGGCCTCGGTGCCCGTGAACCCGGCTACGTTGAGCCTGGTACCTTTATCAATAGGGATCCTTTTTCCTTCCTGGGTCACGAGAGTTGTGTCCACTAGGGTCTCATAAGGCTCAACTTTGGTGACAAACGTGACCTCATCAATGCTGCCTGCCCGGGTCCGCGAAGTAATTAGCAAAGCGAGAAGGAATGAAAGGACCAACATCGTTTTCATAAGAAGCCTCCTGTGGTCAATAGTGCCATAGGCCTAGATTCTTTGCCCAGCCAGGAAAGATTCGCTTTCGTATGCCGGGTGATCTTACATCAGGGCAGCTCGGAAAGGAAAGGTACACGTTGAGAGAGACACCTGGAATTTTTTCGCCGATTGGATTAAACTGGGATCCTACTGCCAACCTTGGTCTCATCCTCACATAGCAAGTCAGGCCCTTCTCAGGCTGTTGAAAAAAGCCCATCTGCTTCGTTGCGCCCGTCCGCCTCGCTCCTCGGGGCTTTTCTCTTATTTTTTCGGATACTTGGAAGCCCGCTCGGGAGGTTTCGGGAATGTCGAACATAGGATTTGAAGTCCTCGTTATCTTTTTCCTTATCGTTATCCATGGCGTCCTCGTGCTGTCCGAGATTGCTGTAATCAAGGCACGCAAGTCCCGTCTTCAGGAGTTGGCAAACAAAGGCAATGCTAGGGCTAGGGCGGCGTTGGAGCTTGCTGACTCGCCCACCCAGCTTCTCTCTACCGTACAAATCGGCATCACGTTCATCGGGATCCTGGCGGGTGCCTATGGTGGAAGGACAGTCGCGGATCAGCTGGCAGGTTACCTCAATACTATTCCGGTCCTTGAACCTTATAGCCCGGCGATAGCTTTAGCCGCGGTCGTTATCGGGATCACTTATCTTTCCCTCATCATTGGCCAACTAATTCCCAAGCGGCTCGCCTTGAGCAATCCCGAAGGCATTGTATTGGCGCTCGCTGCTCCGATGCGGGCGCTTTCTGCGATCGCCTTTCCGGCAGTTCGACTCTTGAGCGTTTCCACCGACGCGATCTTCCGGCTGTTCGGTAAGGGACCGCACCAAGAGCCTCCGGTCACGGAAGAGGAAATCAGGACGTTGGTTCAGCAGGGTACAGAGGCCGGGGTTTTTGAGGAATCCGAGCAGGACATGGTTGAGGCGGTGTTTCGGCTGGGAGACAAGACGGCTCCGGCTTTGATGACGCCGCGCAGCCAGATCATCTGGTTGGATCTGAACGACTCCCCCAAACGGACTAGGGAGAAAATAACCCAAAGCGGTCACTCGCGTTTCCCGGTGGGCACCGGGGGTCTCGATAACGTCGTTGGCATAGCCCAAGCCAAAGACTTATTGGCTCGTGTCTTGGCGGGAGAGCCGATTGATCTCAAGGCGTCGTTACAGCAGCCGCTCTTCGTGCCGCGAAGCACGCCGGCGCTGCAACTGCTCGAACAGTTCAAGCAATCCGGCAAGCATATCGCCCTGGTGGTAGACGAATATGGAGGCATTGAAGGTTTGCTAACGCACCACGATATCCTGGAAGCCATTGCGGGTGAGATTCCGTTCGGTGAAACACCGACGGAGCCGAAGGCAGTGCAGCGTCACGACGGCTCATGGTTGTTGGATGGGATGCTTTCCGTAGAGGAGTTCAAGGAGATTTTTCACCTCGAGAGCTTGCCCGGAGAGAACCGAGACGCGTATCAGACATTAGGTGGCTTCCTGTTCACCCAGATGGGACGGGTGCCAACGGTGTCGGACCAGTTTGACTGGGGTAATTTGCGCTTTGAGATTGTCGATATGGACGGGAAGCGGATCGATAAAGTCCTGGTCAGCTCCAGCCAGATGAATGCCGCCGCCGCGGCGCCGCAGTCGTCTGTTCACTCGCCGGGTCAGAGTTCTTCCTCGGACCCCAACTTTAAATAGCTGATGAATTCTCTTCGATACCAAAGGGCAGTTAGCCCGCCTTAAGGGGCAGGCAGGTCGAACTGATCGTGCAAACCGAAATGCGACTGGCGTTTATCACAGCTGGAACGACACTCCTACTCTTACTTTGAAAGCTCCTTAAAAAATCCTTCCTTCTCCAGCTCGTGCAAAAATTTTAGATTGACGAAGTCCTCCGGTTTCTTCCCCTTCGCCGTCGGAATACGCTTGGCAACTTCTTCTATGCCGTAGCGCACGCCGTCCATGTCGGGGTAAGCCTTGCGGTCGGTGCTCTCGGTGAAGTGTTGATAGGTCCTTTCGAGGATCTCGGGGTCGGAGATCTTCAGGTACTTGGCCATGATCTGCTTGGTTTGTTCCGGATGGGTAAAGCCGTAGTTCAGGCCGGCGATGAACCCCTTCAGAACGTTTTTTACCAATTGGGGGCGTTCGCGGATGAGCCGGTCCGTGGTCTCAAAGACCTGCCGCGGATAAGGAATGCCGAGCGCCGCCATGTCGACGAGGATGGGAAATCCCTGTTTTTTAGCCGTGACATCAAAAGGAGGCGCGACGAGCGTAGCCTCTATGCCTCCTGCGACCAGAGCGGCGAAGCGGCTCGGTTGAGCGTCGAGTTGGACGATGGTTACATCCTTGTCCGGATTGAGCCCGAATCTTGTCAAAACCAGCCGGATCGCTGTGTCGGTGCCTGACCCGAAGCGGCTGATCGCAATTCTCTTTCCTTTGAGTTGGTCCCAGCGCGTGATTCCTTTGGCCGTAGCCAGGCTGTAGGGGAGGATGTTCATATGGCCCGCGATGATGACCGAATCCGCTCCGCCGGAGCGAGAGGCGATG
>DASYRN010000193.1:0-5683 GCA_036004365.1 Binatia bacterium
CTTGCTGGCGGCGCTTTTGTTTTTGGGTTGCGGCAAAGTACCTGCCGTGGATCCCATTGCAGACATTACTCTGGGAGAGCCTTCATTTTTTCCCACGATCGAAGCCTACACCGACGCGCCGATCGTTGGCGGTAATCGAATCGACATCTTGCTGAACGGCGACGAAACGTTTCCCGCCATGCTGCGTGAGATAAAAACCGCGAAATCCACCATCACGTTCGCCCAGTACCTCTACGAAGACGGGCCGATCGCCTACCAGCTGGCGCAGGCCTTCGCAGAGCGCTGCCGCGCGGGGGTCAAAGCCAACATCCTTCTAGACAGCCACGGGACCAAGACGCCCGCTGAAATCCCGGAGATGATGAACGAAGCCGGATGTCGCGTGCAATACTTCCGGAGGGTCGAAGCCCCGCAGTTCATCTTTGTATGGAGATTGGTGAAATATAACTTCCGCAACCACCGGCGCATCCTGGTGATCGACGGCCGGATCGGCTTCACCGGCGGCTATGGAATCAGCGCGGCCTGGATGGGGGATGGACGCACGCCGGATCATTGGCGCGAGACCAACGCGCGGATCGAAGGCCCCGTGGTGAAAAACCTGCAAGCCGCGTTCACGGACAGCTGGCTGGAAGCCACGGGAGGCATGCTCGGAGGCGATGAATACTTCCCTCGACTCGAGCCGCGCGGAGAAGTGGCGGCCCAGATCGTCAAGAGCTCGCCGGTCGGCGGGAGCTTTCAGAATTACCTGCTCTTCCTGACCTCGATCCATGCGGCGAAAAAATCCATTTTGATCACGAATCCCTACTTCATCCCGGGTGATCAGATGATCGAAGCTCTGCTCGCGGCCGCGGCCAGGGGAGTGCGGGTTGTCGTGCTGGTCCCCGGCAAGATCGACCATCCGATTACCTACCGCGCCAGCCGCAGAAACTACGGCCGCATGCTGCTTGGCGGGATTCAGATCTTCGAATACATGGCCGCTCTCATGCATGCGAAGACCATGGTGGTGGACGGCGTCTGGGCGACCATCGGAAGCACGAACTTCGACAATCGATCTTTTGCGCTGAACGAAGAGCTGAATCTGACGGTATACGACAGCACGGTCGGGGGACGCCTCGAAAAACTCTTTGAGGAAGATCTCAAGTATTCCAAAAAGATCACCTACGAAGCATGGAAATCGCGCGGGCTTGGAGAACGGTTCTTCGAATTTTTTTCCTTACCGGTCAAAGATCAACTATAACCCCGTAAAGGCCACGCTGGCTCACGGTTTGGAAGATTATCGATGGCTCGCCCCGCCCGACTCGGCTCGCCTGGATAGCCAGACCAGAGCCAGCAGGGCCAAGAGGACGATAAGGCCGAGAAGGGCAAAGTTTCGCACCCCGGGCGCGCGCAGTGCGTTTTCGAATTGAACTCCGACCAGAGTCAAAGCAACAATACCGGGAATCCTGCCAAGCACACTGGCGAAGATGAAGTCGCGAAAGCGAATATACGAGGCGCCTACGAAGAGATTGACCAACGTGAACGGCGCGACGGGCAAAAGTCGCATCGTAAGCACCGCGACGATACCGTGGAGCTCGGCCTGCCGGATGAGACGGTCAAGCCGAGGGCCTGCCATTTTGTGCAGCAGGTCCCGCCCGAGCAGGCGGCCGATGCCATAGCCCACCGAGGCGCCTAAAATCCAGCCTGCGAGAGCGTACGTGTTGCCCGCGGCGGGACCGAAAGTCAAAACCGTGGCAACGCTCAGGATGGTGACGGGAAAAAAAACGAGGCTTCCCACCACATAGGCCGCGGCGACCAGGTAGGGCGCACCGGGGCTGCCTTTTACGGACTGTTGCCAGGCAGTGATCGTCTCGAAATTGATCCACTCGCCGAGAGGCGTCCAGCGCCAGGCTGCAGGCAGCGCGAGGAGCGCCAGGAGAACAATCAAAACCCGCAGTGAGAAATCTTTACGGGTAGCCTTAAGCTTGTGTTTCAAAAGGTTCTGCTACCGTATTATTCCCTCTTGTCTATCATTCATTCGTATCACATAGGCATACTGGTCGCCGCGAGCATCTCTATCGAGTTGCACGAGAATGATGTCGCCGCGTCGCAAGGACTCCACCTGCAATTCCCGATCTCGGTTGTACACCCTGGTGCCGGAGTCGTATCTGACAGTTGTCAGTCGCCCATCTGACGTCCGCAGCTCGATTTTTCTGTCTCGTTCGTCGACCCGCTGGATGGTACCTACAATTTCGTCCCGCGGGATATTTCTGTCTCGAGCATCTCCGCGATCATATCTGCCCCGCTCGACGTCACTTCTAGCACTACCATCCCTATCGACATCGGATCTCGGCATGAGCGCAATGCTTTCACAACCGGAAGCCACAATGATAAGAGCAAACGCCAGGCTATAAGCTACCTGATTTCTCCAATTCATAAAAACCTCCGAAAGGTTAATCTTCCTAGTCAGACGCAAGTACAGTGCCAATTAAATACAAGCGCGGGCTTCGGTTTTTTTGGAGCTAGGGTGTAGGAAAAATCTGACGGGAAGGCGAGAGCGAAGAAGGAAAATCAGCGCTTGCTGGACCAGAGCTGATCCATAAAGCCGCTCTTTTCCATCTCGTCGAGATAACGGCTATCCACCAGATCCTGGGGCTTGACGTTTTTCGCGCGCGGCTCTATCGGCGCGATCTCGTCCAGGTTCGCCTGGAGCGCGTCGAGCTTTATCGCCAATCTCGGCTCCAAGGCTTTGATCTCGGCGTTATAGCCGGCTTCCAGAATCTTTCTGTCGTCGATTCGCAGATACTTCCCCAGAATTTTATAGGTGAGCTCCCTATCCGCGTGCAAAATCTTCGCGGATTCCGCCATCGCCCGCATGAACCGGCCCAGCACCTGCGGGCGCTTTGCGATGATCGAGCGGCGCGTGTTGAACGTTGTCGCCGCGTACGGAATGCTGAGGTCGGGACCGTAGATGACGTAATGATACCCCAGCTTCAGCGCCTGCGCGTCCGTCGGCGACGTCAAAACCGCGGCGTCGATGCCTTGAGCGACCAACGCGGCGAGAGTCTCGGGCGCTCCCCCGGTCTGGATAAAGCTGACGTCGCGCGGCTCGAGGCCGAAACGGCGCAGGGCTTGCACCGCGAAATAGTGCGGGTTGCTGCCGATGCGCGACACCCCGATCTTTTTTCCCTTCAGCTTCTCGGCTCTCTCGATCTCCGGTTTGGCCAAGAAGCTGTGGGTCAATATGTTTTTGATCCCTCCGATGAAAACAATTTCCATGTTTCCTTGGACGATGACCCGACCGAGCGCGCCGGCGCCCTGTACCGACAGCTCACTATCACCCGTCAGCATCGCCGCGACCGCGGGCGCGCCGGGCGTTACAAAGATGAGTTGGACCTCCAGGTCGTATTTCTTGAAGAGACCGGTCTCCTGGGCGATCCAGGGCATCGCTTGGGACATCACCCGGGCGGTATAGATGGCGTTCAGCTTGTCGGCCGCCGCAGCATCCGATGGAGCCAACAGAGTCCCGCAAAGGATCGACAGAGCCAGGATGCGGAGAGGACCAACCTTCGGCGTCAGACTTCGGCTAATAGACATAAATTGCCCCCTCGCTAACTTTCTCTTGATGTGCCGCCGTGCCAGCCTGTTGAAGGCGTAGCTCCATGCTTCGACAAAGCTCAGCATGAACGGAAAATAATCAAAAATTTCCTGACCACCGTTCGCCCTGAGCCGAGTCGAAGGGTGAACGGAGAGTTTTCAACAGTCTGTTGCATCCCGCTGATGCCTGTTGCGCTACTTTAGATGGAATAAAGATACGATAAAAAGGTGAAAAGCAAAAAAGCATCAACCCGCCGCGCCTTCGTCCAGCAAGAACGGTTTTACTTTCGCTTCGAACTCGAGCGGGTTGTCGCCCATGACCGTGTGGCCGGAGGCGGAGATGGTGACCATCCTGGCGTTCGGGATCATCTCTAACATCCGCGCCGCTTGTTCCTGCGGTAGCACCGGGCTCTCCGCCCCGCGCACAATGAGCGTTGGACAGGCTATCTTCGCCAATACTCGCCAGAGATCGCCCCACGGATAAGTGCGCCGGTTAGGACCGCGCAGAACAGAATCGTATTTCCAGGTCCACCTGCCGTCGGGAAGCTGGCGCAGGTTGTGCAACAGGCTCTCGCGTAGCGCCTCTCGGCTGCGCCGCGGGTTAAACCGAATCGCGCGCTCGACAAACTCCTCGACCGATCCAAGCACGTCGGGCCCGGACATAAACTGGCGCGCCTCAGACCCGCCTAAGCTCGGCCGCTCCGGGCCGGCGTCAACGATGACCAATCGACGAATCTTCATCGGATGCCGGTCGGTCAGCCCCATGGCGTTGCGGCCGCCCATCGAGAAGCCGACGAGCGCGAAGTTGTCAAACTTTAACCGTTCGACGAAGGCGTCCAGATCGCGAGCGTGAGCCGCCGGTGAATAATCGCCGTCCGATGCCCAGCCGCTCTCGCCGTGTCCCCGCTGGTCGACGGCGATGACCCGATAATGATGCTGCATCGCCGTGGCGAAGTAAGCCCAGGTGTGCGCCGTTTGTCCGATGCCATGCAGGAGCAAGAGAGGCGCTCGGCCCGGGTCGCCCCACTCGAGATACCTCAAACGAACTTCGGGCGTCTCCACGAATTCTTCCCGCCACGGCGCAATCGGCGGAGTGAGTGGTTGCAGTGTAGCCGTCATAGGTTTTACGGAATGGCAAACTAAAAGTTAAGAAGACAAAAATCAAGGGACGGCGAGACGGAGAGCGTGGAACAGCGAAGGAGTGATTCTATTTTCTCTCAGGAGTGTAGAAGCTTTCCAAAAGCCTGCGCCGCATCCCCTCCTCCCCTCCAGGCAGCATGTCGAACTTTGTCGTGCCGTCGGCTTGTTGCAAAATCCTCCGGCCTTCATCGTCTTCATGCATTGAGAGCAAAATCTCCTCGAGGCGCTTAGCCAACGCCGGGGCCAAGTCTTTTCGGACGGAGAGAAGGTGGCGCGGGAGCCTCTCCGTTTGCGCCAGGATAGTGATGTCCGATCTTCTCTTCTCGTCGAGCGCCGCGTGGTCGTCGTTACTAAAGGCGCCGGCCGCCGCGTGCTTTGCGAGAACGAGGTCGACGAGTTTGTCTTGAGAATACGCAAAGACATAGCCGATCTCTCCTGGGGAAATATCGGGTTTCCCCAGGGTCTTCTCCGAAAGTTTGAAACCTTTCCTCTGCAAGAACAGCTTCGGAAGAAAATGGCCCGAAGTCGATCCGGGGTCCTCGAACACGATCGTCTTACCCCGAAGGTCTTCCAGGCGTCTTATTTCGCTGTTTCTTTTTGTAAAAATGAGACTTTGATATTCGGCCAGGCCTCCCTTCCAACGCCTCAGAAGTAATTTCCCGGCTCCATGGACGTTGTTGATGACATACGTCGGATAGGGGCTCTCCATATAGAAATCGACCTCTCCCTGTTCAAGGAGTTTTGCGAGCTCAGGCGGTGTCGGAGCTATCACGACCTTGCCCTCGACGTTCGGTCCGGAGGAAAGTTTTCGCGCCACAAAACGCACAAAATCACGAAAATGCTCTTCGATTTCCTTCTGATTTATTTCAGAGACGATTCCCAAAGAGATCGTCTTAGCTTCCACCGTCCCTGGCGTCTGCCCCGCAGCGTTCGAGTCGGGGCCTAAGCCAAAGAGGAGAGCGGCGATTGCAAA
>DASYRN010000194.1:0-20196 GCA_036004365.1 Binatia bacterium
CGATCCGTGACCAGTCGAGCCAAACGAGCCTCGTCCACCACCACACCGAGCCCGTGCCCGCCGATGGCTGGCGCCTTGCCGCCGGGACCAAAGGTGACATCCTCTGTCCCAATGTCCTCTTCTAGAAGAAAAGTGCCAAAAGAGCCTTCGCAAAAGCGCACTCCTTGGCTTCGCGTTGCGAAATGGCGACCCGCAGCGGACAGAATCGCCGTTTCGCCGACCTGAGCCCCGAGCATGAATCCGATCCCGGCTTGCTGAGCCAGGTCCCGCAGCCGGCAAGCCCCCAGCAGCCCTCCGCACTTGGAGATTCGAATGTTGAAAATATGGCAGGCCTTCTTTTCAATCAGGAGCCGCCCGTCATCGAAAGAAGCCAGGGATTCATCCACGATCACAGGGATGGGACTGTGCTCTGTTAACCAAGCCAGTCCATCGACATCATCGTGGGCAATGGGCTGCTCCACCCCATCGAGCCGAATCGGAGCATAAGCCTCCAGATGCCTAAGGGCGTCCTCTGGCTGCCATGCGCAGTTTGCGTCAATTCGCAGCGAGCATTCCTCACCCAGAATACCGCGTGCGCCTTTGAGAATTTCCAGATCTGCTTTGGCAGACAGGCCAACCTTAACCTTGACATCGCGCAGGCCCAGGGCCGAGATTTTCTTACACAAGTCTAAGGCCTCTTCGACTCCGTCAGCCGGGATCACACCGCTGTAGCGAACTTCAGAGCTCTCCGTTCTTCCGGCTACAGATCCGGCGGACTGGCCGAAGGCTTTGCCCGCCAGGTCCAGGACGCTCAGTTCCAGTGCACAAAAGGCGGCCTGCTGATTTCGTGGCAATGATTCAAGGACATATTTCAAACTGGCCGTAATCTCGTCAAAGCTGGAAAAGGAGACGCCGAGCAGCGGCGGGACAAGAACCTGACGCAAAGTTTTGCATACCGTCGCGATCGTTTCTCCGGTCACGTAATCTCGCGGCACGGATTCACCGAATCCAATACGACCTTCAGTGTCGGTCGCGCGTACCATGACCACTTCACCCTCTGACCGTGAGGCCAATGCGTGTCGGAAGGTCATCCGGAAGGGGATAACAACCGTCAAGACATCGACTTGCTGGAGCTTTAGCACCGGCCTTTAACCTCCTCAACAAAGGTTGCGATCTCGCGTACCATTCGCTCCATCTGGTCAAACTGGATTGCATGGATCGCGTCGTCGAAAACGCGCGACTGGACCTCGTTCTTGACCTCGGAGAAAAGATCCAGGACGCCCCGGTTGTCAATGATCGGGTCTTTGCCCGCAAGGAAGAGAAGGACCGGTAGACGCAGGTTGTCGATCTCTCTTGCGATCATCCGGTCCAGCGCGCGGCTGATCAGAAGAAACCGAGCTGTAACCTTCTGCAAGCGCCAAGGATCCTTGCGAATGAATTCGAGGAAGCGCGGCGTGTGAGTAAACATGTCTGGCTCAATGGGAATTTTGAAGCGCTTCCGCCCGCCCCCTAACAAATTGAGAAAGACCCTCGCTTTGGCCAGGAGAGACAAGTCGGTCCGGTAGCGCAAGCCGGGAGTAATAAGGATTAGGCTTTGGAGGCCGGCAGGCTGATCAATCGCGACAGCAGCGGCGAGTTTACCCCCCCAGGATAGCCCCACCAGATGCATTGGAACATAACCAAGCTCGCGGCGAAACCGGCGCACGTCTTCAAGTAAAACGCGCACAGACGGCACATCCCCGGGCAAGGGATTCATATTCAGCCCAGACCCTCTGCGGTCCAACAGGTAAGTGGTGCAGCCGAACTCTCGTAGGCTTGCCGCGGCAGGGAGAAACCAGGCGCTGTGGCTTTCAATGCCGTGCAGGTAGAGTAGGTGATATCGGGCTTGTTGCGAGACAAGAACCCGATAGCGGAGTAATCGCCCACCACTGCCCTCGAATGACTCGATGCGCCCGGGATCGATAGTTCCCGGAGGTAGAGCCGACAGTTCGTGAGTAACCATGGCATCCGTCATCCACCCTAGCCCCCTTATTCTATGATGCGTTGTACTACCAGGTCTAATTCTTTGGAGAGCGGATGCGATGGATAACGGGCGGCAAATATTCCGTCGCTTCCAAGCCTGGCCATTTCCTCTGCGAATGGCAGAATGCCGATGACATCGTATCCATAGCCCTGGTGAATCTTCCGCCTGATGTCGTCCTTATCGAGATTACCCAACACTTTGTTGGCCAGCATATGGACGTGAGGGACCGCCATTCGGCTCGCGACCTCCGTCAGCACCGCTGTTCCGTGATAGTCCTGCTTATCCGGCCGCAGAACAATTATTAGAGTGTCCGAGATGGCGATCGTTAGGAGCGTTTCCTCGTTGAATCCAGGATGGGTATCGATAAGCAACAGGTCGAGTTTCAAGTCGTCAACGAGCTTGTTTAATTGATCGTTAAGTTTGCCCACGTCGTAGCCTTTGGCAATAACCTGCATGATGGCATCCACCGTCATCCGAGAGGGTAAAAGAAATATGGAACCGCCAATATTTCCAAGTTCAGCCACATTCTTTAGGCTATAGACAGTCTCCTCAAGTCCACACCGGTTGAAGAAGAAGTCGGACAGCGTGTAAGGCATGCGATCGGAGTCAAAGCCAAAGAGCAGGTGAACACCCGGCGCTTGAAGATCGGTATCCAAGATAGCTATACGCTTATCCCGACGGGCGGCCAGATATGCCAGGTTCGCGGAAATGTTGCTCTTGCCTGTGCCGCCGCGGTACGAGTGAATGGATACGATCCTGCCCATCCGTGGCCCTTTCTCTGCTGGCCGTGACGATTTTGGATTAGGAGAACTCATTTTTTTGTTGGCTTCGTGCCGAGTAAAGTACGGTATTCGGCTGCCTGAACCGGCTTGCCCCATGCTTCATAAAGTTCCACCAGCAGTTGCGCCCCCTTTTTCGATAGCTGATGATCCGGACCGTGAATCGTTCTCAATCCCGCAAGGCTCTCAAGCAAGGGCTTTTCTGCCTGCTGAAATTGTCGCATCCGCATGAGGTACCGACCGTAGTCCTGTCGGTAAAGAGCCATCTGCCAGTCATCCTTAAACCTCACCCGCTGCGCGAGATCGAGGGACCGGCGCGAGAGATCGACGGCTTCAGCCAATCGGCCTTGTGCCTCTCGGAGGCGAGCCAGCTCGCCTAGCCCAGCAATGGTCTCCGTATGATTTTGCCCGAGGACGCGACGACTGGTTTCTACTGCCTGGCCCAAGATCAAATCCGCTTCATCGAGCTTGCCTTGAACTCTGAGCAGCGATGCCAGAGTTCTCGTAGATTCGAGGGAATCGACTGCTTCATCACCCAATATCTTTTGTCTAATGCCAAGGGACCGCCGTAAGTGCTGTTCGGCGGGTCCATAAAAACCGAGCTCCATGTAAAATTGACCGAGTGTATCCCGAACCGCTGCCTCGCCTTCGGGTTGATCGGAATACACGCTGTCGATCTCTGCGGCCGCGGCATCCAGGATCTGAACGGCCTTGACCTCGGAGCCTTTAGTGTTCCCCATCGCAGATAACGTCCGCAACATATACTGCATGACGGATCTCGCTCGCTCAACCTCCTCTTGGGCGGCGATCCGGGCATGGCGCTGAAGTATCAGCCCGGTTGTGATCTCGAAGATCCCGACGAGCAACACAACCGTTGCCATTACACCCGCGCCTGCGGCGCGTTTATGCCGCTGCACGAATTTCTTAAGCCGGTATGTGGCCGAGGGGGGAGCGGCGATAACCGGCTCGCTGTTGCAATGATGCTCGACATCCGCTGCCAGCTCTGAGGCGGAGGCATATCGCCGGGTTGAGTCTTTCTCCATTGCTTTCGTCGTGATCCATTCCAGATCACCACGGACCTGGCCTTTAAGCGTCTTTAGCCCAGTACGGCGCTTGTGGGCCACCTCCTCCGCCTTCGACCCGGACTGAATCAGACGCTGGCTCAATTGGATCGGCTCGACCTCGCGGATGATGCGTTTGATACCCTCCAGACCTGACTCGCGGAGGGTTGTAGGATCAAAAGGCAGGCTACCGACGAGCAACTCGTAAAGGAGTACTCCAAGCGAATAGATGTCCGTTCGTGTGTCGATGTTCAGTCCCACCATCTCCGCCTGTTCCGGGCTCATGTATTCAGGCGTGCCGACGAGTTGGCCGTGCTCGGTGACAAGAGGTTGATCGGTAAGAGGTTGATGGAACGCCTTAACAACACCGAAGTCGATAACTTTGGGAACCGCTACTCCGTCCTGAACCATCACCAATACATTCGAGGCCTTGATATCTCTATGGATGATCCCTTTCTGATGGGCATGCTGAATGGCTCGGCACACTTGGACAAACATTTGCAACCGCTCCCGCACGGTTAGACGGTTGCGGTCACAATAATCGGTGATTGGAATCCCCGGCACGTATTCCATTACGCAGTAGGGCCGGCCGTCGCCCAGTGTTCCAGCGTCTAAGGCTCTGGCAATGCTCGGATGGTCTAGGATCGCTACGGCCTTGATTTCGGACTCAAAGCGGGCTGCGACCTCGGCAGTGTTCATCCCGGTTTTGATAAGCTTAAGCGCGACTTTCCGCCTAATCGGCTCCTGCTGCTCCGCTAGGTACACCTCACCCAACCCCCCATCACCCAAGCGTTCAATCAACTGGTACGCACCGATGCGTTCAAAGGGAAGGGAGTGGGATTGTGGCGAAGCCTCCCCCGGCTCGGTTGGCGTATTCTCTCCGGGCGGAGCAGTGTTCGCTACTGGCTTTCTCATAAGTTATGCCATTAGTAGATAAAACAACATTATAGCTAAAATTACTAACCGAGTCACCTTAACCACTGGGGTGCAAGTGGGGACCTGAAAGAACCTGGCCCTTAGAAGATCGAAATTTCATTTCCTGCGCATAGCTCGCATCGAAGCCAACGTGGGAAGAAAGAAAAGCGCGTTCGGCAGAACCAGGAGCGTTCTAAGCAAGGTGTCTATAGATTATCACGACCTTCCCAAATTTGCTTAATCTTTTGCTCTATCTGCTTGGGCAGGTCATCGCGGTTTTTCCGCGTGACCTCGATCAGGTCGATATCGTTCCTGCGCTTGATCTGCTCCACAAAGCCCTTTCCTTTTTTAGCGATGGTACCGAGGAGGTTCGAAGGCCGAGCCAGGAGATCGATAATCTTGGCTCTGAATTTGTGGGACAGCAGTTCCATCTTTCCGATCTCGTCGATCACATAGAGATCCGCCAGGGTCGTATCGGGGTCTAGAAGAGGGAGGACGAGCTTTTCGAATTCTTCGACGTGGATCGAGTACTTGCCGACCGTGGGTTCTTTTCTGCCTACGGAAGCCAAAGTTCCCTCCTGGCCATCCAGAGTGACGATCTTGAAGCCGATTCTCTGTCCTCCATGCTTTTTTTCCTGGGTATAAAAACCGGCGCATTGGATTTGATCGAGCCGCTCCAAAACGGCCCGAACCAGCGTCGTCTTTCCAATGCCCGGATTTCCGGTTAGAAACACTCTCATATGTGTGCAGACCGATGAAAAAGGCCACAGCCTGGCCTTAATCCTACAGGGCATCATTGACCCAGAGAAAGGACTTGTTCAATGCATCTTCCGAACGAGATAGCTTTCGTGCTGAAAGCTCCAAGGCGGGAGCCGCCGAATGATCGCAAGAAGCCTCCGATCAAACCACCCCGGCAACGGCGACCGCCTATGGAGGAGCCACCGGATTCCCATGATCGGCGACGGGAGAAAAAGCCTCCGGTCGGTGATCCGCCAGCCAAGAAGCGTAAAATTAAAGCCGTTGGCCTGCTATTTCATCTGGGTTGATGCAGCGTTTCTGTAACAGGAAAAATGCGCTATGCTGTAACTATGACCCATTCTTGGACCGTCTTTTTCGTTGCGTTAAGCGTGTACTGCTTGATTGTTGCTCACGTAGCCTGGACAGCGGACCCGCTCACTATCCAGCAGCAGCAACATAACCAGATCCGCCAACAGATGAACCAGCTCCAGCGCGAGCAGCAACTAAATCAACTTAAGCGCCAGCAAGAACTAAACCAGCTTCAGCAGCAGCTCAATCAGCTTCAGAACCAACAGGTCGACCAGAGTCAACGCCAGCAGGAACTCCATCAGCTCCAACGGGAGGTCAATCGACTCCAGTACCAGCAGCAGCAGAAGCAGCTCCGGCACGAACAGCAGTTAAACCAGCTCCAGCAGCAGGAAAACCAGCTCCGGCGCGAGCAGCAGGTCGATCAACTCGAGCGCGAGGAACGGCTCAATCAGCTCAAGCACCAGCAGCAGATAGATCAAATCCAACAGGAGCTGAAGCAGATCCAGCAGTAGCAGCTAATCAGATCCGGGGAGGAATATTGGTCTGTCTTGTCGATGGCGCGAAGCAGAAGTTTTTAAGGCGTCTCGCAGTCGAAGTTCCTAAGTTGACTAAGAAAAGCGTAGCGGATATTGTAAGATTTGACTGTTCAGGAGGGATTGGATGCAGGTCTATTATGATCGGGACGCAGATCTGAAATATCTCAGGGGCAAGAGCGTCGCTGTGCTGGGCTATGGGAGTCAAGGGCACGCGCATGCCAACAATTTGAGAGATTCTGGGATTGAGGTGGTGGTAGGATTGAGAAAGGGCAGCGGCTCCTGGGCAAAAGCGGAAAAGGCAGGCCTCAAGGTCGTGGAGACCGCGGAAGCCGCTAGGGCGGGCGACATTATTATGGTTCTCCTGCCCGACGAGTTGCAGGGAGAGGCCTACGAAAAGGAGATCAAACCTGGGCTAAAGGACGGCAACTATCTGGCTTTCGGCCACGGCTTCAATATTCACTTCAAGAGAGTCGTCCCGTCGGCCGGAATCAATGTGTTCATGGTCGCGCCCAAAGCCCCGGGCCATCTTCTCCGTAGCGAATTCGAAAAGGGACGAGGTGTCCCCTGTCTTCTCGCGGTTCACCAGGACCCGTCGAAAGACACAAGGCAGGTTGGGCTGGCTTACGCTAGCGCTATTGGCGGGGGCCGCGCGGCTGTCATTGAAACGACTTTCAAGGACGAAACAGAAACCGACCTTTTCGGTGAACAGGCGGTTCTTTGCGGCGGGCTCACGTCGCTGATCCAGGCGGGATACGAGACTTTGGTGAAAGCCGGCTACCCGCCCGAGATGGCCTATTTCGAGTGCGTCCACGAAGTTAAGCTGATCGTGGATCTCATCTACGAGGGTGGCTTGGCCAATATGAGATATTCGATCAGCAACACGGCCGAGTACGGTGATCTCACGCGAGGGAAGCGAGTTGTCGGCGCTGAAGTTCGGCAAGCGATGCAAAATCTCCTCAAGGATATTCAGTCTGGGAAGTTCGCCGACGAGTGGATCAGCGAATACCGTGCGGGCATGCCCCATTTTAGTGAACTCAGAAAAGAGGCGGCAAACCACCCACTCGAAAAAGTCGGTGCGCAACTCAGGTCTATGATGCCCTGGCTAGGGCAGAATCGCTTGGTCGATAAGGCGAGAAACTAATTTTCAGTTTTTAGTTTTGAGTTTCCGCCACGGGACGGATCCACAAAGCTTTGGCGAGTCCGTCCGAAGCCCGGTGGCAGATCACGCTGGAACTGAATCGAAAATGGTATTGAAAAATGCGTATTGCAAGCGAAGGTTACCCGTTTATTCTGACTCCGGCGCTTTTGGCCCTGCTCGCGCTGTTGACGGGTTGGAAGTGGGTCGGGCTCATCCTCGGTCTGGCGACCCTAGCTTTTTTGGGGTTCTTTCGCGACCCGGAGCGCCAATCTCCTGAGGGTGACGGATTGGTCCTTTCTCCTGCGGACGGAAAAATCCTCGGAATTTGGCCGTCGCAAGATAAAGGGTCCGGAACAAAGATCAGTATCTTTCTGTCACCGCTGGATGTCCATGTGAATCGGGCGCCCATCGAAGGCCGGGTGGAAGAAGTTCAATACCAAAAAGGAAGGTTTTTGGCAGCCTACAAAGACCAGGCGTCGGTGGCCAATGAGCGAAACATGCTGAGAATTACGGACGCGAAAGGCAGAGTGTTAAGCATGGTTCAGATCGCCGGGGTGCTGGCGCGCCGGATTGTTTGTTATGCGAGGAAAGGGGACTTCTTGCAGCAAGGACAAAGGTTGGGGATGATCATGTTCGGTTCTCGGGTGGATCTCTTTCTCCCGGAGGCTTGTCAGATCAAGGTGGTGGACGGACAGCGAGTGAAAGGGGGAGAAACCATCGTAGGGAGGTTTGCGTGAACGAGATGAACGATTCGCAAAGCGACAAGGGTCCTCTTAGAAAAGTTAGAATTCTTCCGAGAAGGAATATCGCGCGGGTTCCTCTAAAGCAGAGAGTCCGGTCAGCGCGGCTCAAAAAGGGAGTCTATCTGATTCCCAGTCTCTTCACTACGGGCAACCTTATTTGTGGCTTTTTTTCTGTGATCTCGACATTCAACGGGGGCTATCTTGAGGCGGCGATCTTTATCGTGCTGGCGCATCTCCTCGATGGTCTGGACGGATACATAGCCCGGCTAACCAAGAGCACGAGCCAGTTCGGCCTAGAGTTTGATTCCTTGGCGGATTTGGTTTCGTTTGGGGTAGCGCCTGCAGTGCTGGTTTATTATTGGGCTCTCCTTCCGTGGGGGAAATTGGGATGGCTCGCAGCCTGCCTGTATGTAGTTTGCGGGGCTCTGAGGCTTGCGCGCTTCAACGTTCAGGTGCGAAATGTCGAAAAGAGCCATTTTGTCGGCCTTCCCATTCCGGGAGCGGCGGAGATGATCGCCGCGACAGTTTTGATGTATTATTTTCTTGGGGGTGAAGGGGCGGCCAACAAGGAGGTGATCCTGCTTCTCGTAATCTACCTCCTCGCCGGATTGATGGTAAGCAACTTTCAATATTTCAGCATCAAGCAGCTCGATCTCAAGAAGCGGCATCCTTTTTGGATATTGGTTTCCGCGATATTATTCATTAAGTTGACGATCGCAGAGCCTCAGATTATGTTTTTCACCGTGTTTTTCTTATATACGTTATCCGGTCCCCTGTTATGGTGCCTCACGTTTTACAAACGTTGGCGGGAGCGAATGGGGCAGGTTACGGCTGTATAGTAAGCTTCCCCTCTAAGATCTGGTTCTTGACGCTCCCGTAGGCTTCTTTGCCGCGGGAGCTTTTATTTTTGGAGGACGATCATGTCAGAAGCTGTCAAAAATAACGTAGTGAAAATCTTTGATACGACCCTAAGAGATGGGGAGCAGTCTCCAGGGGCGAGTATGAATGTGGAAGAAAAGCTGCTCATTGCACGTCAGCTGGAAAAGCTCGGCGTGGACGTCATCGAGGCAGGTTTTCCCGCCTCCTCCGAAGGGGATTTTGAATCCGTGGAGCGCATCGCAAAAGAGGTGAAGCGTCCTAGGGTGGTGAGCCTGGCTCGAGCGCAGGAAGGAGATATCAAAAAGGCTCTGAAGGCTGTGGAGTCGGCGAAGAATCCCGGGATCCACATTTTCATCGCGACTTCAGATATCCACATGAAGCACAAGCTCAGGATGTCACGGAACGAGGTCGTAGACGCCGCGGTGTGGGCAGTAAACTATGCCAAGAAACACATCGACTATATCGAATTCTCGGCCGAGGATGCCTCACGGAGCGAGTGGAACTTTCTGGTGCAGGTTTTTGGTGAAGTGATCCGGGCGGGAGCTAAGACGCTCAATATTCCGGACACCACGGGATACGCGGTTCCATCGGAGTTTGGCGCGCTGGTCCATTATCTCATCGACAAAACCGAAGACTCCGGCCGGGTGACGTGGAGCGCTCACTGTCATAACGATCTGGGATTGGCCGTTGCGAATTCCCTGGCTGCGGTCGCCCATGGAGCCAGACAGGTGGAATGCACGGTCAACGGCATCGGCGAGCGGGCGGGCAACACCTCCTTGGAAGAGGTCGTCATGGCGATCAAGACAAGAAAAGATCTCTTTGGCGTGGGGACCAACATTGTCACCGAGCAAATCTATCCGACTTCCCGTTTGCTCTCTCAGATCACGGGCATTCCCATCCCGATCAATAAGCCGATCGTGGGCGATAATGCCTTCGCCCATGAGGCGGGGATCCATCAGGATGGCGTTCTCAAGCAGAAGATTACCTATGAGATCATGACCCCAGAGTCGGTAGGGATTCCGGGAAATCGTCTGGTCATGGGCAAGCACTCAGGGCGGCACGCGTTTAGTCAACGGCTTAAGGCATTGGGGTTCAATCTCAATGACGTCGACATGAACCGCGCTTTTCTCCGCTTCAAGGAACTGGCGGACAAGAAAAAAGAGGTTTACGACGAAGATATCGAGGCGTTGGTCGCAGAAGAGATCTATCGGCTACCCGGGCGGCCGGATAGGTACGAGCTGCTCTACCTCAATGTAAATTCGAGTTCCAGTGCAATCCCATCTGCGACGGTGAGGATGCGGGTCGATGGTCAGGAGTGCATCGAACATGCAACCGGCGACGGGGTCGTGGATGCCTGCTACAAAGTTATCGCTAAGATCACAGGCTTGCATTCGCGTCTGGTGCGCTACTCCGTCAAGGCGATTACTGGAGGTGCAGATGCTCAAGGGGAAGTTTCTTGTTTGATCGAGGATGGCGGGATCAGGGTCTCGGGCCAAGGGGCCCATACGGATATCATCATGGCAAGCGCTCTAGCTTACATCAATGCGCTTAACAAGCTCGAATATCGGAAGCATTATAGGCAGATCGTCGAAAGGCACGGTCCGTGAGTTCAGTAAGGGCCGAAGATAGAGGATTGAGGATCGAAGATTGCGATCTTCTATCATCGATCTTCGATTCTTGCGGTCTTCTAGTGGGCGATTAGGGGTGCTGATTTGAATTATAGGGTCACGGTATTACCAGGGGATGGTATCGGTCCTGAAGTTGTCAGGGAAGGCACGCAAATACTGAGTCAGGTAGCCCGGCTGTATGGGTTCCAGGTCGAGTTCCAAGAAGGATTAGTAGGCGGGGCCTCGATCGATGCTCATGGAAAGCCGTTGACGGATGGGGTCTTGAGGCTCGCCAAAGAAAGTGATGCCGTCCTTCTCGGCGCGATGGGGGGCCCGAAGTGGGATAATTTGGATTATTCTGTTCGGCCGGAACGGGCCCTTTTGGCCTTGCGCCAGGAATTGGGTCTCTTTGCCAATCTGCGTCCGGTAAAACTCTTTTCCGCATTGGCGTCGGCTTCGACTTTGAAACGCGAGGTGGTGGAGGGAACCGATCTTTTGGTTGTGCGGGAGCTTACCGGAGGAATCTACTTCGGCCAACCCAAGGGAGTGACGCGCCTTGCGGACGGGACTGAGCGCGGGGTCAACACAGAAGTCTACACGACGCCGGAGATCGAGAGGATCGCGCGCGTCGGCTTTGATGCGGCGCGCAAGAGGCGCAAGAAAGTTACGTCAGTCGACAAGGCCAATGTGCTCGAGGTGACCGAGCTTTGGCGCCAGGTGGTGACACGTGTCCATAAAGAGGGTGGTTATGAGGATGTGAAGCTTGAGCATATGCTCGTGGACAATTGCGCGATGCAGCTCATCCGCAATCCGAAGCAGTTCGATCTGCTTCTGACGACCAATATGTTTGGTGACATTTTGAGCGATGAGGCGGCCATGCTAACGGGCTCGATCGGGATGTTGCCTTCGGCTAGTCTCGGCGGCAAGGTCGGAATGTACGAGCCGGTCCACGGCAGTGCTCCCGACATAATGGGAAAGGATATGGCCAATCCTCTGGCGACGATCTTGACGATCGCACTCATGCTGCGCCACTCGTTTGATCAGAGCGAAGCCGCGGACAGGATCGAGAAGGCGGTTGAACGGGTGCTCGACGAGGGATATCGAACGGCCGATATCCAGGAAAAAGGCGGCCGCTCCGTGGGTTGCAAAGAGATGGGGCGATTGGTCCGGGAAAAAATAGATAAGTGGACAAACAATTTGCAATTTTAGATTTTGGCTTTTAGACTTCGTCGTGAGCTCAGTCGAACGATTAATTCAAAATCGGCAATCCAAAATCCAAAATGAAAAAAGATAGATATAACGTCGCCGTCGTCGGCGCGACTGGGGTTGTGGGTGAACAGATGCGCGAAGTGCTGCAGGAGAGATTGTTTCCTGTGGGCGATTTGCGCCTGTTGGCTTCGGAGAGGTCTGCAGGACAGTTTCTTGATTTCAACGAGCGCCGGGTTCGCGTGGACGTGCTTCGAGAAGATTCCTTTGAAGGCATCGACATTGCGCTCTTCTCGGCCGGAAGTAGCGTGAGCGACAAGTTTGCGCCGCTGGCTGTGGCTTCCGGCAGTGTGGTCATCGACAATACGTCTCGCTTCCGTATGGAATCCGACGTCCCGCTGGTTGTGCCGGAGGTCAATCCGAAAGAGATCGCAAAATATGAGAGCAGTGGCATTATCGCAAATCCCAACTGCTCCACCATCCAGATGGTCGTGGCGCTGAAGCCGATTCATGATGCGGCGCGCGTGCGGCGCGTCGTGGTCTCGTCCTACCAATCGGCCTCCGGTGCCGGGCGGATGGCGATGGAAGAGCTCAGTCAACAGACGCTCGCGCTTTTTAATGGAAAAGAGATCACGAACGAGAAGTTTCCACACCAGATAGCTTTTAACTGTATCCCTCATATTGATGTGTTCCTGGATAGCGGTTACACCAAGGAAGAGCTAAAGATCATTCAGGAGACTCGCAAGATCCTCGGTGAACCCTCGCTTCGGGTGACAGCCACGGCAGTTCGCGTTCCGGTCTTTTGCGGCCATTCAGAGTCGGTCAATATCGAGACTGAAACGAAGCTCACGGCCCAGGACGTCAGGGCGATCTTGCGGGAGGCGGCGGGGATTCTGGTGTGCGATGATCCGAAGAATAATATCTACCCCATGGCCATCGACGCCGTAGGAACTGACGTCACTCTAGTAGGAAGGATTCGAGAGGATGATTCCGTTCCGAATGGTATTAATCTCTGGATCGTCGCCGACAACCTGCGCAAAGGCGCGGCTCTCAACGCGGTCCAGATTGCCGAGATCCTTATTCGAGACTACCTGTAAACCCATTTTCGATTTTGGATTTTAGATTTTAGATTCTAAGGTCCAATCGAGCCACAGAGATTATGGCTCAAGCTTTTGACATTGCCACTATAGCACGCGGAGCGAGGATTCGCAGGTCTCCTTACTTTGAGGCGACGCAGCAGTACGGCTGTAAGAGCTACACCGTGTACAACCATATGTACCTGCCTAACTACTATGACGATCCTCTCAATGAGTATCGGAGACTGATCAACGACGTTACCCTATGGGACGTGAGCGTGGAGCGGGTGGTGGAGATTACGGGTCCCGATGCTTTTGACTTCACCAATATGCTGACTCCGCGGGATCTCACGAAGTGCCGAGTCGGCCAAGCCAGGTATGTGCTCATCACGGCGGAGGACGGCGGCATTCTCAACGATCCGGTGCTGCTGCGCCTGGGCGAAAATCAGTTCTGGCTGGCCCTGGCCGACAGCGATGTGCTGCTTTGGGCGAGAGGCATTGCTTTGCACGCAGAGATGGATGTAACGATTTGTGAGGCCGATGTTTCGCCGCTGCAGGTCCAAGGACCGAAGTCCAAGGCCGTGATGCAAAGCTTATTTGGCGATGCCGTCTCCAACTTGCCTTATTACTATTTTATCGAAAGCGACCTGGATGGTATCCCCGTTGTTGTCACGCGCACGGGCTGGACAGGCGAAATAGGCTATGAAATTTTTTTGCGCGATGGAAGCAGAGGGATCGAGCTTTGGGAGAGAATCATGAAAGCGGGCCAGCCATTCAACATCGCGCCTACCGGTCCATCGGATATTCGTCGGATTGAAGCAGGAATACTGAACTACGGGGCCGATATGACCCTGGCTGATAATCCTTACCAGGTTGGGTTAGACTGGCTGATCGATCTGAACAAAGAAGCCGGCTTTGTGGGCAAGGCGGCGCTCAGGCGGATCAGCAGTGAAGGAGTAAGACGGAGGCTAGTGGGAATCGAGATGGATGGCGCGCCAGTACAATTTAACATGACACGCTGGAAAGTGAGCCGGAACGGTAGTGCCGTTGGATATGTGACCTCAGCAATCTTTTCTCCCCGCCTCAAGAAGAACATCGGATACGCGATGTTGCCGATCGAGCATGCCGAACTGGATACGGAGTTGACTGTGACAGTACCTGACACCGGAGATCGCCGGGCCAGAGTGGTGCGTAAACCGTTCGTTGACCCCAAAAAAGAGATACCCAAATCTTAGAAGTTTGGGGTTTCGCGTTACGAGTTTCGAGAAAGAGGTTCGGTTGAACCGTTTGGCCGCAGCTTGAAAGCCGAGATAGCAACTCGAAACCTCTCCCATGAACGTCAAGCTAACGATTGAGTATGACGGTACGAACTACCACGGCTGGCAAGTTCAACCCAATAGGAAGACCATTCA
This sequence comes from Binatia bacterium, assembly GCA_036004365.1. Lineage (GTDB taxonomy): Bacteria > Desulfobacterota > Binatia > UBA9968 > UBA9968 > DP-36. The sequence goes on from DASYRN010000194.1 coordinate 14,402, forward strand.
GGAAATTCTAGAGACGGCCATTGAAACCGTTCTTGGAGCGAAAACTCGCGTCCGGGCGGGCGGCCGTACCGATGCCGGAGTTCATGCCCTAGGCCAGGTAGCTAACTTTATCTGCTCGGACGATATCGATCCTTTGCGCCTGCAAAGGGGGCTGAACGCCTTAACTCCGGAGGATATCGTAGTCAAGAAGACCGAGATTGCTCCCGATTCTTTTGATGCACGCAGGGACGCCCGCAGCCGGATCTATCAATATCGAATCTGGAACTATCCGTGGCCATCGGCTTTTCATCGTTGCTTCTCCTGGCACATACCCTACCCGTTGAATCTTTCCGTTATGCAGGCCAGCATACGATTCCTCGAGGGAGAACATGACTTTGCCTCTTTTCAAGCAGCAGATTGCGACGCGATCCATTCGGTCAGAAGAATTTATCGCACCTCGCTTGGGATGGAGGACGGAGTTCTTGTCTACACGGTCGAGGCTACCGCCTACCTCAGACACATGGTACGCAACATCGTGGGAACGCTCGTTGAGCTGGGTCGGGTGGAGCAAACTCCAGAAGCGTTTGTCAGGATTCTCGAGGCGCGCGACCGGACACAAGCAGGACCCACCGCCCCAGCCCACGGGCTGTTTCTCATGGAAATCAAGTATTAAGTAGAAGGGATACAGGGCTGAAATTCGGGATCAGCCGATGAGAAGAAAATTCTCTGTCATCCTTTTGCTTGCTCTTCTCCTCTTGATCACGATCTTTTTTTCACAGATTCGTCTGGGCGTGATCGGAGCGCTTTTTCTCTGGGATCTGCTCGATGAGAAAAATGTTCATGACCCTGATCGTGGCCTCCTCGCGCGAGTGACACCTTCTCTATCCATAGAACGACTCCAGATTCGACAGGGCGAGAGAAATGTCCCCGCGGACCTCTATTTCCTGAAAAATAACAGAACGAGAGCAGCAATTGTGCTGACGCATGGCATTATTGAGGACGGAAAAGATGATCCGCGGCTGATCCGCTTCGCCCAAGCTCTTGCGCGCGCCGGCTTTGTTGTCCTCGTACCCGAGCTTAAAGGGATGAAATCGTTTCGAATCCTTTTCAGCGATGTGAACGACATCGTTGCTTCTTTCACTTACCTCAGATCTCTGAAAGACCGGGTGGATGAAACAAGAATGGGGCTCGTAGGCTTTAGCTATGGCGCCGGTCCCACTTTCATGGCGGCCGTCGACCCTTCCATTCGGGATCAAATTAAGTTTTTAGTCTCTTTTGGCGGCTACTACGATCCTATGAATGTCATTCGCTTCATTACAACCGGCGCCTATGAGTACGGGGCGGAAAAGGGTTTTTTGAAGCCCGATCCCTACGGCAAATGGGTCTTTTTCAGGAATAACGTAGAGCATGTGGGAAATGAAAAGGATCGGAAATTGCTGAGAGCCATTTTTGAAAGTGAGGAGAAGGGAAGAAAAAAAGAGGCGGTGGAGCTCGTCAGCGGATTGAGCCCGGAAGGGAAGAGCCTTTACGAACTCGTCGTTAATGAGGATCCGCATCGCGTTGATCTTTTAGTTAAGATCATTGACGCTAATATACAGAAATATCTAGACAAACTGTCGCTTGCTCCTATTATGCCAATGGTCCATGCCTACCTTCTTATAGGCCACGGAAACACCGACCGTCTGATTCCGTACACGGAGAGTCTCAGACTGGCGAATGCCGTAAAAGACGAAAGGAAGGTCCACGTAGCGATTCTCAAGCTTTTTTCTCACGTGGATCCAGCCCGCTTGCGTCTCTCTTCTTGGGAGTTTTTAACCATCTATCTTCCGTCGATGATTCAATTCTATTATCTCGTCTACGATCTCCTGAGCCAACAGTTGTAGTTTGCGATCCCGTTCCGGCATCGATTGACACGCTCGATCCTTCCTTATATATCCCTCTCGAACAGCGGAAGAGAGGAGTGTCCATGATACCGGCGCACGATTCTTTCTACGATATTTTTTCCAAAGCAAAACGATTGAAAATCCAGTGGCCCGACGGAGCCAGACTGGCCGTTACGCTCGCGGGCAATCTGGAAGCATGGACGGAGAGTCCCGATCCCAAGCTGCGCCGCATGCGCCATGCGGGAGGATCCAATCCGATTACGGCGGAAGACGTGAGATGCAAATATGATTTTCGGACGGCGAGTGAGAACGACTACGGCGGCAGAACAGGCGTGTGGAGAATCCTGAGAGTCCTTGAGAAGCATGGCCTTAAGGGCTCTTTCAACATCAACGGTTTGGCCGCCATCAAATATCCAGAGGCGGTAAAAAAGATTCATGCCGACGGGCACGAGATTGTCTGCCATAACTATGCGGAGGACATCCAGTCCGTGTTTCTCACCAAAGAAGAAGAGAGAGAAGATATGCGGACCTGTGTCAAAATATTCCAGGATTTAATCGGCGTCAGGCCCAACGGCTGCCTGTCGTCCGGGATGCGCCACACGGAGTATACGCTTGAATTGCTTGCTGAAGAGGGCTTTCTCTGGCACGGGGATGCGGTCAATGACGACGTTCCCTATCTTGTAGAGGTGAAGGGAAAGACGCTCGTCGAAGTGCCTTACCGCAACGCGATCAGCGGGCTGAACGATACCGGCATGTACCGCAGGGGACTCACGGCTCGGGATCTGCTCGCGGCTTTTAAGGACGAGTTCGATCTTCTCTACGAGGAGTCGGAGTCTGACCCCAAGATGTTGACCATGGCGATGCACTGCCAAATGGCATTTCCCGCCACGGGCAAGGTCTACGAGGAGGCCATCAAGTATGCCAAGTCATTCCCGAAGGTCTGGTTCGCACGAAGGATCGATGTCGTTCGTTGGGTACTCGATCATTGTCGGGACACCCAAATGAAAGGAGTTTGAAAGGAAACATGAAGGGGTACTCCCATGTGTAGTGTGGCTGATGAGATCGGAATAAGCGCCGGAAGCGAAAGGACGAAAGAGCTCGCGCTCCGGAGCCTGGACATTGCGGATCTTCTGCCAGGTGCGCACGCATTGGCGGGCTGGCGCGAAAACCGCGAAAGTCACGTGGGCTTTGTCGGCTATGGAAAGACAAAACGCGGCGACAAAGTGCTGATCGCGGTGGACCGCGAGTACGATCCCGCGGTGCCGCACGCGATTGCGCACGCGCTCAGAGAAAAAGGCGCCGACGTCGATCTGCTTTTCATCGACATGGGCGAGCCGGATCGAGAGTTCGATTTGCTCGACGAAGTGCACGTGATCATGCGGCGGGAACTGTGGGAAAAAAATCCCAGGCGATGGGAAGGGCTTCCTTTCGTCGAGGATTTTGCGGCCCGGCGCGGCTATGATCTCCTGATTCACGGGAAAGGGGGGCCTGTCCCTAAGACAGAGCATCGCTATGAGCAGATTCCGTGGCTTAGAGTCGAACACTTTTTGCAGCGCTCAACGACTTATCCTTTAGATCTACACCTGCTCATCAATAAGAAAACCTGGGATCCCATCTGGGAAAAAGGGCGTGAGGGAAAAGCGCGGCTGACCGATCCGGAAGGAACGGACATCTCCTGGACTTACTGGGAGGAGTACTATGATGGGAGCCGCTACGGTTTCTCCGCCACCCCGCGCAATGGCCATCTCTTCAGCCATCCGGTACCTCCTCTTATCGCCAAGGAAAACGCGGCCGGCGTCGTCGCCGGGACGACGAGCCACTTTTCGAGGGCTTTTCCGCAAATCAAGGTTGAGCTCGACGCAGGCCAGATCATGAAAATTACGGGCGGAGCGGCCTATGGAGACGCTTGGCGTGATCTGCTGGAAGAAAGTAAACGCACTCAGTATTCCTGTTTTCCTCGGCCCGGATTATTCTATTTGTGGGAAGCGGCTATTGGCACCAACCCGAAAATTCTTCGCCCCAGCCACATAGAGCGCCACTCCTCGGGGGGCTTCGAATGGGAGCGGAGACGGTCGGGCGTGATCCACATGGGCTTCGGCACGCTCTGGCGTGCGCCCGAAGAAAAATGGGCGGGCGAACGGGGAATTCTGTATGGGCATCTGCATATTCATCTATTGTTGCCGACTCTGGTCGTGACTGCCAAAGACGGGGCAGAATACACCGTAATCCGAGAAGGGCGCTTGACGGCGCTGGATGATCCGGAGGTCCGGGAACTCGCAAAAAAATACGGCGATCCGGATGAGCTCCTCAAAGAAGACTGGATACCGCAGATCCCGGGAATCACTTGCCCGGGTTACTATGAAGAATATGCGAAGGATCCCGGAAGATGGATCTACGAGAAAACTGACGATAGAGGATAGAGGAGTGATGTTTAACTCGGCTGCGAACGCTTGAACTGCCAGATACTGGCAGGTATGATCCTTCGAGGAGATTTTCTACGATGACTCAGAGTTCCGGACGAACGCTTTACGACAAAATCTGGGAATCGCACACGGTCGGTGTGCTTCCCACGGGTCAAATACAGCTTTTCATCGGCCTTCATCTGATCCACGAGATCACTACCGCTCCGGCGTTCGACATGCTTCGGGAGAAGGGGTTGAGCGTGGCCTTTCCGGAAAGGACCTTCGCGACCGTGGATCATATCGTTCCCACCGACATGCGGGTTCGGCCGTTTCTAGATGCTCAGGCCGAGGAATTAACCCAAGCTCTGGAGACAAACGTCAGACAGTTCGGGATCGAATTTTTTGGTCTGGACAGTGACCATCAAGGCATTGTCCATGTCATCGGGCCGCAGCTTGGATTGACCCAGCCGGGGATGACCCTAGCTTGCGGAGACAGTCACACCAGCACGCATGGAGCATTTGGGACGTTGGCTTTTGGCATCGGAACGAGCCAGGTTCGCGACGTGCTGGCCACGCAAACTCTGGCGATGGACAAGCTTAAGGTGCGCAGGATTAACGTGAACAAGAATCTTTCCGAAGGTGTCTACGCCAAAGATGTGATTCTCAGCATTATCCGTCGATTAGGGGTCGCGGGCGGAAAAGGCTTTGTCTACGAGTACGGTGGCTCCGTTATCGAGAAAATGAATATGGAAGAGCGGATGACCGTCTGTAATATGAGTATAGAGGGAGGGGCACTCGTCGGGTATGTCAATCCGGACGAAATGACCTTTGAGTTTCTTAAGGGGAGAAAGTTCGTCCCCAAAGGCACCGACTTTGAACGGGCGGTTGCCTACTGGAAATCGATCGCGTCGGATGCGGACGCCCGTTATGATGATGAGGTGGACATCGATGGGGCAGAGATTGAGCCCACAGTCACGTGGGGAATCAATCCCGGGCAGGCTGTTGGCATCTCCGAGAAGCTACCCTATCCCGAAGCCTATCCCGATCCGGAGGGCGCGAAACGTGCCTACGAGCATATGGGTTGGAAACCGGGAAGCGCTGTTCTAGGAACGCCGATCAACGTGGCCTTTATCGGGTCCTGCACCAATTCCCGTTTGACCGATTTGCGCGCCGCGGCCAAGATCGCGAGAGGGAAAAAAGTACAGCCGGGCATCCGGGCCCTTGTTGTTCCGGGCTCGACGGAGGTGAAGGCCTTGGCGGAGAAGGAAGGACTGCATGAGATTTTCACCGCGGCGGGATTTGAGTGGAGGGCTGCCGGCTGCTCCATGTGCCTTGCGATGAACCCGGATAAGTTACAGGGAAGAGAGATCTGCGCATCGTCCTCCAATCGCAACTTTATCGGCCGTCAAGGCAGCCCCGGCGGACGAACTCTGCTCATGAGTCCGGTGATGGTCGCTGCGGCGGCTCTGAATGGCAGAGTTGTCGATGTCCGCGAGTACCTTTGAATCATTTGAGATTTTGGATTACCGCC
>DASYRN010000195.1:0-76403 GCA_036004365.1 Binatia bacterium
GAGAAGCTCAGCTACGTGTTGGAGAGAGTGAGGTGGAGGCTCGACAGGATCAATAGAAAGATAAAGATGGTAGTTTGCAACTTTTACCTGGGCATCGGCCGTCGTGTTCCAGCCTCTCTACGTATGTTCTACTTCTTTGAGGTCAGTCGTCAAACTAACCGGAAATATGTACCGCAAATCTATCCCGGCCGCATCATCTTCTTGAAAGCTGAAAAATCTTCCATCGATTGGAGTAAACTAGCTACTGAGGGATTAGAGATCCAAGAGCTGCCCGGCCGACATCTCGAGCTACTGAGAGACCTGCACGCGCAGACGGTAGGAGAAAAATTGAGGTCTTGCCTCGAGTAGGCATCAGTGGGCGCCTCTAAAGCAGTTTCACCACGACCGATGCGCTCTCCAATCCCAGCTCGTATGCCGCTGTCCTAGCGGGATCGATAAACCGCTGAGATCCCGTAGAGGGCTTGGCTATTGAATGGTTGCGGTGACGACTAGGCTGCTTTCGCTCGTGCTGGAGCGGTCATCGTATCCTAGAATCTGCCGGGTCACTTCATGCATCTTCGTGGTCGAACCCCCAAGTGAAATAGGCTGGCCGTTTGGCACGACCAGCTCGGTCGTAGCCTCGCTGAAATCGATGGCGCCCGCGCGATCCGTAGAAAAATAGCTGATTCTTGGGGTAAGGCGAACCCTGATTTGATTATCTGGCAGGATCGAGGCACTCACCTTGAGTGACGTGCCAACGTCGTTAAAGGCGATGTTTCTGGCGACGTAGCCTGCGCCGGTCGCGTAGTCACGATAAAAAATAATCTGGCTTGAGGGGACCCTTGTGGCGACGGTCAAAATAGATTCGCTGCCGTCTTGCACCAAGGTGAAAATTCCCGTGGAGCGCTGCACGGTGGTTTGTGTCTCGTTAGCACGGACGCGGGCCGAGGGTTGCACGTTGCCTCTTCTTATAATGACGCTCCCGGTCCCTTGAATCGCTTCCTGGTTCTGATTCCCGGTTTGCTGAGTTTCTACTATTACTTTAATCTGCCGCCCGGCTTGAGCATAGAGATCTCCAGCCCAGGCGAATAGGACCCCTGTTGTAAGCAAAATCGGCAAGACCACGCTGAGGCGTAACTGCCCTCGCGGGCTTAAATTGTTTTTTCGGTCCATGTTCGCTCCTTCAGTAAGGTGCGACTACTAATAAAACAATTATATAACGGATCTCTCCAGTAACCAATGGCGAGGTGGCGCACGACAGTAACCAGGCTTATTCAACTTTCTTAGCTATTGTGCTTCAGTTTACGTCTCGCGCGATCAAGAGCGAAAGCGCCAGCAGCTCCGATCACGACGAGAGGAATGCCCAACCAAGACCGTTGGCGTTCCCTTGCCTTGCTTCGAAGATGAGTGAGCACCATCTGGTCACCTGCTGCGATTTCGCTTCGGCTGGCAAGATACTGTCTAAGGCGCTCCTGTTTTTCTTCTGACATCTCCTGTCTTCCCCACTGCACATCCTGCTGCATGGTGCGAAGGCGTTGGATCTCGCTCAGGCCCTGCTGGACCGCTTGTTCGCTATCCGAGTAGGTTTCACGCTCATCGGAGGTAAGGAAGATGAGCTGGACGGAGGGCACTGCCTTTTCGAGCCCGTTGAGCCAGTGGTGATCCATCTGGGGAAAGATGAGAAGTAAAAGACCAGCCAGTCCCACTATGGTGAAAGCAGCAATGCCCACACTTGTGAGGGCGCTTGAACCATGAGCTCTGAATCCTCGAATGAGGGACCACAGACCGAGGCAGGCGGCGACTGCCGCTATGGATAAACCAAAGGTTGTGACAACCGCAGCCCCGGTCGGAAGATCCCAACTGGCAGATGCGATGAGACCAAGAACGCTGACAACGAAACCAAGCCCCCAGCCCACAGCTAATCGTGTCGCTACCGATTGAGTGAGAAGGGCTGCAACGGCGGCGGGGACGATGAGGTAGGAGAAAACTAGCAGGACCCCTGCGATTTGGACGGAACTGGTGACTACAAAGCCAAAGGAAGCGTAGAAGAGGAAGTCCCACCAACGGACCCAACGCCCTTTGCTGACAGCTGCCTCAGGATCAAAGGAGATCTCCAGCAGCGGCCGGCGGATCGTCCAGTGAAGCGCGCCGACGATCCCGTAGAGAAGCGCCAGGGTGCTGGTCTCCCTGAGCGTGACGGTCACGATGCTGCCTACCAGGAGCTGTTTGATATGCTCACTCCCTTGTGGCGCTCGATCCACGACCAGAATAGCCATCGCCGCCGACACGGCATAGACGATTCCGATGATCGCTTCCTGAGGTATGGGTGCTCGATGGGTTCGACTCATCACGAAGAGAAGGCTACCGCCCAATGTGAACGACAGCGCATACCAGTAAGCCGCCTCGCTTTGGATAGGATGGCCGGCCAGTAATGCGACTGTAATCCCTAGCGCAGCCACCTGGGCAAGGGCCAAGTCGACAAAGATGATGCCGCGGGCCAAGACATGGAGGCCCAGGTAGACGTGGATGCCGGTAAGAACCAAACAGGCCAAAAACGGGACCCAGAGAAATTCAATGGCGAGAGTCATTTTCTTACTTCAATCGCCAAAGATTGCTATCGTGCAGCAGGGGCCTTTGAGAGCCGCTTGATGTTGAGGTCGAAGAGGCTGAGATAATCGGACGCCTCTGGGTCTCCACCTACCGAGGGAATCAATGTTATGGCGGTAGCACCGGTCTGGGTTGCCACCTGACTTACCACTGAGTCGTTCGAGTAAGGGTCGGCGATCAATAACCTTATGTCTGAAGCTCGCATCTTCTGAATGAGGCTAGCAAGATAGGATGGAGGGGGTGGAACCCCGGGAGTGGGCTCCACGACGCCGACTATAACGAGGCCGAAGCGTTGAACGAAATAAGGCCACGTCTCGTGAACCGCGACCACACGCAGACTCTTATAGGGAGCCATGGCCTGCGACCAGACTTTGAGGCGCTTATCTAGTTGGTCCAGGAATCGATTTCTGTTCGCCTCAAAGTAGAGGCGCTCCGCAGGCGCGAGTCGTACTAAAGCTTGGAGGATTGCGAACGTAATTGGTCGGCCATTTTCCGGGTCGAGCCAATAATGGGTATTGCCGAAGCCGTGGAGGTGGACTCCCTTATCCGCCCTGACTCTTGGAGTTTCGGCCTGGAGGAGCTGAATTCCCTTAGAGGTGTCGAGGTAGTGTGGGCTTTCGCGCGCAAATCGAGGGTCACGCAGCGTGCGAAGCGCACGGCTGAGCCAAGGCTCGTGGTCCAAGCCGATTCTCACGAGCAGAGTGGCAGCTTTAAGCTTAGCGAGTTGGCCTGGCTTGACCTCCAAAGCGTGAGGATCCTGGAGGGGAGAGGCCAGGCTTTCCACCTGGACTCTCTCCCCGCCCACAGCTTCCACCAAGGCTTTGAGGTCCGTGGTGGTGGTGACTACAGGGAGCGGCCCGCCGGCCCAAGCGGCCGCGGTCAGCAGGAAAAATGGAGCCGTCCAGAGCACCCACTACTTCTTTTTCACAAAAATCGACTTGGGGATCATGCAATGGACGCCCTTGCGCACGTCCACTACCTGCGTCACGCGGCAATCCGCTACCATGGACGCCAGCGAGTACGCTTCGTTCCGGTCGAGAGGAACCATTTTCTGATTCGCCAGAAAGTCCACCGTCTCTTTGACCGCGTTGACCATCGCTTTGTTCAGGTCCTCGTCGAAGCCCATCAGGATCCAGTGGGTTTTGGTCTCGGCTCGCGGCCACTCTAGCTTTATGTCCTTGCGCACGATCAACTGCAGCGTGATATCGCGATAGGAGCACTCGAGCGCGGTGAGATTGACTTCGCCGTTTCCCTGCCGGCAGTGCGAGTCTCCAGTCCATACTAGGCCGCCCTTGAGAAAGACCGGCATGTAGATCGTGCTGCCGGCCTGGAGCTCGTTGAGGTCCATGTTCGAGCCGTTTTTCCACGGACGGAGCGTCGAGACCGGCGCCATCGGCTCTTTCGCGCCGCCCTTGCGCGGCGACGGGTCGTTGGGATCGATCCCGACCGCCAGCGTTCCGGGGAACGGCTTCAGATCGAGCATGATTCCCGGCTTAAACTCGGTTTGACGGTTCTTCAAATCGAAATTGAAATATCTTACGAACCCTTCGGGAAAATCGGCGGCGAGGACGCCGATAGTGGGGAACTCTTTGCCCGGAAGGTGGAAGTTGACCCCGAACGGCTTGGGGGTGATGTTCAAGATCCGGATCTCCATCACGTCGCCGGGCTCGGCGCCGTTGACGTAGATCGGGCCTGTCACCGAGTGGGGGCCACCGCCGGGGTTGGCCTTCCTGAGCGCAATGATCTCCTCCATCGTGGTCCCTGGTTGGATCTTATTATGCGCGTGCATCATGGTCTCGACGGAGACGATATCCCCTGAGCCGACCGTAAGCTTGGGGGATTCATTGGGGTCGAGCCATCCCCACTGCGTTGTTTCCAATGTGGCGGCAAGCTTGTGGCGCTTCGGTTCCGCCTGCGCCTTTTTGGCTTCAGCTGCTTGCACGGCTTCTGCGCTAAGAACTGCGACGAATAGCGCAGCGAGCGCTGCAAAAGCCGTAAAAGTGAATCTCTTTGTACTGAAAGTGATCATGACGTCTCTCCTTTCGTTGAAAAAATCACACCACAAACGGGAGCCAGAAGCTGAGATAACTAGGGATGTGGCTGGACGGGGTGATACTATTTAAAGGAGAAGACTTCCGCAAGAGAAAATTTTTTAACGGCCAGGCGGCACCAGGGAAAAATCGAGAAACTTCTGGAAATCCAGATCTGCTGGCACGGGCCGCTCTTGGCGCAGGACGTCCATATATCCGCCGGCGACTTTGGGATTGAGCCGGCCATCCTTGGCAAACATCGACACCATCGTATCGTAGGTGCGCTCCCCCTCGCTGGGAGTCACCTTGAATTTATCGACGATCATTTTCACCGTTTCGCTTCGATTCGAGCGCGCCCACGAAGCCCCTTCCAAGATCGCACCTACAGTCCTTTTTACGCGCTCCCGGTGGTTTCTAACTTCCGCTGCCGATGTGACCAGCCCGACGTAGGGAATGTCCGACATGTCGCCCAGAAACTGGAATTTCTTGAACCCTAAGGAAACCGCCTTGTCATCGAAGGGGGGAGTGAGGACGGCGCCGGCCACCTGATTGCTGGTGAGAGCCGCGAAACTCGATGCGGTTCCTCCGCTCGAGATGAGAGCCACATCCTTTTCAGGTATTTCCCATTTCTTGAGTGCCGCCAGAATAAAATAATGCGGCGCTGTCCGGACGCCGGAAATCGCCAGGTTTCTTCCGATCAAGTCCTGCGGCTTATGGACCTCTTTGCTGGTGACCAAGATCCAGGGCGTGCCGTTGTAGAGGTTGAGCACGACCACGAGTGGTAGACCCGAGACAGCCGCAGAAAGGCCGGTTGAAATGGACGGAAAAAAGTTTATGTTGCCGTTGATAACCGCTTGAGGTTGGATTCCGGTGCGCATCTGGATGTATTCGGCTTCCAAGCCGGCTTTCCTGAGCAGCCCCCTTTCTTGCGCCATGTAGAATGGGATGTAAGAAAAGGCCAGGGACGGAAAGCCGATGCGGATCTTCTGCAGGCTTTCCGGTCCCCAAACAACTCCCGGAACAAAAAGGGCCGAGGCTAGAATGATGACCGACGTCTCGAGCCTCACGCTGATTCCTTATGCGACCGCTGCTTTCTGCTGGCCCTCTTTCTCCCAGCTTTCACGCGCGATCTTTAGCGCCCTGGGCTGGGGAAGGTTTTTCAGCTTGAAGAAATCGAGCGCATTGCGACCGAGGACTCTTTCCTTCTGAGCAAAGGTCAAATCTTTGCATTCAACGATATCTTTTACCGAATAGGGAAAGTGGCAATCCCAGTGGCAATAGTCGGACGCGTAAAGGACCGTGCTGGCGCCGTTAGCCGCGAGAACGCGATCGAGACCGGTGTCTTCGGATTCGCAGGTCAGCACGACTTGTTCGCTCTTGATGATCTCGCTCGGTCTGCGCTTCAATTCCGGCATCTGCGGCGCCAACTTTTCGATATGCTCGTCGAAGCGTTCCGCCCAGTAGGGGAGCCAGCCGGCGCCGCCTTCCATGAAGCCGACTTTCAGTTTGGGATAGCGGTCGAAGACACCTTCGCCGATCATGTGCATCATCGCGATCATGAGTTCGAACGGAAAGGCGGTCATGTGAACATAGACGTATTTGAAGAAGCGCTCGCTGCCTGCACCCATGACGCCAGAGACGCCGGGCACGCCGTCGTGGCCCGTCTGCGGATGGACGCTGAGCGGCATGCCCAAACTCTGGGCCGCTTCATAGATCGGGTCGAACATGGGATCGCCCATGTTGCGGCCGTAGACGTTGGTGGGAAGCATGGCCGTGACCGCGCCGGCCTTGGCGAGATATTCGAGCTCCTTGACCGCCGCCTGCGGGGCCTGACACGGGATCAAACCGACAGCTAGGAGGCGCTTCGGATCGGCCGAGCAATATTCCAACAGCCACTCGTTGACCGTGTGACAGAGCACGGTTGCCAGTTCGTCGCTCATTAAACCGTTGACGGTGAGAGCGATCTGCGTACCGAAGAGGACTGCCACGTCGATCCCTTCCAGGTCCATGTCTTTAAGTCGCGCTACGGGATCGGTCATTCCCGGACGACTCTTGCGCGCCTTTTCAGTCATAGGTCCAGACACGCCTGGCCCGGGCCCTTGGGATGCTGACCAGATTCGGCCTTCAAGCAAGATCCGCCAGTTGCCGAGATTGTCCCGCAGCCGCACGGGAGCCTGCGAGCGCCACTTTTCGGGCATCCGGCTCGCCAGGTCTACATCGCCTTCGTACACGTGGCCGTCGGCATCCACGACCAGAATCCCGTCTAGGTTGTCCATCTAAGTCTCCTCCTCTGCGGCTGTTTCGTTCAGCGTCCGGAGTATAGGCTATCCATAAAGCCATTTTCAATCTGGTAGCTGTTGTCGGCGAAGCGTCGAAGCTCGTCCGCAATGTCTCCCAAGTAAAAGTTCAGAGAGGCGAGCTCTGCTAAGCGGTCTTTGCTTAGTAATTAGAAGATCTAAGAGATGTCCTCAGAAAGATCTTGGCCGGTTGACCCAAGGTGGTTAATTAGATATTCAGGCAAGGGTGATCCGCGAGATTCTCAAAGGATGTCTTGACGGCAAGCGACTGGCAAGGAGCGATGCGCTTCTTCTTTCCGAAGTCCGTGGAGAACAGTTTCAATTCCTTCTTGCCGCTGCAGGCTTGCTACGCGATCGGTATAAGGGCACGACCGTCACTTTCTCACCCAAGGTTTTTATCCCGCTTACGAATCTCTGTCGCGATTTCTGCGGCTACTGCACTTTCAGAAGGGCCCCCAGTGAAGAAGGCGCAAAGACGATGTCTTTGGAGGAGGTTCTAAGCGTCGCACGTCAGGGAAAAGTTTTGGGCTGCACGGAAGTTCTCTTCAGCCTTGGGGATAGACCTGAAGCGATTTACGCGGAGATGAGAGATTTCCTTGCGCAGGCGGGTCTACGCCGCACGCTCGATTATCTCTATGAAGCCTGCAAAACCGTACTGGAAGAAACTCAACTCCTGCCCCACTCAAATCCAGGGCTGATGGGCAAAAGAGACCTCCATCGGCTTAAACAAGTCAACGTCAGTCTCGGTCTTATGCTGGAGAATATCAGCGAGCGACTCCTCGCGTCGTCAGCGCCTCATTTCGACGCGCCAGATAAGAGACCCTATCTTCGGTTAAAGACGATTGAGGAAGCGGGCCGGCTTCACATTCCCTTTACCACAGGCATCCTTGTTGGGATCGGCGAGAACATGGAGGAAAGGGTAGACTCTCTCCTTGCGATCCGCGAGATGGACGAGCGCTACGGCCACGTCCAGGAGGTGATTATCCAGAATTTTCGCGCCAAGCCTCAGATTCCGATGCGCAACCATCCAGAGCCGTCGCTTGCGGAGATGCTTAAAACCATCGCTTTGGCCCGTTTGATCCTGGGCGGCGAGATGAATATCCAAGCACCGCCGAACTTGAGCCCTGATACCTATCCGCTCTTTCTAGAAGCCGGAATTAATGATTGGGGTGGAGTTTCTCCTCTAACTCTCGACTACATTAACCCTGAGGCTCCTTGGCCGGCGCTGAGGGCGCTGAATGAGAAAACCGCGGGGGCAGGGTATGAGCTTAAGGCGAGACTCCCGATTTATCCCGAGTTTATTCTTCAGGCAGAAAAATTTGTTCCAAGTTCGCTTGCACCCTATGTAGAGAGGCTTTGCGGTAAGGACGGCCTTGTAAGAAGAGAATTATCGCCACTGCCTACGATCCTTGAGCCGGAGCGCAGATTGCCCTCCGGGGTCAAAAGGATAGCTTGAAGGATGCTGGTTGCTCTCACGGGAGGAACGGGCGGTGCAAAGCTCGTTCACGGTCTAAGCTTGGAGACCGATCCCCAGGATCTTTGCATCGTTTGCAACAGCGCTGACGATTTTCTCATACATGGCCTCTATATCTCTCCGGATATTGATACGATCACCTATACGCTAGCAGGTATCAGTGACACGACAAGGGGTTGGGGAATAGAAGGGGATTCGTTTGTCGTCTTGGAGTGGTTAGGAAAGCACGGAGGCGAAACTTGGTTTAAAATCGGAGATCGAGATCTGGCGACCCATATTACCAGGTCGCGTCTCTTGCGTGAGGGTTGGATACTCTCGCAGGTTGCTGAGCAACTGTGCAAGAGCCTTGGAGTTAAGGCGACTCTCGTTCCGGCGACAGACAACAAGGTGGAAACGAGAGTCGTCACATCGTATGGCGAGATCTCTTTCCAAGAGTACTTTGTCAAGAATCGGTGGGCCGATGAGGTAAAGGGGATTTTCTTTGCTGGCGCGGAGAAGAGCCACCCAGCGCCTGGAGTGGTAAAATCGATCCGTGGCGCCAGGGCAGTCATAATCTGCCCGAGCAATCCGGTAACCAGTATCGGTCCTATCTTGGCGGTTCCAGGAATCAGAGCCACGCTAAGAGAGACGAAGGCAACGGTTATTGCTGTCAGTCCCATCATCGGAGGATCACCGGTCAGCGGACCAGCGGACAAATTGATGGCGGCTATGGAAATGGAGGTCTCAGCCTACGGCGTGGCCAAAGCCTATAGCGATTTCCTTGACGTCATCTTGATCGGCGCTGAGGATAGAGAGCTAAAGTCGAGGATCGAAGAGATAGGGATCAGAACCGTGATCGCCCCCATACGCATGGACTCCCTGGATGACAAGAAGTGTTTGGCACGGGAGGTTTTGGCATTGATATGAGCCTCTGTATTCTTATTCCTGCCAAGGGTTTCGCCAACGCGAAACAGCGGCTTTCCCCGCTTCTTAGTGCGAGGGAACGCTTCGTGCTTTCAGAAGCGATGCTTAAGGATGTTCTTCTCCAGGTGGCGTTAGCCAGGGGACTGGATGGGATATTCGTTGTGACGGGAGATCGTGGGGTAGGTGGTATTGCCTCTTCCGCGGGCGCGGAAGTGATTTGGGAAAGCGAGGAGAAAGGCGAAACAGAGGCCGTTGAGTTCGCTCTGCACGAGATGAAGCTAAGGGGGATTCACAGCGCATTCGTAGTTCCGGCGGATATTCCCCTTGTCCACTTTAGCGACATCGAGGAGATTGTTGGACTCGTCTCGGTCAGATATTTAGTCCCGCCTTCTGCCCTTTTGGTTCCGTCCCACGACCGGATGGGAACCAACGGGCTCCTGCTTTCGCCGCCGGATCTTATTCCCCTTCGGTTCGGCTATGACAGCTTCTCTTACCATCTTGGACAAATCGCGGCTCGGGGAGTGACGCCGCTGATCGTGGAAAATGAGAGGATCGGCCTGGATATCGACGAGCCCGAAGATCTGGAAAGATTGTTATCTTTGGGGGCAATCGGCGAAACTTTCGCCGCCCTCGCAAGTATGGGGATGAGCCTGGGGCGATTATGAGGAGTTTGGAGATCGTCGGGATTGAAGGATTGGGGGAAATCAAGCCAGGCGATTCGATTGGCGGAATCGTCGTAGAGGGATGTGCTCGGCTCGGTCTCTCTCTAGTCGACGATGATATTTTAGTCATAGCCCATAAAATTGTTTCCAAGGCGGAAGATCGAACGATCTCGTTGGCTGAGGTCAAGCCGTCAGCGCGAGCCTTGGAGTTATCACGGCAGCTGGGAAAAGATGCTTCGATCCTGGAGATCATTCTGGGGGAGAGCCGGCGCATCATCCGTATGGGCGGGGGGACGATTATCGTGGAGACGCACCAAGGTTTCATCTGCGCTAATGCCGGAGTGGATCTTTCTAATGTCGGGTTGGGCCGGGTAGCTCTTTTGCCTCAAGATCCTGATCGCTCCGCAGCCGAGATCAGAGGGCAGATTCGGCAGTTGATCGGCGTGGCGCCGGGGGTCATTATCAGTGATAGTTTCGGCCGGCCATGGCGCCTCGGAACGGTGGATGTGGCGGTCGGCGTTTCCGGACTTAAGCCGTTGAAGGATGACCGGGGGGAAAAGGACCCGTACGGTTACGAACTTCGGGCTTCGGTGGCCGCTGTCGCGGATGAGTTCGCTTCGGCTGCGGAGTTGATGATGGGCAAAAGGGATGCGGTTCCGGTTGTCGTCGTCCGGGGCTACAAAGCAGGCGGTGAGGAAGGAACAGCAAAAGAGCTACTGCGACCGGAAGCGGAGGATCTCTTTCGCAATTTCTAACCCCCTCGCCTGCCGCTCTCTCCCGGCTACGGAAAAGAAGGATAGGGTGATGGTGGGAAGAAAGCTGGATGCCTGTGGAAAAGGAACTCACTATAGCGATAGTCGGAGGAACGGGAAGCCTCGGCCGCGGCTTGGCGCTCCGGTTGGCACGGCCGGGAATCAAAGTCACGATCGGCTCGCGGGATCAGGCCCGCGCCCGCCAGGCTGCGGATGAGTTGAACCAACTGCTAGGCGGAGGTTCTGTTGAAGGGAAACTCAATTCAGAGGCCATCAAAGAGGCGGAGTTTATCGTTATCGCTGTCCCTTATGAAGGTCACGAGCAGATGGTCAGAGAGTTGGAAGGTGGCCTTAAGGGTAAGATCGTGATCGATGCCGTGGTGCCTTTGAGAACGGGCAAACCTTTTGTCCCGCCGGCCGGCTCCGCACTCCAGGAGGCGCAACAGATTTTGGGCGCCGATGTCCCGGTCGTGGGAGCTTTGCACAATATCTCCGCGGTTGATCTGCAGGATCCGCATTCGTCCCTCGGAGATATCCTAGTATCGGGCGATAACGACGTAGCAAAGGAAAAAGTCATGGAGATTATTCGAAGGCTCGGCGCGCGCGCCTTTGACGCTGGCCCGGCCAGCAATGCTTATGTGATCGAGGGGATTACCGGAGTCTTGATCTATCTCAACCGAAAGTACAAATCGAAGCACGCCAGCATAAAAATCACGGGGATTGGAGAATAACGGAAGGAAGCCTCGAAGAGAAAGGAGATGCAAAATGATTGCAGCGAAGAAGTTGCGCTTTTCCTTTGTTGTATGCTGCACTTTGGTTTGCTTAGGCTTGGCGGTCTATGCGTTTAGTCAGACCCAAATTCTCGGTGGCGCTAAGGAGCGGCAGCCGGGCTATGGCGAGATCGAAAATTTCACGATCCTTTCTTACAGCGACCTCGATGGCTGGGATCAAGTCGCTGAGTTTCGCGTGAGTCGCGATGGGAAATTCGCCTATACATCGAACTATCGAGGCGCGACTATCGTCGATGTCAGCAATCCCGAGCGCCCTCGAGTGGTCTCGAGGATCAAGAACGATCCCAGCGTTCAGAGCCAGTACATAGATGTCTTGGGAAATATTCTTGTTGTAAACCAGGAGGCGGTTCGTGATGAGAAGGTCAAGACCTGGGAGGGGGGCATTCGTCTCTTCGATATCAGCGATCCGGCAAAGCCACGGGAGACGGCATTCTTCAAGACCGATGGTCCGCCCGGCCGCGGCGTCCACGGATTCTGGCTCCATGAAGACCCGAAGGGGGGAAAATTCGCCTTCATTTCGACCACAACGGAAGGTTACTACGGCAACATCCTGATCATTGCCGACATCACCGATCCTGCCAAACCCAGGGAGGTTTCCCGTTGGTGGTTTCCGGGGCAGTGGACTGCCGGAGGGGAAAAACGAGGAGAGAACTGGGTAGACCCGGAACGAGGGCTGCGGGAAGGGTTGCCCAAGATCTGGGTCTTTCTCCATGACATCACGACGTACAAAGACCGCGCATATCTCGCATACCGCGATGAAGGTGTTATTATTCTCGATATCAGCGATATCCGTAAACCTACCAAGATCGGCCAGATCAAGTGGTCCCCGCCGGAGGAAGGAAACACTCACAGCGTCGGAATTGTTGTTCCACCACACGCGGGCCGGCCCGACCTCATTATAGCGACTGACGAGATACTCAGACCCGAGCAATGCCCTTTCGGTTACATGCATATCCTGGACGTCCGCTATGAGAACAATCCCGTTCAGATTGGGACTTTTAGGCTGCCGTTGAACCGATTTTGTCCGCCGGACAGGCCGGGAAGGCGGTTTGGCATTCACGATGTGGAGCGGATGATAAAGGGAAATATTGTTTTCAGCGCCTGGAAAAATTCTGGCTTCTGGGCGGTCGACATCTCCGATCCCTATCGACCCAAGAGCGTCGGCCACTTTGTTCCACCGCCGTTTACAAGAGCCAACGCGGACAACGGTCACGCTGACAATGTCTTTGTCCATGAAAACGGACTTGTATTTGCAAGCTCTTCGGATCCGGGCGGAGGATTTTGGATCCTGCGGTACACACCAGGAGTCAAAGGGACTATGTCTTGGACACCGGACAACAAAAACGTGACCGTCAAGTATGAAAAGCAGCGCGGAAACTAAGAGGCGGATAACTTTTCTTCTGGTGTCGTGGCTTGCTGCATTCTCTCCTGTGGTTGCGCTTGCCGGCCACGGTGTTGAGGATACCATTGATACCATTCCGCCGGATCGAGTGAAGCTTCTTCTGAACTCAGGTGAAAAAAGTGGTCCTCATCGATCTGGGTCCTGCGAGAGATTTCCAGCAGTTTCTCGGGGCGCGCTCGATCCCGATAACGGAGCTGGAAAAAAGATTCAACGAAATTCTCAAGACGGGAAGGGTCGTTCTCTACTGCGCCTGTCAAACTTATGACATTACTAATAAAGCTGTTTTCTTGGAATATCGGGGGTATCGCAACATCTTTGTGATGCTGGAAGGGTATCCGGGCTGGGTGAAGCGAGGCTACCCTGTTGAGTCGGGTCGTCCGTAATGGGTTGGTTGTGGGTCGTCATCGTCTATTTGGCGCTGCTTGCCCCGTCGACGGTCTCGGCCCACGCCTACTTGGTAAAATCGATTCCCGCACGCCGGGCCATTCTGTTTAAAGCGCCTACTCGGCTCCAGCTCTGGTTCAATGAGAAGTTGGAGCCGCGCTTTTCCTCGCTGACGGTAACAGATTCGAGTGGCAATCGGGTAGACTTGGGCGACATCCAGGTCGGTGCGGAGGATCCTAAGCAGCTCTCCGTTGAAATCAAGCTGCTTCCTCCGGGAATCTATACCGTCGAGTTCCGAGTTCTGTCGGTCGACGGCCATGTCGTAAAAGACCAATTCTCTTTCACAGTCAGGGCAAGACGCTGAGCGTCATGAACGGATGGGCTGCATCGATCCGCTCGCTCCATATTCTCTCCTTGTTCTTTGTTGCCGGTAGCTCCGCGTTTGTTCTCCTTATCGCGCGACCGGCATTTAAAAAATCCGGGATGGAGTCGCTGGATATCGCGCAGAGGCTCAACCGGTTTCAGCTTAAGCTGGTTTTCTGGGCGCTTCTTACAGCTTTTCTCACTTTGCTTCTGGGACTGTTATTTCAGGTCGCGGTCATTTCAGGTCGCTCGCCGGAGCAAATGACCTTAGGCGACATCGGCAGCGTCATAACCGGCACCCAATACGGCGCAGTCTGGATCACACGGTTGTCTCTGTTACTCCTCTCCTTTCTGTTCGCCATGAGTGACGACTGGGGAAGAGGAGAACGGAGGACCTCTAGCTGGACAAATTTCTTGCTGGCTTGCGCTCTGTTAGTGACTCTACCCTGGTCCGGTCACGCTGCCGCCGGGGAAGGGATGGTTTTGCTCATCCAGCTCGCGGCGGACGCGCTGCACCTCGTTGCCGCAGCTCTTTGGTTGGGAGGACTGCTGCCGCTGGCGCTGCTTCTTCACTGGACAGGCGGCGCCGCATCGGCACTGCCCATCGCTCAGGAGGCGACCGGGCGCTTCTCTCTGCTAGGTTTGGCGTGCGTCTCTTTGCTCGTGATTACAGGATTTCTGAACGCGTGGAGTCTGGTCGGCGGGTTCGCTGCGCTTCTGGGAACTGCTTACGGCCGTCTCCTTTTAACAAAGCTCGGTGTTATGCTTCTCCTTATCGCGCTTGCCGGCTTTAACCGCCAGTCGCTCAAACCAAAGCTTCTTGCCTTGAGCTCACAAGCTTCTCTTCGAGAGTTTCAACCGATTCTGGGCGGGCTAAAGCGAAACGTGGTGGCCGAGGCAGTCCTAGGAGTGCTGATTCTTGTCGTTGTCGGATGGATGGCTTTTACGCCGCCGGCGCGTCATAGCCAACTCACATGGCCCTTTTCCTTTCGCTGGAGCTGGGCGACGGTTCAAACGAATCCCAGGATCCGGCCTGAGATTTTCTTCGGGACGGCGCTTGCGGCTTTTGGTTTTGTTTGTCTTTGTGCGGCCGCGCTCCGGCGGGCGGAGCGCCCATGGACTATCGGTGTCGGTCTGGCGTCCGTCGCGTATGGAGCCGCGGTGACCTTACCGACTATTTCTACCGATGCCTATCCGACAACGTACATGAGGCCGTCGGTAACTTACCATGCGATATCGGTTGCCAACGGTCTCCATCTCTACCGGGAGAACTGCGCGCTTTGCCATGGCGTGGCCGGATACGGCGATGGACCAGTCGCAGAAGACCTTAAGCCGAAGCCAGCGGATTTAACAGCCAAGCATACCGGAGACCATACGGCCGGGGATCTTTTTTGGTGGCTGAGCGAAGGAATTCCAGGAAAAGCGATGCCGGGGTTCGGCGCGGCCTTGAGCCAGGAAGAGCGCTGGGATTTAATTAACTTTATGCGCGCCCTTTCGGCTGCGGAGCGGGCTCGCTCAATGGCTCCGATCGTCGAGTCGGAGCCTTGGCTCGTGGCGCCAGATTTTTCCTACCGAACCACTCGCGGCGAAGAGAGAACGTTGAAGGATCATCGGCAAGAGAGAATCGTGTTATTGGTGCTGTTTACGCGGCCGCAGTCCCGCGAGCGGCTTGTGCAGATCGATCAGGCCTATGCAAAACTCAAAAGCCTCGGTGTCGAAGTTCTCGCTATTCCTCAGGATGAGCGGGAATTAATACCGGAGGGAGCGACTCGGCTTCACGATCTAGCGATCGTCACGGATGGAGGCCAAGAGGCTTTCGAAGTTTATGCCCTGTTTCGAAGGAGCTTCAGCGCTGAGGGTAGCTTGCCTGACCCGACGATGCCGCCGCATGTGGAGTTCTTGATCGACCGGCAGGGCTATATTAGAGCACGTTGGATCTCCGGCGATGGTGTTGGCTGGACTGAAATGAAGAACCTTTTTCGCGAGGTCGAGCGCCTTAGCGGAGAGAAGCCTTCTGTTCTGGCGCCGGATGAACACGTCCACTAAGTTCATCAGTTATCTATGCAGGTTTACAGCATCGGCCACTCCACACGGACGCGGGATGAGTTCCTAAAGCTCCTCGGACGTTATGGCATCGAGGTGCTTGCGGATGTACGCACAGTGCCGAAGTCAAGGCACGTTCCCCATTTCAACTCGGACGCGCTCAGGAAATCCTTGCAAAAGCACGGCATTGAATATCAGCATCATAAAGAACTCGGCGGGTTGAGAAAGCCAGCTAAAGATTCAGTCAATCTAGGATGGCACAACGCGAGCTTCCGCGGATATGCCGATTACATGCAGACAGAGGAATTCTGGGAAGCCCTTCAAGACATGATCGAGCTGGCCAAGAAAAGCAAAGTGGCGCTCATGTGCGCCGAAGCTGTCCCGTGGCGCTGCCACCGCTCGCTAATTGCTGACGCTCTCGTCGTCGGCAAATGGGAAGTCTTTCACATTCTTTCTGAGACTCAGCTGCAGCGCCATGAATTGACCCCCTTTGGAGTCGTCAAGGGTGGACGGATAATTTACCCGCGAGCTCAGGCGGATAAGTCGCTCCTCGACTAATCCGCGCGCCTAGTTTCCCTGCGGCCTGCGGGCTGGGGAAGCGGAAGATATTCTACCGCTCCTTGAGTTCGCGTCGGTTGGGGGAAGAAACCCATGACCTGGTAGATCTCGGACGGCACGTCGGTGGTGACTGGAAGACCAATCGTTTTGGCTTCCTGAGCCGTGATCGGATAGTCATGGGTCCACGTTCCGCTTGTGAGCTTCTCGGCTAGCACGGCAGCCTTATCACTGGAAAGCCGCTCGGAGATGAGTTCCGTAACTGCAGACCGCATCTGGGCCATCGCTTTGCGGGCAATGTCGGCTGTAATCAAGGTCTCGTCGTCGATATCCTTCGGTGGTTTCTGGTCGAGCACGCTCAGGATCGAAGAGGCCGGCGCCTTGCCGATCTGCGGGTCCAGCGGCCCAAGAACAGCATTCTCGTCCATAACGATCTCATCGGCCCAGCGCAATAAGAGTTCCCCCGGACATCGCATAGTGAGGGACGAAAACGGTTACTTTGCCCTTGTGTCTATGAAGCGCGTTGGCGATTTGATCCGAGGCGAGTACGAGTCCGCCGGGAGTGTGAATGATCATATCTATGGGACACTCGGGAGGGCAAAGTCGGACCGCCCGCAGGACGGCTTCTGAATCGTTCACATCGATATACCGCATCAGTGGAAAACCGAGGAAACTCATCGTTTCCTGGCGGTGGACGAGAGTGATGACCAGGCTGCCACGTCTTTTCTGAAGGGAACGCAATATGCGAAGCCGACCCATCTCCAACATCTTTTTCTGAAACAGAGGCTGGAGTACCGAAATGACTACGAAGATCCAGAAAAAATCCGTGATGCCCATAGACGATTCCAACCCTCTACCAAAAGAGCTGTGATTTCAAGGGGTAATTCTGGTTAGGCATCGGGCCGGAGAGTTCCCCGAGCCGAGAATGGGCTATCTCGGATACATTCGGCACAGTAGTGCCATTTCTGACATTCCATTCCGCAATTCTTTTTGCACCCGAAATGATTTCACGAGAAAAAACAGCGACTTCCAGCGAGCCAAGGATTGGTATGAATCCTGCAGAAAACTCGCGCATTCACGGAACCTTTGCGGATGAATACCGGTTCGAACGGCAACATTGATTCTTACGAGGTCCTCGGCCTGGATCGGAATGCCGGTCATGAGGAGATCAAGAGAGCTTTTCATAAGCTTGCTCTCAAATACCACCCCGATCGAAATCAAGGGAACGAGAAAGCGGCAGAGAAATTCAGGCAGGTCTTAGAGGCTTATAGAAACCTTACGGACGGTAAGGATGAAGACGGCAAGGATGAAGAGGATCACAGCGATCAGGACAAAAAATCGGAATGCAGCGAAAATGTGGGAAAAGGATTTCGCTTCAACTACGGCGCCAAGATGGAAAGCAATGCTCATCCTCGCTGTCCTGGCTGCTCGATTGACGGGATGGAACACATCATCTGCAAAAAGGGTGGCGATGCGACTTCCGGCCGGAAGAAAATGACCGCCGCGCCTTTCATGGTTATCTTTTGTGATCAATGCGGCCATGTTTACAATGTCTTTAACATGGGTCTTTAAAACGTACTCAGGAAGCGATCTCGACCGGATTCGGAGCCTTTTGCCGACCGTTCTTAGAACCTAGACCTTTCCGAAGAGCCCGCCAACCGCAAGCCCCAAGGGTCTGAATAACTTTTGGGGCTTGCCTCTCCCTTAGATAACTCAGTAAGCAGTCGCACCGTTGCTCACAACGCGAGCTATCAGGTAGACTGAAATCGTGAGAACGGAGAAGAAGAGCAAGCAAGCTGGAAAGTCAGACTGCGCCATCCAAGAAGGCCCAGTGAGTAACGCGTGCAAGGTGGTGCTGCTCGATGGCCATTCTCTCGCATTCCGTGCCTTCTTTGCGCTTCCTGATACGCTCGTCACATCGTCCGGGCAGGTGATGAATGCCGTTTACGGATTTACCGCGATGCTGATCAAGCTTCTTGCCGATGAGCGACCCCACGCCGTTGTCGTTTGTTTCGACAAGGGTGAGCCGCGGTTCCGGATCGAGCGTTACACGGAATATAAGGCAGGGCGGGCGGCGACTCCCGATGCGTTCCGGCAGCAGCTTCCCTTGATCCGTGAAGTCCTCGAGACTCTGCGCATCCCCATGGTGGAGCTGGAGGGCTATGAAGCTGATGACCTGCTCGCAACTCTGGCGCGGCGGGCTCGGGAGAAAGGCGACGAGGTTGTTGTTGTCACCGGTGACCGTGACTGCTTACAGCTCGTGCGCGACGGCGTTACCGTGATGATGACCCGCCGTGGGATTTCGGATGTCGGCCGCTATGACAGCGCTGCAGTGCTCGAACGGTACGGCGTATCGCCAGAAAAATGGACCGATTTTGTCGCGCTCAAGGGCGAGCCGTCGGACAATCTACCGGGTGTGTCGGGCATCGGTGACAAAACTGCGGCCCAGCTGGTCAACAGGTACGGCGATGTCGAGCAGATCATTGCCAGGGCGGACGAGTTACCACCGAAACTCCGCGAAGCCGTGACGCAACATGCCAATCAGATCCGAGTAAACAAGGAACTCGGGCGTTTACTCGATGATGTCCCGCTCGAGCTGGATCCAACGGGCCTCGAACTCGAGGCCTGGGATGACGAAGAGGTCCGCAAGCTCTTCACATCGCTTGAATTTCGTACGCTTTACGAGCGCGTGCAGGAGCTTAATATCCATGCTCGGATGGCGATTCCAGTCCTGGAGGTCCGGACGATTTCCGAACTTCAATCCGCGAAGAATCTCCCCGACCAGGGCCCTGTGGCTCTCGCTTGGGATGAGCGTTCGCTAGCGGTGTGCGCTAGATCTGGCGAGGCGCAGATCTTGCCGTTTGCTTCGGCCGTGGACCGGCTTGCCAGCTTTCTTGCCGACTTAGGACGACAAAAGATTGCGCATGAGGCGAAATCACTTTACCGAATGGCGCTCAGCGCCGGGGTTGAGTTAAAAGGACTCTACCTCGATACGAAAATTGCGTCGTACCTCCTTGAGCCAGGAGCCGCGTCAGGAGGGTACACGATTAGCGATTCTCTGCGGCGTTATCTTAATGTTTCCCTTGACGAGAAAAAACCCGAGCCTAGCGAAGGCGGACAAGTGAGTTTCGACTTTGAGCCCGAGGAGACACGCCGCGTGGCCCGAGAGGCAGTGGCGGTTTGGACCGTGGCGCCGGTTTTGGAGGAGCATTTGCGTAACTGTGGCATTTGGGAGCTTGCGACAACCCTAGAGTTCCCGCTGATCGAAGTGCTCGCCCGGATGGAGCACGCGGGAATTCTCGTTGATCGCGACTATCTGGAACAGTTGAACGCTGACTTTGGGCAAAAGATGGCGATGCTCGAACGGACTGTTCAGCATCACGCGGGAGAGCAGTTCAACGTCAACTCCCATCCCCAGCTCCAGCGGATCCTTTTCGAGAAGCTATGTCTTCCCAAAACCAGGAGAATCAAAACCGGCTATTCAACGGACGCTTCTGAGCTGGTGAAACTCGCCGGTGCGCATCCCATCGTCGATGCCCTGCTCGAATACCGAGAGGTGGCGAAACTGAAGACCGGATTTACCGAAATGTTGCTGGCGCTGATCGATTCCAGAACCAGCCGGATCCACACGACTTACGAGCAGACGACCGCCGTAACCGGTCGCCTTGCGTCAACAGCGCCTAACCTACAGAACATTCCGATCCGCGGCGAGCTTGGACGCCAGATCCGCCGGGCATTTATCGCGCCGCCCGACCACGTCCTGCTCTCTGCCGACTATTCTCAAATCGAACTTCGCGTGCTCGCGCACCTTTGTCGGGACGAGGCCTTTCTCCAAGCCTTCGCGCAAAAACACGACTTTCATGCCACCATTGCTGCCAAAGTCTATGGTGTGCCGGTCGCGGATGTCTCCTTCGAGATGCGTAACTACGTGAAGCAGTTTTCTTACGGGATTGCCTACGGGATGTCGGCGTATGGCGTCTCGCAGAGGCTCGGCGTTGAGATGGACCAAGCCGAAAAGTTTATTACCGCCTACTATGCTCAGTTTCCGAAAGTGAAGGAATACCTGGAGTCCCAAGTCGAAAAGGCCAAGATCGACGGTTTCACTACGACCATGTTCGGGCGCCGCCGCTATCTGCCGGAGCTCCGCTCCTCGAATTATCGACTGCAGGCTTTAGGCGAGCGGATGGCCCTGAACGCGCCCATCCAAGGGAGCGCCGCGGACATCATTAAGAAGGCCATGATCGGCGTCAATGCAGCCCTTGGTAAAGACCCGGTCGCTAAAATGCTCCTTACCGTGCATGATGAACTCGTGTTCGAGGTGCCCATAGACAAGCTGGAGCGCGCAAGGGCGATTATTGAAAGCGAAATGGTAAAAGCCGCAGACCTTCGGTGCGGTCTCGCCGTAGAAGTCCATACGGGAAAGAACTGGGCCGAAGCACACGCCTAGATTTGGTGATCGAAACCTCAAGTAAGCCGCACTGAACTCACAATCCAGCTATCTAGAGCCATCCCAGGTCTCACCTTGATGTGTTTCGATTTCTTCGCCATTCTCTGATGACCGACCGCTTCTCTTTGCGAACATTTGGACAAATAAAGCGTACAACGCCGATGCCGTAAGCTCTTCCGTATGAGACTCGCCTTGGGGGGTTTCGTATTGGATTATCATCAATTCATCACGCCTGGAGATCTGACGGAGGCGTAGATTTTTGGAATCGATATATGCACCGATCACGCGCAGAGCCGTGGGTGTGCTATAAGGGTCTGGCATGCCGGCTTTTTCTCGCCTTGCCTGCCCGGAGCATTCTAGCTGTTCGACAACCTTCGGAGTGTAAGAGAGTTCCATAGCCAAAGGCTCGTTCCAACGATAGCGACTAGGTAATATGTGCCACATTATCCGAAAAGCCCCATTACGGAGATCGTTTAGCAAGGATATCTTGGACAGTTGGCTTCGGGTCTTGGCACAAACAATATAGTTATCTCCCGCACATCTTATCTCAATTAGTTCCGCCTGGAGCGCTTCTAAACCATCTCCGATAGCGCGTAGAGCCTTGCAGTAATCCTTAACGTAACGTATCGAACCTTCATGTGTCATAACCATTGAATCCTCCGGGACCATAGTTTTTCTTAACCAATCGTGTGGTTGACACTCTTGTGATTTGTTCCCAGAGGTTTGCGATAAGCAATACTTGTGCCAAAGGCTCGAAAGCTAAAAAGCCTGGTTTTTTACAGGATGATTGAAGAAAAAGAGTGGGAAAAATTGAACTGTTTCAAAATATGTCACAGTGCCATGACAGCTGTAACTAAAATGGCTAGGCGGCATCCCTTAGCGCGTGACGATGGTATTGTCAGGACCACAAGACACGCATCATCTTTGACTATTGGATCGGACTCTGTTTACCGGGAACAACGGTGGGGTGTGAAGTGACAGCTTTAAGGTAAAGCACAGCATTACTGAAAGGGGATGTAAAAGATTTGGTGCCCCCGCCCGTTACAATTCCGCCGGATAAGGTAGCTCTTGTCGTAGGATCGAACCACTCCACGATGAAATCCTGCGAGCGGCCGGCCAAATTCACCGTGAAAGACGATCCGAGTGGCGCGTAGACTAAATACTCCGAACCTGGATTGGCGAGTGCGTAGTTAGTCGAGGCAAGGTCTGGACGTGGCGTCATAGAGGCAAGGTCTAGTCGGTTGGCAAAGGCGACAGTGTCCCCCATGGCTCTTCGAACCGCCACACGAGGAACACAAGTAGGGGGATTGCAGAGAGGCGGACGGTCTATTTCTGGAATCAACAACATCGTGTGAAGTCCCCGGGTAAAGCTTTTCCAAGGCCATTGCCGGCTCACATCTTTTTCCGGCGCATAATGATCCGTATTAGAAATAATGACCTTTCTGCTGTCTGCAATAGGCGGGTTACTCTCGTAGTCGCCCGGCTCATTCCATGAACCTGGAGAAACCCAGTCCCAGGGGCCGGCCAAGAGCTGTTCATTGGTTCCTCCTGTCAGAGCACTTATTCCCACAGGATGTTGCTTCGGCTTTGTGCGCTGATATCGCTTGATGTAATCAACAAAATACTCCTGCCACGGGAGACTGTGACGATCGGCTTCGTTGCTAATTTCGTATAAGATATTATCGAAGTCGTTCACCGTATCGACTACTTGCCGTACATACCGTTCTTGCGTGGCGAGAGCTGCTGACGGTAGAAAGCCAAGGACGTGAAATTCATCCCTGCGTCCGTTGCCATTGGCGTCCGGGATGTCTATGCCGTTTACGTTGTTCTGAATATTGAAAGGGTGATATTTCCAAACGTCTCTTTGTCCAAGTCGGGGATCCCCTTCGAATTGTAATAAGAGTCCATCGAAAAGCACCATCAATTGAACGTAAATTCCGTAGTCCGCGGCCATGGCAATACGGTCCCTCATTCGGTCAAAATATGCAGCGTTAAATTGATCCAAGTTGAATTTATTCCTACCATCCGCTGCGCAACACTGATTGGAGCGGACCCATGGCATGGGCTCGATATACCATTCTTGCCCGGGAACCCAGAGTGGCAAGAATTTAGGAGTGTGAAAAGTCCACATGCGTAGAAAGTTCAAGCCATAAGACTGAAGGTGATGGAGGTATCCGGCATAATCAAACGGAGAGGGCGGAGGATAGGTCGTCCCCGCATCCTGGAATTCCCCACTGTCATCCAAGCCGCTGAGATAGATTGCTTTGCCTGAATCGTCGGTAAAGTAGCGTGGGTTAGCGGGATGAATGCGAAGCGGCCCTGTCGCTGCCGCTCCACAAACTGGGCTGGTTACGATTGCATGTAACAAGAGAAAAAAACAGACTGCTTGAGGGTGGGGCAAGAAGCGCATGCGATGACTGGACTGCATAGCCGCTTGATTTTGGTGCCGGAGGGGGGAATCGAACCCCCACGGGGCAAGCCCCACTGGATTTTGAGTCCAGCGCGTCTACCAGTTCCACCACTCCGGCGATAAGATTTCGTGCTGCCTGAAGTTAGTAATAACCAACCTCAGCTGATGAAACAAGAGGATTGAGAATGGGAGGTCTAGAACCATCAAGGATGGACTGATTCCAGAAACCAATCCGTCGGAATCTCCCGTCCTACGGCGGCCTCGCGCGCCTTTTGCAGAACCTCGCTTCCGACCGCGGCGAACTGTAGCCCGAGTCCTACGTTGTTGCAAAAGCAGGTGACCGATTTCTCATCCAACCTTCCCGGGTGTTGGCCGTTTACGAGCTCGGAGAGAAGCGGTAAGTTCCAGATCGGTGTCACCTCCTGCGTGATCGGATGGCGCCAGCCGTCGGTAACATCGGGGATCGACTTCGGATCTACGCCGAGGATGATATGGAAAGGTTTGGCCTCGTGCCAGTGGATGACGAGAGGATCGGCGCGCCTGTAGGTAACTGCGTCCAGCTCGCACGGTTTAATGCATGACACATGGACTCCTGGTTGCAACAGTTCGCCTCCAAACAAGGGCGATATCGAATTGGTCGCGCAGGTGATGATGTCAGCGCCATCGATCGCTTCTTCCACGCTTACGGCTTCCCGCAGCTCCGCTGACACTTGCCCTCCCATATCTTTTACGAAGCGCCGCCGTGTTTCAGGAGTTGGGCTATAAACTTTAACGCTTCGAATGTCGCGTACCATGCAAAGAGTGATCAGATGAGCGCTCGCCTGCCAACCGCTCCCCAGCAAGGTCATGGCTTTGGAATCCTGGCGCGCGAGGTAGCGCGCCGCGATCGCGCTGGCGGATGCCACCCGCAGCTTCTGCACATAGCCATCGGGAAATATGGCCAGGGGCTCGCCCGTTTCCGTGCTGAAAAGCATAATCAATCCGACGAACCGGTCGCCCGCCGCCACTGGAAGCTTGTCTTTACGAATGCCGCCCGCTTTCTCGTACCATTTAACCACGCTGGAATTGAGGCGAAGAGCAGCGATTTTTCGTCGCGGAAAGACACCGCTCATGGTCTTATACTCGTAGAACGCGTCATTCCCGCGAGGGCTTAAAACGTCATAGCGGGGCACAGTAGCCGCGGCACCGTTGCCAAGATCTCTATAGGCTTCCTCCAGGACTTGGAGGCAAGCCCTGACGGAAAGAATCTTTTCGACCTCCTCATTCGATAGAATCAGCATATTGAGTTCCCTTCATTACGGCGTTCGGTACGACGCATACATAGTGCCGTCGATTCCGTTTTGCAACAGCTTGTCGTTGACCACAGGCAGTGGATACACGAATCGCTAGTCTCCCTTGACGCCTGTTGTCCAACTGACCTATTTTATGTCTCGGATATCGCTGCGTCGTCTCGAAGAAGGGAGACTTGCATGAGCACTAAGTTCATCGTTGCGATGGTGCTGGCTGTTTTTTGTTCTCCTTCCGTTTTGACAGCTCAATATACCAAGCCTGTTTACATTTCTTTGCCCGGTCCTGGCAATATCCAGCACCTGGCCTATGTGGCGGCGAAGCATAGAGGGTTCTATGAAGAAATGGGCATACCCAATGCCCAGATCGTTATGCTGCGTGGGAACGCGGTCAACGTCCAGGCCTTGGTGTCCGGAAGCGTTCATTTCTCTTCAGCTTTTGGTCCGGCGATGCAGACCATGTTTCGCGGCGAGCAGCTCCGTATTCTAGTGCAGATCTTTAACCAGATTCCTTTCGGCGTCATCACGCGCCCTGAAGTGGAGCGACTAGAAGAGCTGAAGGGTGCCAAGATTGCGGTCACCTTTGGCGGTTCCACCTACAGCGTGCTCCAGGCGCTCTTCGTCAAGTATGGCCTACCTCAGAACGCGGCCGAATATCTCAACATTCCCGACAACCAAGGTAAAGTGATCGCGCTTCAGCAAGGGCGCGCAGCTGCCGCACTCATGGCGCCGCCAACGGATCAGCCGCTGCTCAAGGCGGGCTTCAAGCGGCTTGTCTATCTCGGAGACGAGTTCAAGAATGTGCCGTTCAGTGCTCTTCTGACAACTGCAAAACTGATTCAGGATGAACCGGATTTGGCGGAGAGGATGACCAAAGCTGTGGTCAAGGCACTGCTCTACATCAAGGCGAACCGCGAAGGCAGCATCGACATCATCATGCGCCACGGCAAGGTGGAGCGCGACGTCGCCGCTTCCCTTTACGACTTGATGCGTGACGCCTTCGAGCCGGCTCTAGATCCACAAGGAGTTATGAAGCGGGCTGAGCTAGAGTTTGCCGTGCTGAAAGAAAAGCCCAATTTCAAACCAGAGAATTTCATCGAGGATCGCTTTCTGAAGGCGGCCCTGCGCTCCTTGGGCAGCGAGCAAGCCAAGAGTTAGGAAGATGGAAGCGAAGAGCCATAGTCTCGAAGGGACCAAGACGGAGATCGTGCGCCGCGCCGGCAGGGTTAATCCTTTCGAACGTACCAAGCGGGAAGAAGTCGAGGAGGTGGTAGGCCGCCTATGCAGCCTCGATCCTAATCTGTGGGCAAGGGAGTGGGCGCACTTGGGGCAGAGATACGAAGCGCTTGGTGAAGAGCAAGAAAAACAGAGCAAGGGAGAAGAGGCCGGGAGATCTTACTATCAAGCCTATGAATACTACCGGATAGGCCGTTATCCCATGCCGAGTAGCCCCCGAAAAGATGAATTGCTACAAGGCGGGGTTTAGAGGCTTTTTAAGAGCGGCGCCTTATCTTGATCCGCCTTTAGAGCGGATCGAGATACCGTTTGAAGGAAAAAAAGTAGTCGGCTATCTACAGATTCCAAAGGGAAGGGTGCGGCCGCCGGTCGTGATGTACTGGGGTGGTGTGGATGGGTGGAAGGAAGACCGGAGATCGAACAGCGAGGCGTTGCACAAGGAAGGCCTCGCTACATTCACAGTCGACATGCCGGGCGCGGGTGAGAATCCGTGCCTCGGTCAGGATCTCCATGCGGAGCGGACCTTCTCTGCGGCCATGGATTATCTGGAGACCCGGGCTGACTTGGACGGAAGGCGGATCGCAGTCATGGGAGGTAGCTTCGGCGGCTACTGGGCCGCCAAACTTGCCCACGTAGAGGAGAAAAGATTGAGGGGAGCGGTCAACTTGGGTGCCGGAGTCCATTATACCTTTCAGGAAGAGTGGCTGCGGCCGGCGCTTACCGAGCGAGCCTCACAGTATCTGATGGGACCGGTCAGTCTATTAGATGCCCGTGCCTACATCTTCAGGGTCAGGACACTTGAGGAAGTTCTAAAGATTGCGCCCAACCTTTCCCTAAAGACACAAGGGCTGCTGGATCAGCCGAGCGCCCCGCTACTCTGCGTCAACGGCAAGGAGGATGATCAGCATCCCGCGGAGGATATCTACCTGCTTTTGGAGCACGGCAGTCTGAAAGAGGTCCGGATTTTTCCTGGAGCGGGACACATGGGTCGTAACCCCGGTCAGTCCAATCATGAAGTCCAGGAGATCGTTGTATACTGGCTAAAACAAAAGCTCTCTTAGAAAGGAAGGAAGATGTCCCGAATAGCGTTGGTTGAAAAAAAGGAGATTCTACCAGCAGAGCATCAGCGGATCTACGACGCGATAGCACAAAGCCGCGGCATGGTGCGCGGGCCATTCGCGGCTCTCCTGCATAGCCCACCGATCGCAGAGCGAACCGCTCACTTGGGCACTTACATTCGATTCGAGTCTCAACTGGATGCAAAGGTTGTCGAGCTCGCTGTGCTCGCCGCTGCACGTGAGCTTGAGTGCAAGCACGAATGGGGAGCCCATGTGGGACACGCACAGAAAGCTGGGATTTCCATGGAGACTGTCCGGGCGATTCACCAGCGCAAAGGGCCGGAGAGCTTCCCTTTCGAAGAGGCGCAGATCGTAAGCTACGTCCAGGAATTGCTGCGTACCCACAGAGTCAGCGAGACGACATTTCAAGCGCTGTACGCTAGGCTCGGGGAGAGAGGTTTGGTGGAACTCACCGCCACGATCGGCTACTACGCCATGCTCGCCTGCACGCTCAACGCCTTGGACGTGGTTTCTGTGAGCCCGCCCGAGAATCTCAAAATCTAGTCGAATGCGAAAGCGCGCATGCCTATTGCCAACCTAATTCCCATCCCGATCCTCCTCTTCGCCAGGGCCATGCCAGCCTTTTGGGCATGTTTATAGGACTCCTTAAGTAGGGTCAAAGGGATTGCGGGCTGGCGCCTTTAGTGCGGTTTTGGTGGCGATAATCTTAGTCCTTCCAAGAAACAGGATGGGGGCTCGGCCGAGAGGCACAGATATCGATAAGTCCGTGGGAAAATCGGAAAAGAACTCAGAAAGGCCCGCGAAAACATAGAACGACAGAAACTAAGAAGTTAAAACTGGCTACACAAAAGTAACAGTTGCTTGCTTTCAGGGATCGATAGTTTCCTTTTCCCCTACTCTTTTCTTTCTTTTGCCTCATTCTAAGCCCCGCAGTCGCAAAATTGTCGGGAACCCTCGTCACATATATCATGCTTTGTCAATGGCGGGCCACTAAAAACTGCAGAAAATCCTTGATGTACGGCGCCTGATTTAGTTGGCACAGTCGTTGCTGAGTGCACAAAGCGTAGGAGGATTCAATGTTTGACGCAGTACTCTTGTTGGGTTCCCTGGCCCTTTTGCTGGTCTGGCTTAGGGCGATTCAGGCGCAGGTAAAAGTCAGGTCTCACCCGAAAGACAAGATCAGCGGTGCTGGCCGTTATCGCAGCTAGCCTAGCCCCCCTCTCAGGCAACCGAGGCAAAAGAGGATAACGTGGTCTATGTCGTAAAGTATCGACTCAAGCCGGACGAAAAAGATCCTAATTCCAAACTCAGCCGGGCGCTTTTCGCCGAGTGCGACACAAAGCCGAGCCGGGAAAAAGCCGCAAAGTTGCTCAACGATATTACGGGTGGGAAGTTCCTCGAAGGTAGTATTCAGATCCAGGAATTACGCGATTTCGATCCGGCCGAAGTTAGGAGCCACGGAGGATCTGTCTTCAGTCTCTAAACCCTTTCGCGCCCGCTTCGTCTATCCGCCCTCATTGTTTGTCACCCCTTTTTTCCTTGACGTGTATTCCATTTCTGCTCTATTTTAAGGCCGTTTTTCACGACAGCAACTTAGGCTGGGTCCATTGATCCAGTCACCTTTTGTTTCTCATCTTAAACTGGATCTCCCAGCCATTTTGTTTGCTTCTGAAAAAAAGTTAGATGTTGGCCAACAAAAACAATAGCTGTGAGGGGAGGTCTCATGATCTCATTAATCGTCAATGGTAAAGCCCACAAGGTGGACGTCGCGCCCGACACGCCCTTGCTGTGGGTGTTGCGTGATACGCTTGGCCTGACCGGCACCAAGTATGGCTGCGGCATCGCTCTGTGTGGCGCCTGCACGGTGCACGTGAACGGAGAGGCGGTGCGTTCCTGTACCGCGCCGATCTCTCAGGTCGCGGGCAAGAAAGTGACCACCATCGAGGGATTGTCGCGCGACAGCAGTCATCCGTTGCAGAAGGCCTGGGTCGCCGAGCAGGTGCCGCAGTGCGGCTACTGTCAATCAGGGCAGATTATGTCGGCGGCGGCGCTCTTCGCCAATAACAAGAGTCCGTCAGACGCTGACATCGACAAGGCGATGTCGGGCAACATCTGTCGCTGCGGCACTTACAACCGCATCCGCAGGGCTATTCACGCTGCGGCGGGCATAAGAAAGGAGGGGTGACATGAAGCGCGCTTTCAACCAAGGACGGAGAAACTTTCTTAAGACGAGCGCCGCAGCGGGCGGTGGTCTGATTCTCAGCTTTTATCTTCCGGGCGGGGCGCGCCGGGCCGAAGCCTCCCCCGGTGGGACGAAGCTTAATTCCTTCCTCAAGATCGGCACCGATGGTAAGGCCACTTTCTTTTGCGGGCAGGCTGAGATGGGTCAGGGCGCGCACAACGCCCTCGCCATGATGCTTGCCGAAGAGCTCGAGGTTGAGTTCAAGGACGTGCGAATCGAGCAGGGCGGTGTCGACCCCGCGTTCGGCAATCCGCGTTATAGCGGCTTCAAGGCGATGGGGGGATTCCAGGGTACCGGCGGGAGCTCTAGCGTGCGTAATTTCGGCATACCGGTGCGGCGCGCTGGCGCGGCCGCACGCACCATGCTAACAGCCGTCGCCGCTGAGAGAATGAAGGTGAGCCAGCTCGAGTGTGTCGCCGAGAGAGGCTGGGTGATCCACACGCCGAGCGGCAAGAAAGTGTCGTACGGGGCGCTCGCTTCCGAGGCGGCGAAGATTGCGCCGCCGGCTGATCCGATCTTCAAGAAGCCTTCCGAGTTCAAGATCATCGGCAAGACGACCAAACGCCACGACATCCCGCTCAAGGTCAACGGCAAAGCGATCTACGGCATCGACGTCAAGCGTCCCGGTCTGCTCACTGCAGTTGTGGCCCGCTCGCCGGTCTTGGGCGGCAAGGTGAAGAGCTTCAACGCCGATAAAACCATGAAAGTCAAGGGTGTAAAGAAGGTCGTTCAGGTCAGTACGGGCGTCGCGGTAGTCGCCGACAGTTTTTGGGCGGCGAAGAAGGGGCGCGATTCGTTGGAAATCACCTGGGACGAGGGGCCGATGTCGAAGATGAGCTCGCCGGAAATCTACAAATCTTGGGCTGAGATGGCCAAAGGGAGCACCGCCGCCGAGCGGCTTAAGGTGGGCGATGTTGACAAGGCGCTCGCCAGCGAGGCAAAGCGCGTCGAGTCAGTGTACGAGGTGCCATTTCTCGCCCACGCCTGCATGGAGCCGATGAACGCAACCGCGCACTTCAAGGGCGATTCGGTCGAGATCTGGGCGCCTACGCAGGCGCAATCGTGGAACCGCCACTGGGTCTCCCAACTCACCAGCCTTAAGCCCGAAGCGATCACGATCCATACGACCTACCTTGGCGGCGGCTTCGGCCGAAGGCTCGAGAGCGACTACGCCGTGGAGGCGGCGGATGTCTCGCGCGCTGCCGGCAACGTGCCGGTCAAGGTTGTCTGGACGCGTGAAGATGACATGCAACACTCTCAGTACCGGCCGGCATCGCACAACGTGCTCTCCGCAGCCCTTGACGCCAATGGAATGCCGACTGCGTGGCGCCACCGCATTGTCGGCGCCTCGATCCTCCAGTACTTTAAAACCTTCGGCCATCTCCTGCGCAAGGACGGGCTCGATCCCACCTCTGTGCAGGGCGCGGCCGACTATTTCCCCTACGATATTCCCAATGTCTACGTGGATTACGTGAACAACAACCCAGGGGTTCCAGCGGGATTTTGGCGCTCGGTCGGCAACTCGCAGAACGGCTTCATCATGGAAAGCTTCATCGACGAGCTCGCCCATGCCGCCGGTAAGGATCCCTATCAGTATCGCCACCAGCTCATGGGCAAGCCGCACGCGGCGAGATTGCGCGCGGTCCTCGATCTGGCGGCCGAGAAGGTGGGCTGGGGCAAGCCGCTGGCGCCGGGGATCCACCGCGGCATCGCCGCGCACTTTGCCTACGGCGGATACTGTGCTCAGGTAGCGGAAGTCTCCGTTGCGAAAGACGGAGCGGTAAGAGTGCATCGCGTCGTGGCAGCGATTGATTCGGGATGGGTCGTGAATCCCGATACGATAGTGGCGCAGATCGAGAGCGGCATCGTCTACGGACTAACCGCCGCGCTCTATAACGAGATCACGATCAAAAACGGCCGCGTCGAGCAGTCGAACTTCAACGACTACCCGGTGCTGCGCATGGGGGAGATGCCCAAAGTCGAAGTCCACACCTTGCAGGGGCAGGGCGATCAGGGTGGCATTGGCGAGCCGGGCACGCCGCCGATCGCTCCAGCCGTTTGCAATGCTATCTTCGCGGCCACCGGCAAGAGGATCTATAAACTTCCGATTAAAAGCGAGTCGCTGCGCGCCTGAGAGGCAAAGAGATCGGAGACTCGAACCAGACGAGACTGACAGAGGCTCGTAGGAGAGTCGGTTCTGATTTAAAAAAGGCCCGGTTTTGAGACCGGGCTTTTTGTTTTTGATTATTGCTGGCGGGAATGATTGAGGCTATATTCCAACCACTCTGGAAGAGAACGGATTCCCAGCCTCTACGCGAGCTATGGAGTGAAATAGCCCGAACTCGACCTGATCTACCGACTTGAGTTTAAACAGGGCATTAGAAACCTCCCCGTTTTTACCTCGCATGATCGACTTGCCATCACCTGTCGGCGCTGGTTCCGGTCCCGGCGCCTGCTAAAGTGGGGTTCTATTTTCATGGAAGCGGTTAAAGCTACCCTCTGGATCTATCAGATAGCCTTTTCTCGCTCCATCAAGCTTGTTGCGGCAAATCCCGGAATCATATTGGCGCCGCTCGCTTACAGCGTGGTGGTATCTCTTGCTGCGATATTATTTTCACCCTTATGGTTTGTCGGCGGACTGGTCGTAACGGCGGTGACCGCGGCCTGCATGAGTTCAGGGCTTCACCTTATTGAAAATGTCGTCCGAATCGGGAAGGTTGATCTAAACGATTTCATCAAGGGCTTTTCCGTTTATTTGTGGGAGATTCTCGGTATTGCTTTCATCCTGTGGATTCCCATGACTTTGCTCTCGCGTGTCTCCTACTCCGCGCCTGAAGGCCCGATGGTTCTCCTAATTGTTCAGCTCCTGCTCTACGTGATTCTCAACGCTGTTCCAGAGCTGATCTACCAAAGCCGCGTCTCGGGACTGGCGTTGTTGTCTGCAAGCTATCACTTTATCGTCGAAAATTGGATTGAGTGGTTCCTCCCCAATGTGCTGATCACGGTGGCGGCCTTCATGCTGCTGGGTCCGTTGAGGAGCGTGGCGGTGCACCTGCCTTTCTTTCTGCAGTTCTTTTTCGTCGCCTCCGCTTTCGGTCTCTTTCTCACTTTTTTGATGATCTTCCGTGGCATTCTCTTTTCCGAACTCAATGGCACAACGCGCCGAAGCCGGGTTTTCCGCTATAAGACACAAGGATAAAGGCCTCCCGATACCGTACCTTGACAAGGTGGAGGAAGTGGACTACCGCTATTGAACAGCTGAAATTGACCCATCGTTTTCTTCTGATCGGCTTTCTTTCCATAGGAGGCCTTTCCGCTTGGCAGTCTTGGGGTGCCGAAAATCCGGCTTCGTTGTTCAACGATGTCTGCTCGGTTTGCCATGGCATTGACGGCAAAGGAGACGGTCCGAGCGCGGCGGGGCTGCATCCAAAACCGGCTGACTTTACAGACTGCAAGGCTGTGGCCCCCGACTCCGATCAGACAGTATTCAAGATCATCAAGGAAGGCGGGCAGAGCGTGGGACGCTCCACTGTCATGCCGTCATGGAAAGACTCTCTAAGTGACGATCAAATCCGGTCGCTGGTGAAATACGTCCGGGATTTCTGCAAGAAGTAGGGCTTATGGCCAGCAAAGGAGGTGCTTATGAGTCATGAAAGACTGCTGCCCGAAGACGATTATCTGATCACGCGGGCCGATGAATATCTCTGGTCGGAGTCCGAAAGGCTCGGTCTATCCCGGCGTAGCTTCCTCAAATTATTGGCCGCAGGCGGCTTAGCCGGCGCGATGCTGCCGCGCTCCGCACGCGGGGCGACCGTACAACCCGTCCTGAAGCCCACGCCTCCCGAGCTTTTCAACGATTTCGGCAGCAACAAGGAGATGCGCTGGGAGGCGATGTATGGGAGGGGCTATCTCGTTCCGAATGAATTGTTTTTCGTACGCAATCACACCCGCACGCCGACCATTGACGTGAGCAACTGGCGTCTTAAGATCGAGGGCTCCGGAGTCAACCGTAGTCTGGAACTTACCTATGATGATCTTCTTGCCATGCCCGCCGTCTCATTCGTCCGCTACGTCGAATGTGCGGGTAATGGCCGAAGTTTCTTCGAGACGGCGCACGGCAAAAAGGCGCAAGGGACGCAGTGGAAGCTCGGCGCCATTGGGGTGGCGGAGTGGACCGGCGTTCCTTTGAGAGAGCTATTGGAGCGCGCAGGCGTCAAGAAAACGGCGCGCGACGTGATGCCCGAGGGTCTGGACGATCTCAAGGTGAGGCGTCCCATATCGCTCGGCAAGGCTATGGAAGAAGACACGTTGCTCGTTTACGCGATGAACGGCCAGCCTCTGCCGGCTGACCACGGTTATCCGGCGCGTGTGCTCATTCCCGGCTGGATCGGCGTCGCAAATATCAAGTGGGTAGGGCGCATCCAGGTGTCGGAAGAACCGCTTTTCTCACAGTGGAATACCGAAACCTACGTGCTGATCGGCTCGGACTACAAACCCAGCCCGCCGGCCAAAGGTCCGATTCTCTCGCTTCAGTCGGTGAAGAGCGCATTGGAACTTCCCTGGGGCGGCGAAATCGGCGCCGGCCGCAGATTGCTTCGCGGCCGCGCCTGGTCGGCGCAGGGAAAGATCGAGAGGGTAGAATACAGCCTCGATCAGGGAAAGAACTGGCAAAGGGCAAGGCTCAGGGAGCCAAATATTGCTAAGGCGTGGGTTCGCTGGGACGCCGATTGGAACGTAGGGCCCGGAAAACAGCTGATCCGGCTCCGCGCTACCGATGAGCGGGGTAACACTCAGCCGGAGCATGTGGTTTTTAACGAGCAGGGATACCTGTACAATGCATCGGTGGATCATCCGATCACGGTGAAGTGAGAGATCCAACTAAAGGGCAACGGTGCCGGTGAATTAAGATTTCTTGGATTGTTGGGCGAAGCGGGCTGGGTTTCAATTTCTTCAGAAGGCCTGGGTCGTTATGACTCTGTTGTTGTGATGTTGCCTGGCGACAAAAGTCGAAAGGCTGTAAACTAATGAGAATTTGTGACGAGGGAACGGATGCTGAACCGATTGGACGATTTCGTTGAAGAGCGCCGCATCTCCCAACACTATCGGAACGACAAGAGAGGACACAGCCTGCGATTGAAAAGGAGGGAACTAAGTCCGCCGCGTCGTATGACGGGAAGGGAGCGGCGCTGGCTCGATCCAAACAAAGGGTTTCTCAAATTGCTCGAGCGCCGCATAGACCTGGTCATGTCGCGCTTTGTCTATCCTCATCTCTTTGGCCTTTGGAATCCCTACAGCTGGCTGCTTGTTAGACGCTTTTCCCTGGCAGAGATCTCAGTCTCACCTACAGGCTGGCCGGGCGGTGTACCTCCGCTCAAGGTTCTTCTGATCTCGGACATACATACCGGCACCTTTCTCAAGCCTGAAGTTTTATCGGAGATCATAGACTGCTTGATGGAGCTAGAACCCGACCTTGTGGCGGTTGCGGGTGACATCGTGACGGGCCAGCCGAGTGATCTCGACGGTTTTCTATCTCTCTTGGCTCCGCTTTCGCACGCTTCCCTGGGTGCTTGGTACTGCTACGGGAACCATGACTACTTTGGCGGCGATCCTGAAGATATCCGCAAGGCTCTTAGCTCGATAGGAATCTCCACGCTCAAAAACGAGTCCGTGAGCTTGGCACATGGTAACGGCAACTTTGTTCTGGGCGGAATCGACGACCGGATTCTTGGCGAACCGGATTGGGATCGTTTGCTCTCGAAGCACGGTCCCCCTCATCTCCTTCTCGCCCATAACCCGGATTTCTTTTACGAGGCAGAGGCGCGCGGCGTGCCGCTTACACTCTCAGGTCACACTCACGGCGGCCAAATCCGCCTTACGAATGGGCCGCCCATTATCCGCCAAAGCCGGTTTTGTCTCGACGAGGGAGCTTATGCGTTCTGCTCTTCGCTCCTCATCGTGTCGCGCGGGTTGGGGAGTGTGGGTCTGCCCTTCCGCTACGGAGCGGACCCTGAGGCAATCCTGATCGAGATCCTTCCGCCGAGATGATCATGGCTGAACTGCGCGCTTAGTTCAGCTTCAAACCGACGACTTTAGCGGGATTAAGCGTGCAAACGGTATAAAGTTCCTCCTGGGTGAGGCCGAACGCCTCCATATAGCCCCGGACCAATCGCATCGCCTCAACGGAATCAGGAAACAAAGGCTCGCCTGCGTCGCTCGACAACGTGAAATGTTCGGGCCCGATTTTACGGATCGCGTCGTACATGAGCTGCGGGTCGACGCCGAGGAGCGGAGAGAGTTCATCATAGGTGAAGTTAAAGAGGATGCCGATCTTGGAAAGCTCTTTCATTTGGTCCACCGAAAGGTCGATGAAGGGACTAAAGGGGTGATCGATCACGGCGCGCTTAAGCCCTACTCTGGCTATTTCCTCGGCGAGCTTGTAGATCTCCTCGTGGGTCGCGTGGCCGAAAAAGAGAGCCGCGCCTTTATCCGCGCAGATGCGGACGATCTCGCGCACCTCTTTTGTAAGCTCGCCATTTTCATCAAGGTTGTAGTGTCCGATTCTAAGCGCTCTTTCCCAAGGCAGTGGTCCGACCCAGCCAGATGCGTTGCCGTCTTCGGCGAATCGGCGATAGGTTCCCACGGTCTTTAACGTGTTGGCATGCGTGAAGACGGGAAGCCAGACAGCTATGACGCCCGACTCAATCACCTCGTGCACCACCTTGGCCGAGACCGGTGCCATTTGTCTGCCACAGACGTATCCGGCCCAACAGATGACAGGATCGAGTCGCTCCTGGTCGGCCCAGCGATTTACCTCCTCCTGTACCGTGCGGACTGACTCAGCGGGATCGTCGCCGAAGATGCTTTTGAACAGCAGACCTTTCATCTCTGCCTGTGAGGCTCGCTTGGCAAGGTCTAAGGGGTTCTGCTGGCC
This sequence comes from Binatia bacterium, assembly GCA_036004365.1. Taxonomy (GTDB): domain Bacteria; phylum Desulfobacterota; class Binatia; order UBA9968; family UBA9968; genus DP-36. Next base: position 35,874 of record DASYRN010000195.1, read on the forward strand.
CTCATGCGCGTGGCAGTGGATGTCGATCGCATCCTTCACTTTGATGTGCGGCGGGCGGATCTCTCCCGGACGATACTGCGTGCGCGCCGCATAAGAGGTGACGCAGCGCTCTCGGGTGGGTGTGGAGACGATGTTTTCGCGCATATTTGTCCTCCTGCAAGCCTCAAGCGGCTCGCCAAGCGGGATGGAGATCATATGATGGTGCACCAAAAGCGTTGACTTTGTCAAAGCTATTTCTTCTGTTTTTGCCGTTGCCTCGTGGGGATCGTCGTGGCATGGTGCCTTTTAAGCTCGGGCACAGCAGTTGCTAAATTTTGTTTATGCGTTTTCGCGATCGGACTGAAGCGGGTCAGGCTTTGGCTGCGAAGCTCATGTTCTACGAGGGGCGCGCCGATACGCTCGTGCTCGGTCTCCCGCGAGGTGGGGTGCCGGTAGCTTTCGAGGTGGCTGCTGCGTTGCATGTGCCGTTGGATGTTTTCGTCGTTCGCAAGCTCGGTGTTCCTGGGCAGGAAGAGCTCGCGATGGGAGCCACGGCTAGCGGAAGGGTGCGAGTGCTCAACGAAGAAGTCATCAAGGAGCTTGAGATTACCGACCGAGCCATCGAAGGTGTGGCGGCCAGGGAAGAGCAGGAACTGGAGCGCCGCGAGCGGCTCTACCGCGGGGAGCGCGCACCCTTGGATGTCAAAGGAAAAACGGTCATCCTGGTCGATGACGGGCTTGCCACAGGTTCAACCATGCGTGCAGCCGTATTAGCCCTCAAGCGACAAGCACCGGCCCGCATTGTAGCGGCTGCTCCTGTCGCCGCGCCTTCCACCTGCGAAGAGCTCAGGGAGGAGGTGGATGAGGTCATCTGCGCGGCGACGCCTGAGCCCTTTTACTCCGTAGGGCAATGGTACGAGGATTTTTCTCAAACGAGTGACCGTGAGATCCAGGACCTTCTCAGCCGCGCAGCCAAGAGCGGGAGACAGGCTGGCGCACGCACCGAGGTCTAATTCCATTCCGACTCTGGTTAAACTCTGTCGTTTGATTTTGACTATTGCCCCCCGGGAATGATTGAAGCTATAGTTTTGAAACGTCACTCCCTACTTCCCATGCGAGGTTAACGATGAAACCGGTGCAGCTCTTCTGCTGGCATTTCATGGCCTATCCTTACCTGCCTAAGGATTTTGACGAGAAATATGACTCGGGTTGGGTCACGGTTCCCAACAGCCTTTGGGATAACGAGAAGGCGAGAGGACTTTACCAGGAGTACATCGATCAGCTTGCCTATGCGGACGAGCTGGGCTTCGACGGCATGGTGCTCAACGAGCATCATCAAAACATCTACGGCTTGATGCCCTCGCCCAACTTGATCGCCGCGGCGCTGACGCAAAAAACGACGCGGGCAAAGATCGTCGTGCTTGGCAACCTTCTTCCATTGCATCTTAACCCGATGAGAATCGCCGAGGAGTACGCGATGATCGATCAGATGAGCAACGGCCGCTTGATCGCCGGCTTCGCGCCTGGTGGCGGCCCGGAAACCTTCAACTATGACGTGTCCTCCGCGACTTCGCGCGAGAAATTCTGGGAAGCTGTAGATCTCATCGCGCGCGCCTGGGCGGAAGACGGCCCATTCTGCCACGAAGGCCGCTACTATCCGCTGCGCTATGTGAATCCGTGGCCGAAACCGTTACAAAAGCCCTTTCCACCCATCTGGATACCCGGCTCGCGTAGCGCTTCGACGCTGGTTGAAGTTGCAAAGCGGGGTTTCTGCTATTTTCTTTCTTCTCGTAGCCACGGCGGTGAAACGCACAAGGCCCAGCAGCAGTTCGCACAGATTCTCGCGCAGCACGGCGATGCCTACGAGCCTTCTCGCTTCGGTATTCTGATGTCCGCCTACGTCTCCGAGACCGATCAACAGGCGCGGGAAGAGTGCGAGGAAGCGGTTTGGTATTTTTTGAAAAATTGTCTTAAAGGTCATTTGCGGCGAGAGGGGAGGCAGCTCACCTTCGGTCCAGGAGTTCCTTATATCCCCACTCCTGCATGGAGAGAGTACCTCAAAAGCTCCTCGCCAGGCCGCAGGCTCTTGGGCGATGTCGAAAACTGGGAGGAACTCGATGCGTCCCAGTCGATCATCGTCGGGAGCGCAGACACAGTCATCCGGCGCATATGGAAGATCATCGAACAAGCGAAAGTGGGAAATTTACTAATCCAATTCCATATCGGCAACCTGTCGCGTGAGCTTACGCGAAAGAGCATGGCTTTATTTGCCCGCAAGGTAGCGCCGGTTCTGCGGGGAGATTCGTTGAAGCTTTTCCAGAGAGAGTTTTCTACTCCGGGCGAAGCGCGGCGGACGGAGCCACTCCCTTGAGCGGACGGTTTCTTGACGTCAGCCACCGGAAAGTCTGGATCCTCGAGAAAGGGAGCGGCCCTCCGCTCCTCTACCTGCATGGGTTCGCCGACGTCCACAGCGTGAAAGAGGGCTGGCTTCCATTTCATGAGCATCTCTCGCAGCGGACGCATGTGATCGCGCCCGCCCACCCGGGCTGCGCGCTGACCGAAGAGAATGCAGATGTGGAAGCGATCGAGGATGTCGTGTTTCACTATCTCGAAGTCATCGACGCCCTCGGGCTGAAGGAGTTCGGTCTTGTCGGGGCCTGTGTGGGCGGTTGGATTTCAGCGGAGATCGCCGTGCGCCATCCGGAAAAAATTCGCAAGCTTGTTTTAATCGGAGCCGCGGGTCTCTTTGTGGAAGGGGCTCCGATAGGAGATGTTTTCATGATGGCACAACCGGAGCGGGGAGTAGGTAACGCCGGGTTACGAAGCCAGTTTTTTTCCCGGCCGGATCATCCGAAGGCTTTGGAATTTTTTCCCGATGGCCGTGGCGATCTGGAGGACGAGATCCGAAGGTATCAGATGCTGAGATTTTCGTCGCGCATAGGCTTTCGGCCTCCCTACTTTTATAACCGCGCGCTCAAGGGACGCCTACACCGCATCTCGTCACCCGCCTTGATTTTGTGGGGAGCAGAGGATCACATGGTTCCGCTCGCTCATGGAGAGAGCTATGCCAGTTCCATCCCAGGGGCGGGGCTTAAGGCTATCGAACAGGCCGGGCATAGCCTCCATGTCGAATTGCCGGGTCTTACCGGCCCGATCGTTTCGGATTTTGTTTCCAACTAACCGCTTAATCGCCCAGAAGAATCACCGCCTCCGATCCGATCCTCCGGCCACAAAAGTCTTGCCATTATCCAAAACTATTCGTTTTGTCTCCTTTAACATGCATTGGGATATGGCATTGGAGGAATATTCATACAGACCCCTTGCCTTCCCCTCCTTGGATGGCAACAATCCTACGGTTTTTACAAGGTAATTCGAGCCTATGTTCTGGCACGGCCTTTGAATCATGAGTTAATTGAAGATTCTAATGCGAGAAAGGGGGCGATCAGAGTGAATCGGTTAAGCCGGTTTCAATCGATATGTTTCTTGGCGGTGGGCTTAGGTTTTACGTTTTTTATCGGTTGCGTGCCTCCCAGAGCAGCTACCTTAAATGAGGCCAGATTGGGTCAAGGCCAGGTAGTCGTTGATGCGACTTTACGGCCTGGTGAAATTCGGGCCGAGGTATTGCAGGTTGAGCCGAGCAGACGCGAAATCCTGGTGCAGAGAGACGACGGCCGCAAGGAGACGCTTACATACGATAACGTCTCAACCAAGGTGATTTATCACGGGCGGGAATATTCTGTAGAAAATCTGGAGGCGGGCGATGTCATAGCCTTTCAGACCCGTCCACGAACGAGCAATCATGTCGACACGATACGCGTTCAAGAACCCGTTCAAGCCCGTGCGGGTTCGTCTATCGCTCGGGGTTCCCCGCAGTCTCCGCCACCGCGAGCCGAGGTCATCGAGGGAACAGTCGAGAGAATCGATTACGATCGGGGCGTATTTGATCTGAGACCTCGGGTTGGACGAACGGTTACTGTAGCGCTGCGTTATAATGCCCGGACCGCTGATGTCGAAACCTTCCGGCGCCTTCGCAGGGGCGATTATGTGAGATTGGAAGGGGAATTTCTCAATCCCGACAGTTTTCAATTGTTAGCTTTTTTGCCGGATTTCGATCGCTCTCAAGGTCGGCGGTAAGGGGACATCTCTGTTTGGGTTGGCAGTGTAGTAAAGACCAATTGGTTTAAGGTTTCACAGAGGTGCCGGATGAAAGCGGCATCTCGGGACCTGGCTTTGCCCTTTAGCGAGGTGGGGCCAGGAGAAGAGGGCCTGAGTCATTTTTGACTCGGGCCTTTTTTTTATCTTCGCCGGATCCTTGAAGCCGGCATCATTCTAACCCGACCGTCCTTAGCAAAGCTGGCGGTTACTGAAGAGAGGAGAGGCACGGGTCGACAGAGGGACTTTAGATTTGAATCTTAAATCCGAGGTCAGGAAAAACAGATTGGACGGCAAAGGGAGGATGGTGATCACGCAGCTGGAATTCGCGCCGTCCCGGAGCTATCTGGACACCTTCATGGGACTTCCCCGAAGCGCGGTGATCAATTTTCTCCAAGATCATCAAGATGCCATCGATATCCAATTTACCCTCACGGGCGACGTCAGCCACCCGAATTTTTCTCTTAACGAGACCCTCGCTACGCGGGTTGCAACGGCCATGGCGGGACAGCTGGGCGTAAGCATCCGGGGAGTTGCCGAGGGACTCGAGACCTTGGGGCGGAAAGGGCTGGAGGGGGCTAGCGGGGTCGCCGATGCGATCGGCTCTGCATTCAGGAGTCTACTCGGCGGAAGCGAAAAACAGTAGAGACAGGTCACAGCAGTCCGCTCGAATTTCAGGTCAAGGCTAAGATCGAAGAGGCGAAAAAGATCCGCCTGGGACTCCGCTACCTCCGCATCGAAACGCTCAAAGTCGGGAAGTCCGTGCTCACAGCAGAACAGAGAGATCAACTAAAGAATTTAGTGGCGTCTGGCCGCCGCCGATTCCAAAAACCTCAGGGGACGAGCTCTGATTAACATGAGGGTCTCGGAAACCCGACCCGAGATACATCCACGCGATCACGACCAACCGAGCTGGGAACCGTTCTTCGTGAACATGCACGCCGCCGGTATCGGCATAACGCTCATGAAGCGTTCATAGATCGGACACTTCAACAGCGCATTGATGGCAATAAGACGTAATTTTTTGTCAAACTTGACCATTTTTTGCCAGAGATCCATATTTGCAACTGAGCGGAAGGCTTGGAATTTTCTTAAAACTCTCCCTGGCATAACAGTTGCTCTCCAATTCCCGACAATTCTACCGGCGTAAATTTGACTAGTTACGATTGCATGGTTGAGTTTCTCTCAAGCCTTCGATTCCGTCTGATCGTTTTGGTGCTTTTGGCTGTCATTCCCGCCGTGGGTCTAATTTTGCTCACGGCGGCAAGGCAGCGGGCGCTGACAGCAGGCGAAGTCCAAAGAAACGCGCTGCGCGCCGCGCGCGTTATTGCCACCGAGCAAGAAAGAGTTCTAGAGAGCGCGCACCAGTTATTGATCACGCTATCCGGATTTCCTCAGGTTCGCAAAAAAATCGAGCCGCTTGCGACAGGATGCTTGCGGGATTGCTGGAGCCCTTGTACGCAGACCTTCGGGTTACGGACTTGAAGGGAAATATTCTTTGCAGCGCGCGGCGGTCGGGAAGTTCTTTGACCAAGCCGAGCGTCTCTCATTTAAAGCGCGTCATCGACACCCAGGACTTTTCGATAGGCAACTTTCTGACCCACTCGTCGGCACGAAAGACCCTGGTTGACTTGGGCTATCCTGTGTTCGATGCGCTCGGGCTACTACGGGGCGTCGTTTTCCTTTCGCTGGATTTATCCTGGGTCACTCGTACCACAGCAGAAAATCATCTGCATCCAGGAGCCTCTTTCTCCCTGGTGGGTAGTAGCGGGGCCGTCGTGGTTCGTTATCCTGAGGCAGAAGAATGGATCGGAAAGACGATATCTCCTGCAGATTCGGTGAAAAGGATTCTTTCCGAAGATCTCGATGGTAGCGTGGAAGCCGTAGGCGGCGATGGCACCCAGCGGCTTTTTGCCTTTAGTCAGGTCATCAACCGCATGGGCGGGCAGACTGTCTACGCAGCGGTCGATATGCCGGCTGAGTTAGCCTTTGCCGAGACCAAGCGTCTCTTGATTCATAACTTGATCAGCCTGGCCGTGCTTTCCGTCTTGACGATCATGGCAGCATGGTTTGGTGCAGACTTATTTGTTCTTCGTCGCATACACGATCTGGTTGCAGCAACAAAACAAATCGCTGTGGGGAAGCTGGCCACCCGTACTCGGATGCCCTACGGAAAAAGCGAACTCGGCCAACTCGCGCGGGCCTTCGATGACTTGGCCGAGGCCCTGGAAAGGCGTGAGAGCGAAGCTAAGGCCTCATCCGAGCATATCGAAAAGCAACGTCAACGTCAGAGCGTTCTCTACGATATTAACCTGGCGATCACTTCCACTCTCGATCTCGATAGCGTCTTAAGCGCTCTGTTGGAAGAAATGGCTGCTTTATTCCCCTATTGCGCCTCTACGGTCAGCTTGATCAACCAACAAAGCGCTTTGGAATCCATAGCGCAGCGAAATTTTGGCGGCGAAGAACAGCGGCAGCCCGAGGTGCGACCGGATCTAGGGCTCCCCAATGCCGTGCTTGAGCTTCAGTCTCCTCTGGCCGTTTTGGACGCGCGAGGTGACCCTCGAACCAGGAATCCGGAATTCTTCCGTAGGCATCGTATGTTCTCCTATCTGGGGCTCCCCATGATCGCCAAGGGACAAACCCTGGGAGTCCTCTCCCCCTACACCATGGAGGAGCATCAGTTTAGCCGGGAAGAGATGGATTTTCTTATGGCTCTCGCGAACCAAGCGGCGATGGCAGTCCATAATTCGCGCTTGTATGAACAAAGTAAAAATCAAGCCGTGGAGTTGGAGAAATCCAACAAAATCAAGGATGAGTTTCTTGGAGTCATGTCCCACGAGCTCAGAACTCCACTCAATATTATCATGAACTACGCGGAGGCTTTGAGTACCCAAATGTTCGGCAAAATGAGTCCTCACCAGGAGAAGGGAGTGGAGAAAATAAAATCCCAGGCGGGCCATTTGCTCGCTTTGATTAATGAGATACTGGAGATCACGAAAATCGAGTCCGGCACCGCGACCTTCCAGAAAGAGCCGATCAACCTCGAGAATTTCATGGCCGAGATGGAATCGGACTATGTGATGCCCATGGAGAAAGTATTGACGCTGAATTGGAACTACCCGCCGGATCTGCCGATGATCGTCAGCGATCGGGTGAAGCTTAAACAGATTCTGACCAATCTCATCAACAACGCCATCAAGTTCACCGACGAGGGTTCCGTCACCATATCACTGCGAGCGTTAAACGGAGGGCAAAGTGTGGAGTTCCAAGTCGCGGACACGGGATCCGGCATCCCTGACGATCTGATTCCGGTGGTATTCGACAAGTTTCGGCAGCTCGACAGCTCCACGACTCGAAACCATTCGGGGGCTGGGTTGGGATTATATATCGTCAAGACTTTCACCGAGCTGCTCGGGGGAGCGATCAGTGTGCAGAGCAAGCTCGGCGAGGGATCGGTTTTTATCGTTCGCTTGTCGGCTGGGCCTGTAGGCGAAAAAGCGCGACCGGGCGTTCCTCTCACTGTCGAGCAGGAGCTTTAAGGTTAACGGAGGTCGATCATGGTGGTGTCCATTTTTTGGCGCATTATGTTGGGCTATTTCACGATATTGATCTTGTCCATCGGGATATCCTTATACTCCATTGTTCAGCTGGGGAGGCTTAGCGACACCGCGCGAACGGCTCTAAATGTGGACAGTCGCATGATTGCTTATGAGGAAAAACTGGTCGACGCTCTCTTATCGGAAGTTCGATACGGCAAGAAATACATCATTACGCAAGCGAGCACGCTGCACGAACAATCCCGCGAGTTCAATAGGGATTTCGTCAATTATCTCAACGGGTTAACCGATCTAGCCGAGTCTCCCGAAATCAAGACGCGTTTGGCTCGAGTGGGCGAGTTCCATCTTCGCTACGTCGGCTTATTTGATCAAGAAGTCCGATACCTTAAGACGCGTCAGATCTATGCTGAAAGCCGGTATCGCGAGGAGAAAGAGAAAGCGGTTGACAGAATTCTAGCAGAGCTGGAAAAGTTAAAGGGCGAGCTGCAAAAAAATGTTCTCGGAAAACTGGAAACCATAGAGAAAGCCGCGCGTCTAACCCGCAGGATCGCGTTTCTGATGACGTTGCTCTTTTTTGCCTTGAGTTTGGCACTATCCTTTGCGATCAGCAAGAGTCTCACGGAGACCACGCGGGCATCCGCGACCGACGACCATTCGGATCGCGACCGCGGTTCTTCCCGTATTTTAGAGGATCCGGGAGCTGGTCAGCGCCTTGAAGAACGTTGGACGGAAGTTTTATGATAGAGTCCGCCCGTCCTGGAACATGGCGGCGAGCTCATGGAACACGATGAAAGTTTCGGTCTATGCGCTGCGGTACGGAAGGGAGAAAAAATAGTGGATCGCGCGCATCGTGCTTTGGAACATGAGATACGGATAACGAAGGCGCTCAGAACCCTTTTCTACGGAGCGATGCTAACGGCATCCCTTCATCTTACCGCCTGTGCGATACCAAAGGGTTTCCAGACTGACAAGAGAAACGAGCATTTCGAACGGAGCGAGAGTTTTTTCTCTCAAGGGAAGTACGAAGAAGCATTTAAAGAAAATCAGATGGCTATTTCCGAGCAGGGAAAGGAGGCGGACACCGCGCTTTTTAACATGGGAGTCATTTCGGCCTATTCTCAGAATCCAAAAAAGGACTATCCGAAAGCACTCTCGTACTTTAGACAAGTGGTCAAGGACTATCCTCGAAGCCCCAAGGCCGAGCCGGCGAAAGCTTGGATCGAGATCCTGGAGGAGCACCAACGGATTCTAGAAGAGAAGCAGAAATTGGGAGAGGAAAAACGCACCCTGACCAGAGAGAAAGAAACGCTTGCGCGAGAGAAGGAGCTGTTGTCTCAGGAAAGGGCGAAACTCAAGCAGATGGCCGAGAAGTCGCGGCAAGTCGATATCGAGATCGAAAAGCGAAGAAGACAAGCTCGGGGCAAGTAAGAATCCACGCCGCTTCGGGCCCGCTATTACATACCCAAAGGAGCTCCAATATCAAATCTGTGGTCCGTTGACGTCGGACTGTTTTCTTCAGATACTGTCAGTTTCCAGATCGATGGGCGTAGGAGGAACGAAGGTGACACCTCAATATGAGATGTTGATGGACTTGTTGCAAAGGCGGATGAGCACGCGGAAGTTAAAGCCGGATCCGCTCCCAGAGGGCGCCATCGAAAAGATCCTCGAGGCAGGTCGCTGGGCCATGTCCGGAGCAAACGCCCAACCTTGGGAATACCTCGTCGTGACTGATGCCAAAGTGAAATTGGCACTGTTCGATGTCTATCGGGAACAAATGGATGACTATAATTTTTGGATGGAGCAGATGCGGTCGCCTGAACTGCGTCACCCGGCGTTTCATGTCGCTGGCGATCCCGAGGAGCAGTTGCGCAAGCTCAAGGCTCGGCCGGGATGGGCTGAAGCGCCGGCGCTAATCGTTGTTTTAGGCGACGGCCGCAGGCAGTGGGCAACCGTAATGGGCGGCCATACTTTCGGCCGGCATCAATCCCATTTCACCGACGCGCTCGCTAACACCTGCACCTTAATGCACCTTGCCGCAGCTTCACTGGGCCTCGGCACTCAGTGGGTGACGATCCACGTTGAAGAGGGTTTCAAGAAGGTTCTGGAGGTGCCCGACATTATGACCCTGTATCTGATCATTCCTGTTGGATATCCGGATCTTCCGGCCAAGGAAGGGGTGCGCCGATCGCTGGCGGACATGGTTCATTACAATAGGTACGACCCACGTAAGCACATGACCAACCGGCAGATCATAGAGTACATCTATGATCTCCGGGGCAAGACCATGCCCAAATATATCAAAGCCCCGGGGGCCGAAGATGATATTCATCGTTGACTCCCGGAGCTGAGGCCAATCGACTATTCTTCTGTTCGCTCCGCGATGGGAGACTCATCAATAAATAATCGAGCCAGCCTCTATCTGTTTTTTCCGAGACTCGTATTCGCTGCGAGATATCCGCTCCTTCTTAAAATCTTCTTCCAGTCTATCCATTTGTCGCTTGGCTTGGATCTCATAGCCCGCGCCTGTCGCCCCTGCCCCAACCGCCGCTCCCGCGAGGAATTCACAACCCCACTGCGTCATGCTTGCCAGCATCAATAGGACAAAGAGTTTTTTCATTTGATAACCTCCTTCCGATAGAGCTCATTAGGAGCCCAATCGACATTTTGCTTTACTTCCTATTGCCCGCGAAGACCAAAGCGATCCCTCCCACCAACGCGATCGCTCCAAAGATGGGTGGCAGCGGAATCGTTTTTTTCCTTTCGGCGGTTGCTTCGATGGGTCCGAGATCGATCACCTTTTCACGGGTGGTATAGGTGATGCCTTGGTAACCGAAGGCGATGACTGAAAGGACGATCAAAACAATGCCGATAAGAGTTGCCGGTCTCATCTCTAAGCCTCCTTCTCGGTCCTCCCTTAGCTAACTCAGAAAGCCGAATAACCAAAGCAAGACTATGATGCTGAATGGAACTCCAAGCAGCCACAAAACAAAGCCCCTTAACATACAGCCTCCAATGTTCTTAAAGCATGCCCGCTCAAGTCTAACAGGCTCGATTATCTAACGGTCGCTGGTTTTTGTTTTTTCTCGCTCCCGTTTGGCAGGGGTACTCTTTGCCTGTTTGGTTTCCAGCGCGCGCTCTGTACCCGCGGCTTTCCACACATTGGTATCGATATCTACCTTCGTCGCTTTGCTACTATTTTTATCTATATCGATTTGGACTTCGTAGCTGCGATCACCCTTGACGACTTCATATTCGACGTAATCGGCTTTGTCAGAATTGACCGCGGTGATCTGGTAGCCGAGTTTCTCCAGCTGTTTGCGGTAAAAGTCTCGATCCTCACCGACCTTCAAAGCCTGCGCCAGCTCATCCCTACCTTTGTCCCAGTTACTCTTTCGGTCACGGTCGCTGTAGCGTGCGTTTGCCGGACCGCCAACATCCTTTTTATCGGCTTTTCTTCCCTTAAGGATCTCGTCCGTCGTCTTTGCTTGCCACATGTTGCTGGAAACCTCCACTTTGGTTACCTTGCGACTACTCTTGTCCAGATCCATCTGGATCTCGTAGGTCTGATCACCCTTCACGACTTCGTACTCAAGGTAGTCCGGTTTGTCGTAATTTATGGAGGTTATCTGGTAGCCGAGTTTCTCCAGTTCCTTGCGGTAAAAGTCTCGATCCTGACCTGGCTTCAAAGCCCGCACCAGTTCATCTTTGCCTTTTTCCCACTGGCCCTTCCGGGCGCGGTCGCTGTAGCGAGGACCGTCGGTTCCGTCTCTAGGGCGCTCTGCGGGCCCTTCCTTGCCGCGCTCCGAAGGCCGATCCGAGCGTTCCGCGCTGTACGTGGCCGATGTCAGACCTAGAGTCGCGACCAATCCGAGCACAAGCATTGACTGCAATACTCGCGTTTCCATAATTCCTCCTAATGGTATGTAATGGTTAACGCTAGATCTCTTGCCTAGACCTGCGGTCGGGTGCGCCCCGCGATTAGGCTAACCAAAAACAGGACAATGAAGACCACGAACAGTATCCATGCGATCTGCGTGGCCGCGCCGGCAACTCCAGACAATCCCAGCAATCCGGCGATCAGCCCGATGATTAAAAAAGTTACTGCCCAGTTAAGCATATGCGTCTCCTTTTGTTACGGACGGTATCGCGGCAGCTCGCGCAACTAAAACTTTTTGACTGCACCCACTTTGTTAAATCAGCAAGGCTGAATTTCTTGGCCTAAACTGGCGGGCGAAGACGGCCGCCGATCAAGCTGACCAAGAACAAGACTATAAAGACCACGAACAGGATCCATGCGATCTGCGTGGCCGCGCCGGCAACCCCAGACAATCCCAACAATCCGGCGATTAGCCCGATGATTAAAAAAGTTACTGCCCAGTTAAGCATATGCGTCTCCTTTCGTTACGGACATTTAAAGCAAACGTTCTCTCTTGGTATCCGCTGCAGCTGGTGAACGAAAATTTTTTACCCACTGCATTTGAGCTCGTTAAATGAGCAAGGCCTGTGCCATGGTTACCAAACCCCTTGATTTTTTGGGCTTCCGATGGCTTCCAGAAACTTTTTGTGCCTGAGTCTATGTAGGTGAATTCCTACAGTGGCAGGGAAAAAACTGCCTTGGCGTCTTTCGTAGCGTTTTGCCATTTCATACTTCTGGCATTACGAACAATTACGAACACAAAATCACAATTGTTCTATTTTCATCCCTCTTCCCCTTGACGCCGATAATCGATCTGCCCTATTTTTAGAGCCATTTTTGGCGCCGTCATTTGGTTTGGAGCAAGGAGGAGATATCTATTATGCCTACACCGAGACCGAAACCGATCGAGTGGCCGGAGAAGGCCAAGATCTGCGTCACATTCATTGTCCCCTGGGAGGTTTGGCCCGAGAATTTTGCGACTCACCAATCGATCCAGCGCCACGGTGGTGCCACCCTTCCACCGCCGCATGCTGTTTTTAAGAAGAACATGGCTCTGGTGACCGAACGAGAATACGGAGACCGGGTGGGAATCTGGAGAGTACTCGATCTCTTCGATCGCCATAAACTCAAGGTCACCTTTCTTATGAATGGTTTGAAAGTAGAGCAATTCGCCGGTTTGTGCAGGGAGATCAAAGCTCAGGGGCACGAATTCTCTTCCGAAAGCTATGAGCATGAATATTCCTTCATGTACACGCGGGAGCAGGAGCGGGAAGCGATTCAAAAGACGGTAGCCGCGTTTGAGAAAGTTCTGGGGCAGAAACCTACCGGATACCTGTCACCCGGCCATGCATCGACCGATAATACGTTGGAGCTGGTTGCCGAAGCAGGGTTTGTCTGGTGGGCAGATCCGTTGAACAGCGACGTCCCCTACACTCTGGAATCGCGCGGGCGAAAGGTCGTCGTTGTTCCTTATAACGTCCCGGGATGCAATGACTACTCGACTTACGGGACCGCGCGGACTCCGAGAGATCTCTTGCAGATCATGAAGGACCAGTTTGACTACCTTTATTGGGAAGGGGAGCAGGGATCGCCGAAATTTTTCGCGTTCAATCTTCATCCGTTTGTCTCCGGCGTTCCCTATCGCACCAAGATCATTGACGAGTTCATTAAGTATGCCAAAGGCTTTCCCAAAGTTTGGTGGGCGCGACGGATCGAAATCGCGAACTGGTGCCTGGAAAAAGGGTATTAGCTTCTTTGCGGGGCTAGTCGGAGCAGGCTCCACCTTTCTCGGTGCTTAAGGATTTGCAGCGCCGCCAGAGAGTCTGCAGCGTAATCTGATGAACTTGCCGCCAACCGGCAGAGCCTGAAAGGAGCAAAAGATGATCTTGCAAAAGCAGAGGGCCGTGATTGGGATGATCGACGGCTTCGGTGCTGACTATCTCGAGGCGAGTCCCATGCCCGTGATGAAGACGATGATCGGCGAGGGCCTCTTCAAAAAGGTCAGCGCCGTGTTTCCGACCGTGACTAACACTAACAACGTCTCGATCTGCTGCGGCGCATGGCCCAAGGAGCACGGCATCACCGGAAACTCCTATTTCGATGAAGCGACCGGCGAGGCTGACTACATGGAAAGCGCGGACTTTATACGTGTCCCGACGATCCTAGAGCTAGCCGCCGACCGGGGAATCGCCTCAGCCTTGCTCACATGCAAAGAGAAGACGATCCATCTGATGGCGAAAGGCGCCAACATTGCGCTTGCCGCTGAGAATCCGCCGGCTGAGTTCATCGACCGGTTCGGAAAACCTCCGCACATCTATAGCCGTGAGATCAACTACTGGCTTTGGAAGGTGGCGATCGATATTCTCAAGCGGCGAAAGGATGTCAGGCTCGTGTACGTCCACACCACAGACTACCCGATGCACACATGGAGTCCGAAAGAGGCGGAGTCGAAGGAGCATTTAGCGACTCTCGATACCCTTCTCGGCGAGGCCCAAGAGGCGGCGCCGGACGCCGCGTTCATGATCACGGCGGACCACGGCATGAACTACAAAAAACGCTGTTGGGATCTCACGAAGGCTTGTCGCGACCGGGGTCTCGAGCTGCGCTTTGCGCTCTCGGCGGAAAAGGACCGTTACGTCAAGCACCATCGGACCTTTGGCGGGTGCGCCTGGGTCTGGCTTAAATCGCCGCGCGACGAGGGCAAAGCTTTCGATACCATCTATTCTCTGGAAGGTGTCGAGCAAGTTTTGACCCGGAGTAAAGCCGCCGACCGTTTTCATCTGATGCCGGAACGCATCGGAGAGCTGGTCGTTCTTGGGGACAGCGATACCGTCTTCGGTGAAATGGATACCGCAAAAGAGGTCCTCGATCCGCGCTATCGCTCCCACGGCTCGTTGCACGAATCGGAAGTGCCGCTGTTGATCTTCAATCATGCGGTGGAGCTCCCTTCACCCGACAGGTTTGAGGCCAATCTGGATCTAACTCGCCTCTCCTTCGGGAGATAGGGATCCAGTCTTTTTCATCCTTCCGCTTTCTTCCTTCATACTTTTTTTGTTTTTTGTCCTCCCCTTGACGACTGTCGCAGACCTAACCTATTTTAGGGCCTCTTACGGCGCATACTAAGTCGGCTCTCTCCGGACTGCGGTTTGTTGGGCGGGCTTTTCTGTATATGAGAAGGATCTTAACTTTTTCCCTCGTCCTGATATCCACCCTCTATGTTTACGGTCCAGCGGCTAAGGGTCAAACAGTCAAGCTGGGCATAACTTCGAAGACGCTCTTCTTTATCCCTTATTACGTGGGCCAGAAGAAGGGATTTTACGCAGCGGAAAACATCAAGCTCGAGCCTATTCTCATAGGACGAAGCGACGTTCAGCTCCAGGCATTGCTTGCAGGAGAAATCCATATTGGCAGCTTGAATGCCGATGCGACGATCGTCATCAACGAAAAGGGGGGGAATCTTAAGGTCATCGCCGGAACCGACAATTCGGCTCCCTATATCCTCGTTGGCGGCAAGGCCTACAAAAAGATTGAAGATCTAAAAGGGGCCAGAATCGGTGTGTCCGCCTTGCGGGGAGGGGCGACCTCGATCCTCCTGGATTATCTCAAAAGCAAAGGCCTTCTTTATCCGCGTGATTTCACCATGGTCCTGATTTCGGGCGGGACCGCTGCGCGCCTGACGGCGCTGGAGGGCGGAGCGATCGCCGGCGCGGTTTTAGGCGTCCCTTATTCCGACATCGCGATCGACCAGGGGTTCAACCGACTTGGCGACACGTTGGAACTGATCCCCACTTATCAATTCAATGCCGTCACCATAAATCCCGCTTGGGCGGAGAAGAACCGCGCCACCGTGGTCCGCTTCCTCAAGGCCCATATCCAAAGCCTGCGCTGGATCTACGGGCATCCCGATCAAGCCGCGGAGTTCTTCACTCAGGAAATGGGCGTCAAGCCACCTTACGCTCGCAGAGGCATAGAGTATTTCACCAAAAACAAAATCTTCCCGATAGACGGCTCGTTTACCCTGGAGGGCCTGAGGATGAACATCGAGGTGCAGGCGAGAGACGGCGTCCTCAAAGAGCCTCTGCCTTCTCCCGAAAGGTATGTCGATCCGAGCTATATCAAGCAGGCGCACAAAGAACTGGGAATGTAATAGGATCAGGAGGATTCTGTTATGAAAATAGGCTCTCTACTGTTGTCACTTTGCTTAGCGGTTTCGTTTACGGCGACCTCTCTCGCCCAAGAATTCTACAAAGGCAAGACGATCCGCGTCATCGTCGGCGGGACCGCAGGCGGCGGCTTTGATGTTTACACCCGAGCGATGACTCGGCACATGGGAAAACATATCCCCGGCAATCCAACCTTCGTCGTCGACAATATGACCGGAGCGGCGACCCGGATCGCGGCCAAATATATGCATAGCAGCGCCAAGCCGGATGGCCTGACTTTCGGTATCTTCAACGGTTATTTGATCTTAGGGCGGGTGTTGGGGACAGAGGGGATCGATTTTGATGTGAGGCAATTTGAGTATCTCGGCGTTCCAGTCAAGGACAACGTCGTGTGTGCCCTTCATAAGGCGAGCGGGGTCACGAACTTTCAGCAATGGGTTGCCGCGAAGACGCCGGTGAAGATCGGTGGCCTCGGTCCGGGGAACAGCACGAGCGATGTTCCGAGGATTCTCAAGGCGGCGCTCGATCTCCCTCTTCAGCTCGTCGAGGGTTACAAAGGCACGGCTGACGTGCGGTTAGCCGCGGATGCAGGCGAAGTCGGGGGCGGCTGCTGGGCATGGGAATCCGTGAAGGTGACCTGGGCCAGTGGGTTACAATCGGGAAGCGTCAACGTGGTCGTCCAAGCGACGCCTAAGGCGCTGCCGGAGCTTTCGAAGGTGCCGGTCGCCCTCGAAGTCGCCAAGACCGAGGAGGGGCGCCAGCTGATCAAAGCCGGCGCAGTCGATGTGTCCAGCATCACGCGGGTTTATGCTACGACGCCCGGCACTCCCAAAGATCGAGTCCAAACCTTACGCAAGGCGTTCATCGACACGCTCAAAGACCCGGAATTCGTTGCCGAGGCCAAGAAATCAAACCTCGAGATCGATCCGCTGACCGGAGAAGAGGTGCAAAAAACCGTCGCCGGCTTGTTCAACCTAAACCCCGCCACGGTGTCCAAGCTCGCATCCGTCCTTGCAGTGAAGTAAGGGCGATGGCTTGATCTCAACCTTTTTTAAGTTTCTCTCAGGCATCTACTATGGTTGGCGGATGGTGGGGTTGGTGTCCACCATCCGCGTTCTCGGCGGAGGGCTGCACCAGTACGGCTTCACCGTCTTTTTTCTCCCGATCAGCCAGGATCTTGGCTTGAGTCGCGCCGCTACTTCTTTGGCCTTTTCTCTCGCCCGAGCCGAGGGAGCCATCGAAGGTCCTGTGGTCGGCTACCTGGTCGACCGCCATGGCCCAAGACCCATGATTATGGTCGCGGCCGTCCTGACGGGCATTGGTTATATCCTTCTCTCTTGGGTCGACAGCTACGCAAGCTTTCTTATCATCTATCTGGGGGTGATCTCTCTCGCTTTCACCGCCGGCTTCGTGCATTCGCCGATGGTCGTGGCGAACAGCTGGTTTATTCGGCGGCGGGCACGCGCCATGACTTTGATCAGCGCCGCGGTGCCGGTCGGCGGGGCCATGATTTCTCCGCTGCTTGCCATGGCCGTTTATGCGTGGGGCTGGCGCTGGGCCGCCTTTCTTGCAGGCTGCCTCTTTCTATTTATTGCGGCTCCTTTGAGCGTTCGTTTGCGGCGGTCTCCTGAGAGCATAGGTCTTCTGCCGGACGGCGACCCGCCTCAGAAAGGGGCCCCTCGAAGCGCCCCGGACAAGAGTCGCGCTCCAGGCGATAAGGAAGAAACGGATTTCACTGTGCGCCACGCCATGAGCACGTTTGTTTATTGGATGCTGGTCCTATCCATGATGGCCAGGGTCGGAGCTTACAGCACGGTATCGGTGCACTTTGTCCCGATCATGGTCTGGAAGGGTTTGAGCCAGGAGCAGGCCGCCCTTTTTCTCGGCGCCTTCGCTTTTTTGAACCTGCTGTCCCATTTTCTCTTGGGATGGATCGCCGACATGATGAACAAGCTACAGTTGCTTACTGCCTGCATGTTTATTGCAGCGGCGTCAGTGCTGGCGCTGATGTGGGGCGAGGCCTACTGGCTGCTCTGGCTTTTCACGATTCTGTTCACCGTGATCGATGCCTCGTTTCCGATCGCCTGGGCCGCAGTGGGCGATTTTTTCGGCCGCAGATATTTCGCCACAATCCGGGGAACGATGAGCTTCTTCTACCAGTGGGGGAGTGTCATTGGACCGGTGCTCGCCGGAGCGATTTATGACCAAAGCCAAACCTACCATTCCGTGCTCTGGGGCCTCTTTGTCCTTCTCTTGATTTCATCTTTTCTGAACGCGCTTCTCATCAAGCCCTGGGCCGACTCCCGCAAGCGCCTTCTTGCGCTTTCTTCCTGACGCTGTATCCACGATCACGAGTCACGACCACGTCCCGCATTCTTGGTCATTTTTACGCTTTCACCCTTCATGATTCTTCCTTTCCCTAGTTCTCCCGCAGGTAGGCTGCACGAACGCGAACCGCGTTCTTCCCCGCCTGTTGCCTTCCCTCTAAATTTGCCCTAAGTGTGGCCAAGGAAGCGCGGGCGATGGCGATGGAAATCAGCGTGCTCAGCGCGGGCGCGGTCCAGCCCGGGCTGGTGAAAGTCATCGATGCGTTCCGGCGCGAAACTGGTCACGATGTAAAGTCGTCTTCGCTACCGCACCAGCGATCCGCAAACGCATCGGCGGCGAGACGGTGGACGTTGTTGTTGCGCCGCTGGCCCTGCTGGATGACCTGGTCAAGACCGGGAAAGCCGCCGCGGCGGACCGGGTCACAGTCGGACGGATTGGAGTAGGAGTCATGGTTTGCGACGGAGCGCCGCTGCCGAAGATCTCCACTGTTGATGACTTTAAACGATCCCTGCTGAAGGCCGAATCGGTCGTTTACAACCGGGCCTCAACCGGGATCTATCTTGAGAGTTTGTTCGGCCGTCTAAGAATCGCGGGACAACTGAAAGCCAAAACGACGCGCTATCCGGATTTCGCTGCCGTGCTCAATCACGTCAGCAAAGGCAAAGGGAACCAAATCGGTCTTGGGGCGACCACCGTCATCATCGAGGGCAAAAAGAAGGGACTTAGGTTCGTCGGCCCACTGCCGGCAGAGATTCAGAACTACACGACTTACGCCGCGACAGTCACGGAGTACGGGGCTGCCAAGGACGCGCCGCGGGAGTTTGTCCGCTACATCACAACCCCGGGGGCAAGGGCGGCACTTGCCACCGCCGGCATCGAATAAGTTGCGACCTTGTGACCGCTCTTATCATCAAGCCCTGAGTCGATTCCCGCAAGCGACTTCTTGCGCTCTCTTCCTAACGTCTGGTCAACGATCACGAGTCAAGACCACGAGCACGCTCTTTCTCTCCCTGTTTTACTTCTTTTCGCTTCCCCAAACCTCTTGGAGCCGCCGCTCCCGGCCGCAGCCGGCGAGGTAGAGCTGATAGCGCAGCGGGTTTTTCAGATGGAAGTCCTGGTGATATTCCTCAGCGGGATAGAACTGTGAGGCGGCAACGATTTCGGTCACGATAGGCTGTTTGAAGCGGCCTTGGAGTGCCTTCTTGGTTTGTTCCGCGAGGCGTTTCTGCGTTTCATCATGATAGAAGAGGGCCGTCCGATACTGATTCCCTGTGTCGCAGAACTGTGCGTTGGGCGTGACCGGATCGATGTTACGCCAGTAGACTTCGAGGAGTTTTTCGTAGGTGATTTTTTTCGGATCGTAGGTAACCTGCACCGACTCGGCGTGGCCGGTGCGGCCTGTGACGACCTCCTCGTAGGTCGGATTCTTTTTGGTGCCGCCGGTGTAGCCGGAGGTTGTCGAAAGAACGCCCTCGACCTTGTCGAAGAGCCGCTCCACAGACCAGAAACAGCCGCCGGCAAAAGTCGCCTTGGCACTCTGCACGCTGCCAGTGGTCTCAGCCGCGTAGGCCATACCACCGAGGGCAAGAAGTATTACGCTAGTTACAAAAAGAGCCTTTAGAGTTTTTCCGGCCTTCATAATCCCTCCCAGTAACGATCTTATTCGATCCAAGAGCCAAAATCACGCTTTATCCATTCTTGGTAAGAGCTCTGTGAACGGCATATACCGTAGAACTCTCTGGAGTTCTTTTGGTTCCCGCTTTTTGGCAACCTTTATCCGTCGAGCTCGGGATAATGGCGGAAGATGCCTTGTTGGTTGAAAGGGATGCGCCGCGGCGATTTTAGGTAGGCGGCAAGCCGGGGGCGAGTCGAAATGCGATCGTGCAGCGCTACCAAGCGCGGATGTGTGGGTTCCAGTCTTGCCATTGCGTTCGGAAAGGCATAGCGCAAGCCTTCGATCATCTGGAACATCGATAGATCGACGTAAGAAACCGCCTTGCCCACGAGACAGGCGGTGCCTTTCGAATTGCGCTTGAGTATCCTCTCGAAATAATCGAGGAACTTCGGTAGGCGCTCCTCCCTGAAGTCCGCTGCGCGCCGCATCGCTTCACGCTTCTGCTCCTCATAGTAGAGACCGCCCGAGATCGGATGATGGGTGTCGTGAACTTCGACGACCCAATCGGCGATTGTGAGCTGCAACTGGTGTGCCCAGAGCCGGCTCGCCTCGGTTTTTGGCACGAGGCCGAGTCGCGGGGCGAGAAACAGCAGGATGTTTGCGGTTTGCGCGATCACCAGTTTGCCGGCTTTCAGGAAAGGCGGCGCGAACGGCGGATGCTCGACCGATCGGTTTTCTAAGAAGCGCATCAGCGCGGTAACGCCGCCGCGCTTCGGGAGACGAGCAACATCCACGTAATCCGCGCCCGTGTCCTCAAGCGCAAGCCGGACAAACTCGCCACGGCCCTGTATTTCGGGCCAGTAATACAGCTCATAGCGCATGTGGATTCTCCTCGGCACAAAAGTTTCGAGTTACGAGTGTCGAGTTTCGAGCTAAAACTTGACAGACTTTTGAAAAATTTTTGGTTCACCCTTCGACTCGGCTCAGGGTGAACGGAGAGCTCAGGAAATCATTGATTATTTTCCGTTCGTGCTGAGCTTTGTCGAAGCATGGAGTTACTTTTTCAACACTCTGCTGAAAAACTAGAAACGCGCAACTAGAAACTCTATTAACCCCAGGCGAGCGCTCGGGACGCTCCTACACTCCGGCGCCACCGGAGGTCAAACCTCCACAGCCCGGCCGTCTCGGCGTGCTCGAAGGCCCGACGAAGCTCCTCGTGGCTGATGCCTCGGCCGATCTCCGCGTATTTTTCCTCCGTGCTGGCTTTCCAGGCGGGAAAATACTGGTCCATGATGTTAAGGTAAGTATCTTGCGACACTTCCGAGGCGAGATATCGGGTAATGTCCCGGGTATCGTCCAGCATTCCAGGCATCACCAGATGGCGCACGAGAACGCCGCGGAGAGCCAAGCCCTCCTCGTCCGCCTTCAGAACGCCGACCTGCTCTTGCATCGCCCATGTGACCTTGCGAGCCGCCTCAGGATAGTCGGGGGCCAAGAGATATTTCCGGCAACGCTCCAAGCTCCAGAGCTTGAAATCGGGCATGTAAATATCCACGACCCCATCCATGAGGTGGATGCTGTCCAGGCTATCGTAAGCGCTCGTGTTGTAGACCAGCGGCACGCGCAAGCCCCGCTCAATCGCGTGAGGGAGCGCCTCTAGAATCTGTGGCACGACGTGCTCCGGTGTGACGAAGTTGATATTGTGGCATTCTCTTTCCTGAAGCTCGATCATCATCCCTGCCAGCTCCTTAGGCGTCACTTCGTTGCCTTCGCCCTTCTGGCTCGTCTCATAGTTTTGACAGAAGACGCAGCGGAGATTGCACCAGCCGAAAAAGATCGTGCCGGAGCCATGCCAGCCCCGCAGCACATCCTCCTCGCCGAAATGCGGGAAGAAGGATGACACGCGCGCGTAACGCGCGACCTTGCAAACCGCGTATTTCTCCCAGCGGTTGACCTCGCAGTTGCGCGGGCAGAGAGTGCAGGAGTGGAGACACTCCAAAGCCTGATCGATTTTTTCTTTCAGGATTCCGCTCTCGTAGCTGATTAAATAGGCGGGCACAAATTTACGCCGGCGGAAGAGGAAACGGCCGTTGCCATGAATCGCGGCTGGAAGCTCTGTCCCGAGTTTCGAGATCGACCTCCTTTTCCATCTTTGCCACAGGCTTTGTCACTAATCAAAGCCGATGGCCGGATTAACTATTTGGAGTCGGGGCCCTCGCGTGATAGATTGAGCGACCGCGGAATTGGCGAGATGGCCGGGGAGAGGAAATTCAAGGATCAAACATCGGCGCAAGAAGAGGTCGTCCGCAAATACTTCCATCAAGTGCTTGACATGGGAAAGACAGAGCTCATTGAGGAGCTCTTTCATCCTCAGTGCGTCCTGCACCGACCTGGAGGAGACGTTGTGGGAATCGACGGCGCTCGTGGCGTAGCGGAGCGGCGCAAGGAAACCTTTTCGCAGTTTCAAACGGAGATTCTCGATCTTTTTGGATCGGGAGACAGGTTGGTGGTGCGGCTGTTGCACCGTGGCGTGGGAGGCGGTAAATGGCGCTCCCGCCTGGGACATTACGACGTTACAGGCCGAGCGGTGAGCTGGAACGCGATCGCGATCTTTCGCTTTGAAGAAACCAAGATTATCGAGGAATGGGTTACCCGCGACGAGCTCGGGATGATTTTACAATTCGGGCTGCTCAAACCCGCTACCGACGCACGGTAGCCAAGGTCGCCAGAAGTGTCTCATCAAAGCAGCATGGCTGACTTTACAGTAGTCGGTGCCCCCGTTCTGCGGGCGGAAGGTCCGGACAAAGTCACCGGCCGCACTATCTACGCCGCCGACGTTAACCTACCTGGCCTGCTCTGGGGCAAGATCATCCGCAGTCCCTACCCCCACGCTCGTATCCTCCGCATCGACACCTCCAAAGCCCGGCAAGTCCCGGGCGTGAGAGCCGTCATTACCGGCCCGGAGATCCGAGGCCACTTCATGGGCAAAATGATCCGCGACATGCCCGTCCTCTGCTGGGATGTGGCGCGCTTCGTCGGGGATAGGGTGGCGGCCGTGGCTGCCGAAACACTCGAAGCCGCCGAAGAGGCCTTGAACCTTGTCTACGTGGAGTACGATCAACTGCCGTCGGTCTTCGATCCGCTCGAGGCGATGCAACCTGACGCTCCGCGCATCCACGAAGACGTCGCAGGTTACGACGGCGCACCTGAAGAGCGGCTGGCCCTGGATGTGCACAACGGCCTGACCCGCCTGGCGTGGCGCAAGGGCGACTTAGAGCGGGGCTTTCGCGAAGCGGACTTGGTGTTGGAGCATACCTTTCGTATCCCTGGTCGTCACCAGGGTTACCTTGAGCCTCACGCGGGCGTGGTTGCAATTGAACCTGATGGCCGCATCCAAGTATGGGCATCTGTCAAGAATCCTTTCGGCATTCGCACACAGCTGGCCAAAGCGATAGGGGAGCCTGAAGAGCGAATCCGCGTCAACGTGGTCAACGTGGGCGGAGAGTTCGGCGGCAAAGGTGACGCTTTTGATCTACCCGTTGCGTACTTCCTCGCTCGGCAGTCGGGACGGCCGGTGAAGATCGTCATGACCTACGCCGAGGAGCTGACCGCGAGCAATCCCGCTCATCCTACGGTTGTTACCTTGCGCAGCGGGGTGAAGCGAGACGGCCGCATCGTGGCCCGATATTTCAGGGCGATCCATGCGAGCGGCGCCTATGGCGCGCTTAAGGCCAATGCCTCTCTAGCTACCTGGCATTATGTCGGCGGCCCCTACAGGGTCGAGAATGGATTCTTCGAGTTTCTTCAGGTTTACACCAACACTGTCCCTGGAGGTTATTTCCGCAGTCCTGGGTCAGTGCCGACATTCTTCGCCCTGGAATCCCACACGGATATCCTCGCTCAGGAGTTGGGCATGGACCCCGCCGAGTTCCGATTGAGGAACCTGATCGGCGAAGGAGAAGAAGACGCCATCGGCCAGCGGCTCCGCAGCGTCCGATTCCGTGAAGTTCTTGAGGCGGCCTTGGATGCCGCGGGCTGGAAGCAGCCAAAGCCGCGTCGCAACTATGGCCGCGGTATCGCGCTTTACGGCCGTCACATCAGCGGCGGCGACACCGGGGTCATCCTTGCTGCAGAATCCGATGGCAGCTTTACCGTGATAAGCCCGACCTTCGACCAAGGCGCGGGCACCCATACGATCTTGCGGCAGCTTGTGGCTGAGGAAATGCGGGTCCCCGTCGAGCAGGTGCGGGTGATGGCTGGCGACACCGATATCGCTCCACGCGATAGCGGCGCCCGGGCAAGCAGAGTAACTTACGTCGCCGGCCGCGCAACCGTTCGAGCTTGTGGCGAGATGCGGGCGCAGCTATTGGCTCAAGCTGCGCACCTGTTGGAGTGCCGCCCTGAGGAGATGGTCTTCCGCGACGCTAAGTTCTGGCTCCGGCATGATCCCAACCAACAGGTAAGCTTGAGGAGGGTGGTCGCCCGGGCTGGAGGTCGCCCAACCGTCACCATTCATGAGGATCTTCCCCAGCCCGACGATGTAACCTACTTCTGTGCGCAGGCCGCTCAAGTTGAGGTCGACCCGGAGACGGGAAAGATGAAAATCAACCGGCTCGTTACCGCGCACGATGTGGGGACGATCATCAACCCCAACACCCATCAGGGGCAGATCGACGGCGGTGTGATCATGGGGTTAGGACAAGCTCTCATGGAAGAGCTGTTCATCGACGGCGGCAAGGTCATCAATGCCAACCTCGGGGACTACAAGCTTCCCACGGCCGCTGACGTCGCTGAGCTCAAAACCGTGCTCGTGCACTCAAACGGCGGCTTGGCGCCGTTCGAAGCTAAGGCGATCGGCGAATTCGCTAACAACAGTGCTCCTGCCGCCATTGCTAACGCGGTGGCCGATGCGGTGGGAGCGCGTCTATTCGAGTTGCCCATTACCGCCGAAAAGATCTACCGGATTCTGAATGACAAAAGCGGTAGAGAAGGAAAATAATGCTAGGATTCGAGATCGGCGATTTCAAAAACCTTCTCTGCGATCTGGAGTCCCTCCCAGGCCGCAGGGAAGCCGGCGTAGGGTGCTATCTGGAGCAAGGTCTCGATGATCTCTTCGCGTGTCGCGCCATTTTTTAGAGCCATCCGGATGTTGAGCTCGAGTCCTTGAACGCGGCCGAGGGCGGCGAGTGCGGAGATGGTGCAGAGGCTCTTGATCTTCAAGGGTAGCCCGCTTCTGGACCAGATCTCGCCGGCGAGGAACTCGACGACATAGCGCTCGAAATCCGGCGCGAGCCTTTGCCATCTCTTTCGCGTCTCCTCCGCTTTCTTTTCTCCTAACATTTGCTTTAGAAGTTTGAGTCCTCTCTGATATCGTTCTTCGATCTGCATCTTGTTCTCCTTAGAGTTTGTAGCCGGAGCATACGTTGAAGACCTGGCCGGTGATGTTGTCCCCTTCCTTGGAAGCCAGAAACAGCGCCATCCGCGCGACGTCTTCTTCTTCGACCATCCTTCCGAGCGCGAGAGAGCGGAGATAATCTTCTTCGGTTTCGGCGATGGATTGGCTCCTGCTCCTCGCGCGCGCTTCGATGATCCGCTTCATCCTGTTTCCGGAGACGGGCCCCGGCGCGATCGCGTTTACCCGGACGTTGTACGAGCCAACCTCGGCGGCAAGCGTGCGCGTAAGCGCGATCAAGCCGGCTTTGGAAACGGCGTAGGGAGAGCGCAACGGATAGGCTCGCTGGGCGGCGACCGAAGAGATGTTGATGATCTTTCCGCTCTTCCGCTCGATCATTCCAGGCATAACGGCCTTGCAGCAGAGAAATGAGCCGGTGAGATTCACCGCGATCTCTTCGTTCCACGCCTGCAAGCCAAGCTCAGCCACAGGAGCGGTGGTGGAACGAAAGACGGCAGCATTGTTGATCAGGAGATCGATTCGGCTAAAACTTTTTAACGAGGCTTTAATCGTGTCATCAACCTCGCGCTCGTTGGCCACGTCCACTTTGTGAACGACGCAGCGTCGAGAGAGCGCCTGAACCTCCTTTCGCACAAGCTCCAGCTCATCAGCTCTGGGCCCCAGAACCACCAGATCGGCTCCCTCCTGGGCAAAGAGAAGGCCGGTTTGCTTGCCGATCCCAGTTCCGCCTCCGGTAATGACGGCTATCTTGCCTTCGAGTCTCATCGATTCCTTTCTGAAACCTTTCTAATCAAGGATGAAAAGTCGATAGCGTATGTGGAATAAAGAAGCCTAGTGCAAAAGAGTCTGCGCCAAACGAAAGCCGTAGTCGGCATAGTTAAAGGTCGGAGGCAGAGAGCTTCTCGCGGCGCAGCGGCTGAATTTGA
This sequence comes from Binatia bacterium, assembly GCA_036004365.1. GTDB lineage: Bacteria > Desulfobacterota > Binatia > UBA9968 > UBA9968 > DP-36. The sequence continues at coordinate 61,926 of DASYRN010000195.1, forward strand.
TTCGGTGGCGCCACGAGCCTCCCCGTGAAGCGCGCCTCTGTCCGGAGGAGGGGCCCTGCGGATTTTTCTCCGGCGAATAGTGATAGTAACCGGAATCGTAGTAATCGCTGCACCACTCGTGAACCCCCCCGCTCATATCGTAGAGCTCGAAGTCGTTAGGCACATTGGCGCCTACCCGCTGTGGCCCGCCGGTCTTCGGATCATAACCGAGGTAGGGCCTCTCCCAGGGCGGCTCATCGCCCCAGGGATAGAGAGAGCCCTCGCGCTGGCCCCGTGCCGCCCGCTCCCACTCAGCCTCGGTGGGGAGGCGGAACATTTTGCCCGTTCGCTTGCCTAGCCAGGCACAGTATGCCGTCGCATCGTTCCAACTGACGCCTACGACCGGCTGATCAGGATCTGAGAACATCGGATCGGACCAGAAAGGTGGAGTTGGGGCTTGGGTCTCCTCGACACAAATTCTGTACTCTCGGTTGGTGACAGGAAATCTCGCTAGGCCAAAGCCATCGAGCCATACTCGGTGACGGGGCGTCTCGTTTTCCTGTCCATTGTCGCTTCCCATCAAAAAGAAACCTTCAGGGACCACGACCATCTCAGGCCTCGATGCAAGAAGCATGATAAGGGGAAGTTATGGCAGCTGAAAAGGAGATGTCAAGCGAGATACGAGACATGACATGGAGCCGCAACGGCATTGATTCTCAAAGAGAGCCTATCTATTGTGGTCGGTGAACCGAGTGGTAGGAGACGCCATGAACGTTTTGATCACGGGTGGGACTGGAGTCAATGGCGCGGCAACCGCGCGGCTTCTTGTGTCGGAGAAGATTCGCCCGGTCCTCCTAGATAACCGGGCGGACATCTCGTTGATCAGGGATATCCGAGATCATGTGGAGTTGGTGGAAGGAGACGTTCTATCTCCTGAATTGCTGGCGCAAGTCGTCAAGGACTACCGTGTTACCCACATCGCCCACCTTGCAGCTCTTATGCCCGGTCCGGCGGAAGCAAATCCTCGGCTCGCGGTTAGAGTGAGCATAGATGGAACCGTTAATGTCCTGGAGACCGCGCGCTCCTGCGGGATCCACCGCGTTGTTTTTACTAGCTCCAAGGCCGTATACGGGGAGTTTTTGGGAAAGTTTGGTCCTCCTGATTTTATTCCCGTGGCCGAGGATCATCCGACAAATCCCGCCGATCTTTACGGCGTCATCAAAGTCTGCTGCGAGGATATAGGCAGTTACTCCCGGACTAGGTATGGTGTTGAATTTGTCGCGCTGCGCTTCTCCACGATCTATGGACCGGGCAAGGAGGCGCGCCACGGGGCCTATTCCTTCTACGGGCAACTGATCGAAAAAGTCATGTCCGGGGAGGAAGTGCGTCTCGCCGAAGGAGGCGACCAGCTCAACGACACGGTCTATGTCGGCGATGTGGCGAGGGCCATCCTGTGCGCGCTTCGGGCGGAAGGGTTGAAGCAATGGGTTTTTAATATCGGATCGGGCAAAGGCTCCACGCCACGGGAATTCGGCAGGGTATTAAAAGACATGTTTCCTGAGTCCAAGCTGGAGATGGGACCCGGTCAAAGCAGCTTGGGAAGGACCAAGCAAAGCTACTGTATTTTCGACATAGCGGCAGCCAGAGCGCATCTCGGTTATGACCCTCTCTACGATGTCGAAGGAGGCGTCCGCGACTATGTACAGACCATAAGACGATTGCGCGGCTAGGATCTAAGTCGCTGAATCGCTCTGGCCTTTTGCTATTTCGACCAGCTCCTTGAGTTTTTCCAAATACCTTCTTGCGTTTGGCTTACCAAAGCGGAGGATGACGTAAATCAACATCCGAAATAAAATATTGATTCCGGAAGTGTGGATCTCGATTCTTTGCTCTAGAAAGGTCCCGCCATCGTTTTGACTCAGCTCGTAGACTTCATCGACGTAACCGTCTCGAGGCAGTCTGCCTTCGCTGTGACGGATGACGAGTTTCTCGGGTCTTCGGTATTCTGTGACTCGCGCCAGAAAGGTACTCTGTTTTTTTCCCATGACATAGGTGATGCGATATTGATAACCTATGGATTGCTCACCCCAGGAGATGGGATCAACAGTCAGGATATTGGGATTCCAAGATCTTCTCCGCTCCGGATCTTTGATGAAAGGCCAGATCTTCTCTGGAGAGCTGGTGATTTGAACCGTGTCCCTTAAGACCAAGCCGTGAGCTTCTCTTCGTCCTGTTAACGACCGGCTAGGTTGCCTTCTCCTTCATCCTTTTCAGGAGCTCTTCAAAGGATGAGTTAACGATCACGCGGTGGAACTGGGAGCGATAGTTGTTGACCAGGCTGATGTTTTCGGCGACGACATCATAAATCCTCCATTTCCCGTCTACGAGGTGGAGCTTATAGTCGACGGTATAGGATTCCCCCTTTTTGCTGACGACCTTCGTGCCGACGTCAGCGTAGTTTTTCTCGATGGTCTCTCGGGTATAAACAACCTTCTGACCCTCGTAGAGGTCGATTCTTTCCGCGTAGGTCTTTTCCAAGAGTTCCGTAAAGAGAGAAACAAACTCTTTCTGCTGTTGCGGGTTGAGACGGCGCCAATGGGAACCCAGTGAGCGCCTGGCCATTTCACTGAAGTCGAACAAGGGATAGACGATTTCCCGTAGCTGGTTGATCGCCTCCGCCTTTTGTTTCTGGCTATCGAGCCTCGAGCGGTCGAGAATCTCGACGCCTTGATTGATGGCTGATCGTATCTGCTCCGTTGGCTCCCCGGCGCTGATAGGCAGAGAGCTGGAGAGCACCAGCATCGCCACGACGAGAACGTAAAGACCGATTGCTTTCATATTGTTAAACACCTCGAATTTAATATCCTTTGAACTTTATACGAAACGGCAAACGGATCAAGAAGAAACCAGTTTAGATTCTGGAATTTTGTTCACGGCGCTGCAGCGTGCGGCGGCACTTCATGAGGGTTTTTCGGAAAATCACAGAGAACCGCGGCTGATTCTGAGTTGATGCGAGGCATGGAAAGCGTGGGCCAAGCTTATCCCGGCCGGTTCGGTTTGCCTATGAATCCGGGCCCGAAGCCGGCCTCGTGGGCGGCCCAACCACCGGCGACGCGGCCGCTGAATATTGAGGGGCCGAGCATGGTGCCTTCCAACCCAGCCCGCCCGTTGATGTGGCCTCCGGCCATGCCCGCGACTTCGCCTGCCGCGTAGAGGCCGGGGATCGGCTCGAAATACCTGTTGAGGACGCGGCATCGGATGTCGGTCTTGACCCCGCCGAAGTTCTTCCGCGCCAGAGGAAAAAGCTGGATCCCATAGTAGGGCGGGGTGTCGAATTTCTTGGATTGCTTAAGCGACTTGCCGAAAGCAGGCTCTTTCTCCCGTCCCGCATCGAACGCCTCGTTATATTTTTCCACTTCGCGAAGAAAGCTCGGTACGTCAACCTCAATCTTTCGCGCCAGCTCGTCGAGCGTGTTCGCCTTGCGGATGTAGGGAGAGTTGTCGAGCAGCTCGTGCACTTTGTCGCGCCGTACTTTATCGCCGTCGCGATAGTAAGGATCGGCCACCTCCATTTTTGCCGTCATGGGGGTATCGAGGATCGCCCACGCATGCGGGGGATTCTGTCTCAAGAGCGCGGGCGTCGCTGAGGCCCCACCGGTGCGCGACTCGTCGTGAAAGCGGCGTCCTTGCTGATTGACCCAGATGTAGCCTGGCGTGAGACGAAAAACCAGGCCGCGCCTTCCTTTGGGGTCGCGGTAGTCCGGCGTCGCGTAGACGTAGAACCAGATATTTTCCATGTGGGTCAAGTAGCCGCCCAACTCGCGAATGAGCTTATGGCCGGAGCCGGTCGCGCCCTTCCCTGAGCCTTCCATGACCTTGAAGGCTTTGAACTCCGGTCTCGCTTCCAGCACCATGTCGAGATTGGAGTTGAAGCCTCCGGTAGCGACGACGACTGTTTTGCTGCGGATCTCCGTGGTTTCGCCGCTTTTGATGTCGGTGGCTCGAACACCGGACACTCTGCCGTTCTGGGTTAGGAGTTTCTCGGCTTGAGTGCGGATGAGGATCTTGGCCGCGCCTTTCGCCGCGACGGCCTTGATCAGCGCCGTCATCAATCCCAGGCCGTTGTTGTCCGGTCGATGCCACCGAAAGACCCGGTTGCCCTCCTGAAACTTCATGTCCACCCACTTCGCGCCATACTTTTCCGCCCAGAAGTAGAGGTCGTGAAGTGAATGCTCGATGTAATAGCGTGCCCACTCCTCATCGGCCGCCCCCTGTCCCCACTTCACCCAGTCTTCGAAGGCGAGATCTGGCGTGTCGTAGATTCCCTGAGACTCCTGCAGCGGGGTGCCGACGATGAAGCAGCCGCCACCGGAGATCGCGGCAGTCCCTCCCAACTTTTCGTCCTGCTCCAAAAGGACCATCTTCGCTCCGGCTTCGCCCGCCTCCAAGGCCGCGGCGACTCCGGCGCCACCCGCGCCGATGATGGCGACATCCGCTTCTAGGTGATTGTCAGCCATAGACACTCCCTGAAGATATAATCGAACCCGTTTATCACTCTTCTCGCCGCCGGGTCAAATTGGCAGCCCCGTCCATCTATGTTTGCCAAGAGACTGTGTCGCAATTAGCCGTCCGCCCTTCGAGGGCCTCAGGACGAACGGCTAAGTCTTTGAATTTCGGAGCGGCACCATCCGTTCGTGGTGAGCTTGTCGAACCATGAACGGAATTGCGACACGGTCTCTAAGACGCGAAGCAGGGGGCTTCGCCTCACCATCTATCGGCGAATGCTTGCCTTAGCGATTTTTTCTTTGCTCACCGAGGTGAGTCCTCACCCTCTCGGTTGCTTTAAGATCAGCCGCGCCGCCGGCGGGCTTCAAAACCACGCCATAGTCTGCCGCTACTTCAGGTGAGATGTAGCCTTCGCGAACGTCCGCGGCGACCGCTTCCGGGTCGCGCTCAAGGGGATCGCCCCAGCCGCCGCCTCCGGCCGTGTGGAAGACGACTAGGCTTTCGGGAGAGATCGGATAGCGTGTTCTTTTAGTAACGGATTCCCAGGGAGAATTGGTTGTCCTTTGAACCCGGGCCTCGCAGATGGTGCCCGGCTGACCGCCCCAGAGGCCCCAAGGCGCGCACTTGGTGCGCTCTAAGTTGAAGTTAACCAACGCCGGATAGCGCGAGCGCACGGCAAGCTCGACACCGAGACCGCCGCGGAAGCGCCCGGCCCCGCCGCTGTCCTGACGCAGGGAGAATTTTTCGAAGAAAAGCGGATAGCGCGATTCAAGCAACTCGATCGGCGTATTGCGCACGTCGCCCTGGCAGATGGAGACCGTTGCGCTTGGCCCGTCACCGGTCGGCCTGCCGCCCCAGCCTCCGCCCATCATGTTGAGGCAGACGTAACGGCGGCCCGTCGATTCGTCGGTACCGTAGAGAGCAAACCCGCCCATCTCGCCTTTATGAGCCGCCGGGATTTTTTCCGGCACAGCAGAGGCGAAGGCGGCGAGCACCGTATCGATCACGGTCGGGAGCGGAATGGACCAGAGGCCCAACGCTGCCGGCGGCAGCGCGCTCAGGAATTTTCCTGGAGGCAGGATGACCCGCAGCGGCCTGAAGCAGCCCTCATCAACAGGATGAGAGGGCAGGGTCAAAGCCTTGAAGGCGACTCGGGCCGCAGCGATCCCGCCTGAGATGCCGCAGTTGATCGGGCCCTTGACTTGGCCGGCGACATCGGAGAAATCCACCGTCATTTCCTCGCCGTGGACGCGGACGGTTACTCGGACCGGCACTGGCTTGTCCAGCTCCTGGCCGTCGTTATCCAAAAACGACTCCGCTTTGTACTCCCCGTCGGGAATCGCCGTTACCGCAAGGCGTGCAAGCTTCTCCGACTGATTCCACATCTCTTCGATGCAGGCCTTTACGGTCTCCTTGCCGTAGCGTCGGAAAAGCTCCGTTAGTCTCCGCTCGCCCAGGCGACAGGCGGCCAACTGCGCGCGCAGATCGCCGAGGCAAGATTCCGGGAAGCGGACATTGTCGGCGATGATCTGCCAAATATTCTCGTCCAGCTTTCCGGCGCGGTACACTTTAATTGAGCGGAGCTGAAGGCCTTCTTCGTAGATCTCTGTGGTCTCGACCGAGCCGAAGCCGACGCGCCGGCCGCCGACATCGAGCCAGTGGGCACGGACCGCGGGGAAGGCGACCAGATCGCCATCCACGAAGCAGGGAGTGTAGACGACAACGTTGTTCAAATGCTGCCCGCAGACGTAGGGCGCGTTCATCGCGATAGCGTCACCGGGCTCGAATCCTGAAATCCCAAACTTCTCGACGCCGTCCATGACCGCTGTGCCCATGTCTGCGAGGAAAATCGGGAGGCCACCCGAATTTTGAGCGATGAGCTGCCCCTGAGAGTCGATGATGCCGATGCAGAAATCTTGGACCTCGAAGACCATGGGATTGTAGGCGGTCTTGCTCAGCACCGCGCCCATCTCGTTGGAGCAGGCGATGAATGTGCCGCGAACGATCTCCAATGTGGCAGGATCAACTTTCGGCATCAGTCTGTCTCCTGTGCGATTTCGATCACCAGCTCGCCTGTGGATACGACCTTAACTCGATCCTGTGGCAATACCACCGTGGTCGAGGCGGCCTCTTCAACGATTGCCGGCCCTTCCAGCCGTGCCCCTGGTGCCAGCTCGTCGCGGCGGTAGACGGCAGTCTCCATGAAACCGTGGCGTTCTCCCATATAGACTCTACGTTTGATATAGGGTCGTGCTTGTTGTGACTGCCCAGAGAGAGTGGGTGCTTTCAAAGGTCCGTTTTTCTCGACCGCTCTATGGACCGTAACCCTTACAGCCACAAGCTCGAGCGGCTCTTGGGGAGCGGAATGGCCGTAAAGCAGTCGGTGCAGCTCGTGAAAGCGGTTGGCAGCCGCCGTTCGCTCCACGCCCGTAAAGCTCGCGCCTGGCAGGGGAACGGTCACCGTGTATTCCTGGCCGCGGTAGCGCAGATCGAGGCGGCAGTCGATCTCAGCTGCCGAACCGTCCTTTCCTTTTTCGTTTCTAAGAGTGCTGAGACCGTAGTCCACCAGCGTGGTCATGGCTGAAGCGATCTCCTGAGGATCGACACTATCGAAATCGCGCATCAAGGTCTGAACATAGCCATGCCGGAGATCGCAGGTAAGCATTCCCCAGGCGGAGAACTGTCCCGGGAGGCGCGGAATGATGACGACGGGGATTTTTAACTCGCGCGCCAGCTCGCAAGCGTGCAGTGGGCCCGCGCCGCCAAAAGCTACCAGCGCAAAATCGCGCGGGTCCTGACCTCTCTGGACGGAGACGGCCCGCAGGGCGAGCGCCATGTGCGCGTTGGCTATTCGAATAATAGCTACAGTAGCCTGGTTGATATCTATTTGCAGCGGCCTGGCGATATGCTCCTTCACCGCGGCTAGCGCTGCCTCGCAGTCGAGTACCATCTCGCCGCCGAGAAATGACTCTGCACCGAGCCTTCCTAATATAAGGTTGGCGTCGGTGACCGTGGGCTGCGTGCCACCTCGACCGTAGCAAGCCGGTCCGGGCGCTGCGCCTGCGCTGATCGGACCTAGCTTCAGACCTGCGGCGGCGTCGAGCCAGGCGATGCTGCCGCCGCCCGAGCCGACCTCAACGATATCCACAACAGGAAGCATCACGGGATGGCCGCTGTTATAGCCACCAATAAAGTAGTGGGAGGTGATCTCGGCGTTGCCGTTTCTGGTTAGGCTCGTCTTGGCCGTGGTTCCGCCCATATCGAAAGCGATCGCCTGCGGGTAGCCCAGGGTCTGGGCGACCCTGGCGGCGCCGATGACGCCAGCGACCGGGCCCGACTCCATCATCCGAACCGGCATCTGGATCGCGGTATCGAGCGACATCACGCCGCCGCCGGACTGCATGACGAGCAGCTCGCCGCCGAATCCCTGGCGCTGCAAGCGCTCTCGCAACGAGCCGAGATAACGGGCTACGGCCGGCCCGACGTAGGCGTTCACGGCCGTCGTCGAGGTCCGCTCGTACTCCCGGTACTCGCGTAGGATGCGATGGGAAAGCGTGACGTACGCGCCTGGATAAATCGAGGCGATGATCTCGCCGAGCGCCTCCTCGTGGGACGGGTTGGCGTAGCTATGGAGGAGGCAGACTGCGATCGCCTCGACTCCGGCCTCTTTCAACTCCGCTACAACCGCCGCCGCCTCTTTGTGGTCCAATGGTGTGTGGATCTCACCGGCAGCCGTCATCCGCTCGGTCACCTCGCGGCGCAAGCTGCGGGGCACGAGAGGAACCGGCCGCTCGAAAAAGAGATTGTAGGCATCGGGCCGGTTGCTGCGGCCGATCTCGTAAACATCGCGAAATCCCCGTGTGGTGATCAATCCGGTCTTGACGCCCTTGCGCTCGATCACGGTGTTGATCGCGATCGTGGAGCCATGAAGGAAAAGCGCCGTAGGTCGAAGATCGGTCTCGGCCTTCGTTACCGCGCTCATGACCCCTTCTGAATGGTCGTCGGAAGTGGTCAGGACTTTGGAAACAGCGATGCGCCCGTTAAGATCTTGCGCTACTAGATCGGTGAAAGTGCCGCCGATGTCGACTCCCACACGGTGCACGTTATTTTTCTCCTATAGCCGATTTATTGGCTCGCCTATCATGGAGCAAAGGCCGGAAAAGTGCAAAAAGCGCGTGGATTGACACATGAAAGGCCGGTGTGTTAACCGACACAAAAGCTGGCCAGCATCTTAGAGGAGCGTTTATGAGCGAGGAACTGCGCTACTACATAGCGTTTAACGGCGGTCTAAGAGTAGTTCAAAGCCGGTCTGGTTCGATGAAGATCTTGGGGGAGTTCTTTCCGGGGCGCACCTTGGAGCACTTGACCGGCTGCCGCAAGAGACCGGAGATCGTTTTTGCGGCGGTGGCGTTTGACGGAGGCTACCGGACTCAAGACGGCGGCGGCTCCTGGGAGAAAATTTTGGATGGTGACGTACGGACATTCACCATCGATCCCCACGACGAAGATGTGATTTACGTGGGAATCGGGCCCGTTCGCTTGTTCCGGAGCGAGGACCGCGGCAGCACATGGGAACCGTTGGACGGTCTCCTCCAGCTGCCGGACGAAGTTAAATCGAAATGGGGCGTGCCGGAGCGCCTTAAGGGCATCGAACATCCTCATGTGCGCCACATCTTCATCCATCCCGAAGATGACACTCTGCTTTTCGTGATTCTGGAACACGGAGGGGTGCACCTCAGCCGGGACCGGGGCAAGACGTGGGAAGACGCAAGCTCCGGTATCACCTACGTCGACATGCATATGCTGGGCAACTATCCGGGTAGCCGAGAGCGTTACTATGTCTCCTCCGCGCGCGGCTTCTTCAGAAGCGATGATTGTGGACGGCAATGGCGCCGGGCGGAGAATGGAATGCCCTGGGCATACACAGAGAGTTACAGTTACTCTCACGAATGGACGTTCTTGCCGGGTCAACGTATGTTATTGGCCGGCGGAAAAGGCTCGCCCGGGGTGTGGCGGCGGGAGAGGAGGAGACCGGACGGTGTGATTCTGCTGAGCGATGATGGTGGAGAAAACTGGCGCCAAGCCTCGATCGATGGATTGCCGGATAAAATGCCTTGGATGCCCTGGGTTTTAGTTCCCCACCCTAACGACCGGAACACGGTCTTCGTCGGGATGGGTGATGGCGCTCGTGGCTACGGCTTCGATCCCAAGGAGAGAGGCCAGGGTGCTCTCTACGTCACGCGCGACCGCGGCGATTCCTGGGAGCCTATCTTGCCCGGGCTACCGTCTGTCTTAACGGCTTGGGTTACCTCCAACTAGAAGTTTAGAGTCCCGGCAACTGTGTAGTGCAAGTTGCCCGGTTGCCTGGCAATCAGGCTACTCTTTCCTTAGAGGAAGCAGGAGTTCACTCCGGCGTCTCACAAGCTCGGCTTCTGTGAAACGACCACGTTGTCGGCCGCCCGAGCAGGTTATTTGTAAAGCTGATCGATCCAGCCGGCGCGCGCCAACTTCTCCAGCGGCCCATGATCTCTGAACTGATCGGGACTGTGAACTGATCGGGACTGTCCAAAAATTCCTTACGAACAGGCCGGCTGCGAGAAAGCTCTTTCAAGACGAAATCCAGGCCCTTCTCAGGCACGTAGGGCACGGGCTTGAAAAGAGGCGTATAAACCTCCACTGTTTTCTTTATCAGTGAAGTGTCCGTTTCCCGATGCCACTTTTTAAAGACGCGCTCGGTGAGGTCGCTGTCTTTCTTGATAACACGTATTCCCTCCAGGGAAGCCTTGAGGAATCGCTCCACCAGCGCGGGGTTATTCCTGACAAAGGCCCGGCTGCTTGCTACACAAGAAGGAGGATACGGAAACTCTCCTCTCGATAAGTCGACCAACACTGGCCAACCCATCTGCATCAAGGGAAGGGCATTGCGGAAGCTCAGCGCAGCCGCCGCAACCCTGCCGCCTTGCATTGCCACTGTAATTTCTCCTCCAGCACCTAGTTGAAGAATCGTCATGTCCTTTTCCGGGTCAAGGCCTAAATGTCTTAAGGCGGTTCACAGATAGAAATGGGTCGTCGATCCAAGACGCGTAACAGCGCTGGCTTTTCCCTTGAGATCGGCGGCGCTTTTGATCCCAGGCCGCGTGATGAAGTAGACAGCATCAGTGTCCACCGGACATGCTAAGAGGATAACATCGCCCCCCTCGAGCCGCGCCGCGACCACTGACTCAGCTCCAGCACCGGAAACTGCACGCTGCCGCTCATAAGCGTCATCGTAATCAAGGCGCCGCCCCGGATGTGAATGACTTCCAGATCAAATCCGTATTTTCGGAACAAGCCTGCTTCGGTGGCGACTAGGACGGGAAGATGAGCCACAGAAGTGGTAACCCCATAACGCACTCGAGTTGGCTCCTGGGAATGGGCTGGATGGGGCAAAATCGCGCAAGTTAACCCTGCGACGAGCGCTAGGATCAGGCCCGTGAGGTTTCGCTTCATGTGTGAACTACTTCCCAAAGTATTTGCCTTCGACACTGCCGGAATCGTACGGCACATATCGGTTGACTCCGGGATTTTTGATCTGAGGCGCTTCTCCCTGGTCGAAAAGAGGCACCGCCCCTTCGCCTGCTCTTTCGCCGATCAAGCCCGGCGTATGGGCTTCCGCCACAACCGCCTCGTTATCAGAGCGGTTCCACGCCCAGTGGACTCTGTTTGCCGGGATTCTATGGAAGTCGCCCTTCTTGCAGTGAAACCCCCTGTCTTCGACAAAGAACCATATCTCGCCTTCGAGGACATAATTGATCTGTTCCGATTCGTGGACATGGGGCCTGGTGTGATAACCCGGCGCTCGCGTCGCGATCATCAAACTGCACTCGTTTCCGTAACCCTTCCGGGAGATCATCGAACCCTGTCCCTCGTTGCCGGTTCGAATCCCTTTTCTTTCCGGTACATTTGCGCTCCTTACATGGAGAGGCATCTCCTGACTCCTTTCTGTTTTGGTATGGATAACACCGCTCGATCGAAGGTGTCAACGAAACTGGTGGTCTTCTCAAGATCCGATCCATGCTTGACAAACAAACGGCGGCAAAGGTTAAATCGGTTTACTAGCCACAAGGAAAGGGGCCAAGATGTGTCAAAGACTCTTTCTGGTTGCTGTATTTTGGCTCGCGCTGTCCAGCTCGCTTTTTGCACAGGAGCGCTACATGATCGCCTATGGAGGTTTCGCAGGCTTTCAAGCGCCTGTGTGGGCCGCCAAAGATCTGGGACTCCTATCGAAGTACGGGGTCAGCGCCGACGTGGTGATGGTGCCCGGCTCGCCCCGTGGGATCCAGGCTCTTTTGGGAGGAAGCGTGCACTTCGCCCAGGTCGACGCCGCCACCACAGCCAACGCGATCCAGCAGGGAGCGGATTTGGTCATGATATCCGGATCGATGAATACATTTCCTTTCAGCTTTGTTGCCCAGAAAGAAATTCGGAAGCCCGAGGATCTCAGCGGAAAGAAAATCGGCATCGTTGGCTTCGGCGGGGCGAACGAGCTCGCCGTGGTGCTCGCGCTCAAAGAGTGGAACGTTCCCCGTCAATCGGTCACGATCATTCAGAGCGGTGGCGCCGCCAACCGGCTGGTGGCGCTTTCGGCAAAGGCGCTCGACGCCACGGTCCTTGCGCATCCCGAGCTGGGCGAGGCTGTCCGGATGGGTATGAATGTGCTCGCTCACATGAGCGAGATGAAGACCGCGGCGTTTCCCATGAACGCTATCGTCGTACGGCGCTCATTTCTCGAGCGCAATCGCGATGCGGTTAAGCGTTTTCAGCAGGCCTACGCCGAAGCCACCCATCAGTTCATGAACAGCAAGGATAAGGGACTGGCCGTGTTAGCCAAGCGGCTGCAGCAGAAAAACCCCAAGGCGCTGGAGGAGACTTATCAATATTTTGCGTCGAGCTTCTCCTTCCCGACGCGGGTGTCACACCAGGGCTTGCGCAATACCTTGGAGATGATCGCCCAGCGAGCCCCGGGAACCAAAGCCGATACCGATCTGCACAAGTATCTCGACGAAAGCACTCTCGACGAGCTGGAGAAGGAAGGGTTCTTTAAAAAATTGAGTGGAAAGAGCTAAACTCGTTTTTTGAAGCGAGACCGCTGAGTAGGAGGCAAACTATGCCAGCAAAAATCCAACATGTAGCCATAATGACTGAAAACTTCGTTCGGGAGAGGAAATTTTACGAGTCTGCCTTCGGCATGAAAAGGTCGAAAGCTGCCGCGGAAGAAGAAGCTAAGGCCGTCAGAACGAACTACGGACTGAGCGTCAGCGATGGCTACGTCGGCATGACCATTATCGGAAGAAAACCGGGCTATCTGGGCGGACTGCATCACTTCGGGATCGATGTTGAGGATGTGGAGTCTGCCTGCGGCCGCATACGGGAAAAGTATCCAGCCATTAAAGTCTTAAAGCGACCGTCCAACCGCCCCTTCGCATCGTTCGGCGCACACGATCCCGAGGGAAATATCTTCGACCTTACGCAGGAGGGAATGGAAAACAAAAGAGGGGTTTATGTCGAGACGGGCGGGGATCATAAGCGGCGCATCAGCCATATCAAGTTGCGCGTTGTTCATCCTGAGTCGATCGCGCGTTTCTATCTTGATGTCTTCGAATTTGAGCAGGCCGAAAAGGCTTTGGAAGATCCGAACTTCTATCTCACGGACGGCAAGATGACCTTGGTCATCGCGCCTTGGGACATCACCGACTACGACGGCGCCGGAATCGAGAGGCCAGGATTGGAGCATATCGGTTTCAAGGTGGAAAGCGTGGATGCGGTGAAGCGGGATCTGGATGAGTTAAGAAAAGCCGATCCGGAGATGTGCGAGAAAACCGTGAGTGTACCGTCGGAGGGTCAGCGCCGCGTGGAGCTTATCGCCAGCTGCCGCCATGGGAGGCATCAATTATCGGATCCGGGCGGAGTCTTCATCGACATTTCCGAGTGAGCGGCTCATTTTGAAGATGGGTAACCCATGCAACCCAATCGTTCCCAAATAGTTGTTTCTTTCAATACTAAGGTGCGCTCTCTTCGGGAGGCCATGAAGGAGCGGAATCTCTCAGCCCTGCTCTTCTATTCGACCGGACAGCTCAGCATGCTCGAGGTCAACCCGGTGCTCTGGATATCGGGCGTGCTGCCAATGGGAGATCACACGGGAGTGCTCCTCACCGAATCCGGAGAGGCTGCGATGGTGATCGGCCTTTCGTGGGATTTCGGAAGGGTGCGAAACCAGACCTGGATTGAAGATCTCAGAGTATCCGAACGATTCACAGAAGAGATCCAAAGGCTAATCCAGGAGAAGGGTCTTGGAGGTGAGCTGGGCGTCGTCGGCTGGAACTTCATGCCCGCAGCGGTTTACAAAGCGCTGGACAACATTCCCGGGGTCAAACTAGAAGTTGCAGACTTCATTTTGACCTCTGCGGCTCGCTTCCCCGGAAGAGAGGCGCTCCCGGCGCTGGAACGGGCAGCACAGATCGCCGATATCGGATTTTCAGCTATTCTGGAAAAGGCGAAGGTTGGGATGCCGGAGCACGAGCTGGCGGCAGAGGTCGAATACGCCATGCGCGGGCAGGGCGCGGGAGACAACTTCGGCATGGTGACCGCGTCGGATCATGGCCACTGCGCTCATCCGCCGTCGGAGCGCAGGATGCGCCCCGGGGACATCATCATCGCCGAGATCACACCGGCCTTTGAAGGCCACTTCGTCCAGCTTTGCCGCACCACAGTCCTGGGACCGATCTCTCCCGTTTTGCGCGAAAAATTTACGATTGTCGAGGAGGCGATGGAGAAGAGCCTGGATCGAGTTCGACCGGGAGTAAGGGTGGGCGAAATCTCTCGCGTGATGAACGAGGTGTTTAGCGCGCACGGCTATGAGAAGTACTGCAAACCGCCTTACATGCGTGTCAGAGGCCATGGCCTAGGTTTCTGGTCGATCCCTTTCGCGGAGATCGTCGAAGAGAACCAGGCGCT
>DASYRN010000196.1:0-4622 GCA_036004365.1 Binatia bacterium
AAAAGGGGCGCTGAAAAGCGCCCCTTTTTATTTGGGCTTCTTGAGAGTCATCCTTCGATGAATTCTCTAGCTGGGTTAGGAGAATTTCTTAACGATGTTAAAGAACCTACGGGGTGAACTGAACGGTGGAAGGGCCACCCGCATGGTTAAATACCACCGTGAAAGGGCGCCCTCTCATATCGTCCCCACCCTCAAATTCGAGCCTGACCGTAGCCTTGGTACCGCTGATCAGCTGGATGTCCGGGAGCTGTGAGTCGGCGGAGTCCACAAAAACTCTCATCGATGGACTGGGGAGCGGATTGCCGCTAACTGTGTAATCCGGATCGATATTGTGAACAGTACCGCTCGTGATGTTGTTGCCAGTGTCCACCACGACCTGGTTGATGTAGATACTGTCGTACTGGGTCCCTGCGGAAGGAGTCCACGTCGCACTCATGGTCGTAATCGTGATGGCAGTCGTCGAATAGTTCATAACCGTGAAGATCACCCACTCTCCGCTGTTTTGAGTGGTAACGCTTCCTGGCAGCAAGAGGAGCCGCGCAGGCGACACAGCCCTAACGGCACGCGCCCCGAAGGGGACCAGGGTAAACGAATAGTTTCCGTTAGCATCAGTGGTCGTCGAAGGCGGCGTTCCCGGCAACGTCCCGTTTACTGCAGAATAAAACTCCACGGGAATGCTTCCCAGTCCAGTTCCCGTGACGTCCTTTACAATTCCCCGGACGGTTGCCGTGGTCGCGGCGGATTCTATAGTCGCGGTTATATCGTCTCCGTCGCCTGCTGCCCCATTTGGGCCGTTGGAGGTCAAGGTGGCTGTCAGAGGACATGTGCCTGCCACAGGGCTGTAGGTATAGTCATTCCCCCATTGGTCCTTTTTGAAATCTTCCCCGGGAGTGCCTGTAATGTAGGGTCCTTTCCAACCGGCCCCCGCCTGCATGGTAGAATTGAAGGACCAAGATGAGTAGGTGCCTTGGCTCAACAGTCTATCAAGGCCGCCGAGAGCCGTGGTGGGCAGGCAACCGATATCTCCCAGAAAACCAAAATCGCCCCGCACGGAGCTTTGCAATTTCTGTGGATCCCCAATCATAGCTTTCTTCAGATTGTCCATTTCATCTATGGTCGTATTTTCAGCCGTAGTCTGAAAAATTCTGAGGGCGGTGGGGATAGCCATGCCTGCTAAGATCGCGATCACTGCCATGATCACGATCACTTCGATAAGAGTGAAACCTTTATAGCCCTTTATCATAGGTACCCAAGATAAGGCGTTAGGAGTAAACCGTGAAGCGGATAGCCCTCTCCTCATGCTCTTACTTGTTACGAATTCATTCCATTTGACAAAAACAAACTACTTATGTCACCTTGAAAAACGCGTGGTGTTGGGGAGACAAGACGGCCTAACGACTATCCAAGTCATCGGCTTGTTTGCAGTCCTTGGACTCATAACTTCCCTTCTTGCTTTTCTTCGCTACGACTCGACTGCAGTTGTTGACCCCGTTCTGGTTTTTCTGCTCTTCGCCTACCCCTTTCTCATCGGCACCGCCGTTTACTTCTACCTTCAAGACAAAAACCTAAGGGCATCGCTTCAGGAGGAATATTTCACCAAATGGTTTCTTCAGAGTTTCGCCAAAGTTTGTCTTTCTGAAACCGACCCACAAATTATCCGTGAGGAGCTCGCAGGAACAATCCTACGTTTAGTCAAGCCTGCCCTCGTAAGCGTCTACGAGTTAAATCCCCACACTCAGCTCTTGGAGATCGTTTACCAAGCCGGGATCAAAAATCTTCCAGATGCCGCCACTAGAGGCTACGCTCTTGGCGAAGGAATCCCCGGCTGGGTTATGGAGAATCAAAATACAGTGATCTTGCCGGACATCTCTAAGGAACAATATCTTCAGGTGGACAATTGGGCCAAAACCCTGGATCTCAGATCGTACGCCGCCGTTCCTGTGCTCGCCAGAGGACAGCCGATTGGGATCATCGCCATGTATTCGCTGACACCCAACTACTTTCAGGACGCCAACGTCCTTATCGTTCAAATCGCAACTCAACTTTACGGGCTTAGCCACGGGACTTTCAGCCAATCCTAGACCGAAAATCTCCAGCACGGATCTCAGCTCGCTCAGTTGCGCCGAACCTACTCCTTCAAGAGCTTTTTGAGCGCCGCTCCTAGTTCTCTGTGGGTAAAGGGTTTGGCAATATAATCGCTGCAGCCAGCCTGTAGACATTTCTCCTTGTCACCAGGCAAGGCCCTTGCCGTCGCAGCCAGGATGGGTATGGATTGGGTCTTGGGGTTTTTTCGTATCGCTGCCGAGGCTTCAAGTCCGTCCATTTTGGGCAATGAGATATCCATGATAATCAGATCAGGCACGTAAGAGGCCGCTTTTTCAACCGCCTCCTTACCGTCCTGCGCGCAAGTGTACTCATAGCCGAGAAACTCCAGTTCCTTCTGGACGACATCGATCGTCGCCGGGTTGTCTTCGACCAAAAGGATCCTTCTCTTCATAGGACGCTCCTTTATGCGGTATTATAGCACATCCGCGCACGGAGTGACCAACAAAACATTCTCGTGTTGCGAGGAGCTGCCTATGAGGGCTAAGCGTCAAATTTTGATTTACGGTACATTTCCGCAATCAAATCTTTGTAGCGTTCCACCACTACCTGCCTCCGCAGCTTGAGAGTGGGGGTCAATTCTCCCTTTTCCATCGCGAATTCGTGAGCCAAGATCCGAAAGCTTCGCACGGTTTCGTAGGGAGCAAGTTCCTTGTTCTTTTGTCGAATCCTCTCCCTCAGAAGAGCAGTGACCCAAGGATGAGCGGCCATTTCTTCTGGATTGGAAAAGGTCACTCCCTCCTGCTTGGCCTTTTCGGCGACCTGCTCGCTGTTGAGAGTTACGAGCGCGGCAAGGTGGTTATTGGTATCTCCTATGACCATAGCTTGGTGGATAAGAGGATCTGTCTTTAGAAAGTTCTCGATCATTTGGGGGGCTACCTTGGTGCCGCCTGAAGTCACGATGAGATCTTTTTTTCGGTCCGTAATTCGGAGAAAGCCATCCGGACTCAACTGGCCGACGTCGCCAGTGTGAAACCATCCGTCCGGATCTACGGCCTGGAGTGTGGCCTCTTGATCTCTAAAATAGCATCTAAAAATATTGGGGCCACGAAGCAAAATTTCTCCGTCCGGCGCTATACGGCACTCAACTCCGTTGAGGGGCATCCCGACCGTTCCAAAAACACATCCTTGGGGGCGATTGACATGCGACACAGTCGAAGTTTCGGTCAATCCATATCCTTCCAGAATGAGCACACCCATGGCATGAAAAAACTCCGCAATCTCCGGAGACAAGGGCGCCCCACCGGAAATGGCTAGGCGCAGCCTTCCCCCAAAAAGCGCATGGATCTTGGAAAAGACCAACCGATGCGCCAAAGAAGCGGCGATCCGCAATCTCCATGGAACCGCTTCTCCTCTCCTCGTGAGCCGGCTGACCCGTCTCCCGATAGACTCCGACCATTTGAAAATCGCCGCTCGAAATGCGCTACCAGCTGCCACTCTGGATCGAATGCGATTGTAGGCATTCTCGTAAATTCTCGGCACCGATATAAGAATTGTCGGGCGGATAGTCTGAAGATCGTTTGCGATGGACTCTATAGATCTGGCAAAACCGCAGGTAAAGCCACAAGCAACAACGATCCAATGCTCGAGACGACCCAGCGAATGAGCTAAAGGGAGAAACTGAAGATTAACTTCCTGATCGCTCACCCCAAGTGCCGAAGCGGCGGCATCCAGCATGAAGAGATAATGGCGATGAGTCGTCAGGACGCCTTTCGGTTCACCGGTTGTTCCGGAAGTATAGATAATAGTGAGGTCATCATCTGGCTGAAGAGAAGAGACGGCCCGATCAAAAATCTCACCATCGCGCTCAGCGTAGCGCCGTCCCATTTCCTGTAAACGCTCAAGCGAAAGAAACCTGGCTCCTCCCTCTCTGCGGCTCTCAAATTCTGTCGAAGGTTCGATCAAAACGACTAACTGCACCGAGCTCAGTGGTGGGTCGCCCAGATCCAATTTTTTAAGCCGCTCAGCGGATTCAATAAAGAGAACCGTCGCTTCACAGTCGCTCAGGATGCGAAAAACCTGCCTGGGAGCGCTGGAAGAATAGATCGGAACCGTAAGGACACCGAGACAGATATTGGCCCAGTCGATCAGGCTCCATTCCACTCGGTTAGCGGAAAAAATTGCAGCTCGGTCTCCCTTCTTGACTCCAAGAGAGAGTAATCCCAGCGCTATCTCTCGCACTTCACGAAGAGACTCCTCCCACGTGAAGGATCGCCAGCGGCCCTCCCTGGCAAAGCGATAGAGTTCTCTTTTTCCATAACGATTAGCTTGCAAGAGAAACATCTCTGCCAGGCTTCGGTAACTCATGCCGCGCTCATTATAAGCTTAAACCCCTGTCGAATTAAAACGATTTCATTGAAACAACCGAGATTTTCTGCCATTAGTGTCTACGTGAAAATTGTTGGATTGACAGGCGGGATCGCCACTGGCAAGAGCACCGTCGCATCGATGCTGCGGGAACTGGGAGCGGAGATCGTCGATGCCGATGAGCTTGCTCGCGAGGTTGTAAAACCGCAACA
>DASYRN010000197.1:0-49905 GCA_036004365.1 Binatia bacterium
GGAGTGCGGCTTTCGCCCTTCAGTATGTTGACTTCGATGATCTCACAGGGAATTCCAAGCTGAGCCAGTAGAAGACGGACTTTATAAGAGTTGCCTGAGTAGGCGACGTTATAGAGTTTCACAATTAAACCTCCTTTGGCGACTCTAGCAGCTTGTCCGGTCGGTGTCAGCATGGCATTTGTCACTGAGAGTAGATAGAACAGATTTAAGTGTGGATTCCTGGTGAAAGACGTTCTTCACCCTGAACGAAGTGGAGGGTCTCAAGTCTAGAAAACAGCAGATTCTTCGCTGCGCTCAGAATGACGAATCGGTTCGATCGAGCTCTTTTAGCGAATCAGTATGTACACTCCGATTCGAAACTGTCTGCTTGGAGAACAAGAGTAGTGGGTCGAGCTTGCTATCGGCAGCAGTTCCTAGGTTTGGTTTGTGTTTCGGCTCTCTTTCTTTCCTCCTGTGCATTGCGAACGCCGCTGGCGAACGGTCGCATCGTCGAGGCTGTTCCCATAGAACTTGATCTAACTATTCCGGGTCAGGAACGCTTTGGTAGCCTCACTTTTGTCAGCGGGTTCGAGTTAAAATCGAGCGATTCCCGGTTCGGCGGTCTGTCCGGGCTGGTCGTAACGGCGGACGGCAGCAAGCTCTACGCAGTATCGGATCGCGGTTACTGGATCTCAGCCTCGCTTCATCACGATGCTGCCGGGCGCCTTACGGGCTTTGAGGATTGGGAGATTGCTCCGCTTTTAAACCTCGAGGGATCACCGGTGAGCGGTCGGGACCGGGACGCCGAGGCACTGGCGCGAGACCACGACGGCTCGTTTATTGTTTGCTTCGAGCAACGTCATCGTCTGTGGCGGTATCCGTCGTCGCCGACTCCTTTGAGAGCCGCTGCGCAGAAAGTGCAGACACCGGACGAACTCACCAAAGCTCCGGCCAACGGTGGGCCCGAGGCGATCGCAGTTCTTCCTGACGGGGGCCTTTTTGTGATGACGGAAGAATATGAAAACGCGGATGGCAGTCTCAAGGGTTGGCTCATCGAAAAGGATCAATTTGTTGGCCTTTCGTACCTCTCTTCTGATCGCCTTCGGCCTGTGGACGCCGCGGCGCTTACCAGTGGTGATGTCCTCGTGCTTGAGAGGCGGTTCAGTTTGTTCGGCGGTTGGGACGCACGCGTCAGACGGCTATCGCGCGACAGCTTGCATGCCGGGATTCGGCTTGAAGGGGAAGAGATAGCTCGACTTGTTCCGCCGCTTCCGCTTGAAAATTTCGAAGGGATGGCGGTCTGGGAACATCCGCAGGCAGGGACATTTCTCTATTTGGTCTCAGATGACAATTACAACCCGTTTCAGCGGACGCTGCTCTTGCAATTCCGTCTCGAATAAATCTTTGCAGATCGTTAAAAAGGTCTTATTCGTGCTTCGACATGCTCAGCACGAACGGCTGCTTTAGGCGGTTTCGAACACTCAGCCGATCATCCTAAGCCCTTCGATACGCGGGCCGTTTGTCCTGAGCTTTGTCGAAGGGAAACGGCCTGCTACTCACGACAGGCTTGGTCGAAGGGTGATCAGAAATTTTTTCAATAGCCTCTTCACACCTGGCTCTCCAGGATCTCGAAGCCGTCAAGGCGGTCGACGAGAAAAAGCAGGCCGTCGTCGCGCCGAAAGATGTCATTGCTCTGGACAGTCTTCTGGTCCTTTCCAGGAAGGGGGACGTAGTAGCCGACCTCTTTAGGCTGGTAAGGGTTCGAGATATCGATTGCGCGCAGGCCGGCGGCAAACCAGGTGACGTAGAGAATATTGTCATACACCTGCTCGGCCGGCTGATGCGCGCCGAAGCGCTTGCCGGGCGCGGATTCGCCGTCGTAGGGAATCATATAGGTGGAGATAGGGATGGGGCGGGTCTCGTCGGTGATGTCGACCACCCAAAAGAAAGCATTCGGCTTGGGAGCGAGTTTCTCCCCGACCTCTTCGTCGGTGACGACCATGACGTCCCGGTCCAGAATCTTCTTGGCCATCGGCAGCGTCGTGTGAGTGGGGCAAGGATAGGGCGGGCTCCAGTCGAGATGGCTGACCAACTTGGGCTTGCTCATGTCAGAGATGTCGAGGATGACAAATCCCGCGTGCCAGTAGCTCACGTAGAGGCGGTCTCCTCTTC
Organism: Binatia bacterium; assembly: GCA_036004365.1. Classification (GTDB taxonomy): domain Bacteria; phylum Desulfobacterota; class Binatia; order UBA9968; family UBA9968; genus DP-36. The sequence continues at coordinate 2,152 of DASYRN010000197.1, forward strand.
TGATCGGGTGATGGCAGCGATGGTCAGTGCCATGCCAGCTTGGCGTCTCGCCGCCAGCGGTCCATTGTCCGGGCATCCACCAACGTCCGACCTCCTCCGGTCGTGTTGGGTCTTTGAGATCGAGAATCAAGACGATATTGCCCACGTATCCTTCCAGAGTCGGTGATAGGTAGGCATATCTTCCGTCGAAGGTGAAACGGTGGACGCCTTTGTCGGCCGTCTTAAAGAAGGCGATCTCGCGCGGCTTCGATTTGTCCGAGATATCGAAGATCTTAAGGCCTCCCTGAGGCTCTTTCTTGGTTTGGAATCGTTCATAGTTGACCAGCATCACGTCCCCACTGACTCTGACCTTGTGCGAATGGATCCCCTCCGGCACTTCGAGCTGCGAGACCAGTTTGGGCTTCTTTGGATCGCGCACGTCGACAACCGAGGTTCCGTAGGGTGGATCGATATGGCCCACGTAGGCATAGCCCTTTTCCACCGTGACCAAGCCGCCGCCCGGAAGATCCATTCTTCCGATCTGTTTGATCTTATGGCTCGTGCCGAATTTGACTCCGTTGGTTGCCATTTTTTCCTCCTTGCAAGATTCGCCTTTGCTTATTTCCCTCCGGCCTTTCGAATCATTTGCAGCACCTGGTCAGTGGTCCTGACCCTGGACATGCGCGGAAAGATGAGAGTCATCAGCAGGTCATGGGCGCGCTGATCATGTGAAGTTGCGCAGGCGTCGGTCACGACGATCATGTGGTAGTCCATGTCTCTTCCCGCGAAGACCGTCGAAGCGACCCCTACATCCGTCGAGCCGCCCGAGATGATGACGGTGTCAATCCCGCGGGCGCGCAGGGCCAAGTCCAGATAAGTTTGATAAAAAGCGCTCCACCGGTATTTGGGGATGTAATAATCGTCGGGGCGAGGCTCTAATTCGGGGATCACCTCCGAACTCCAATCGCCGCCGATCACATGCATCTTACCCTTAGTCACCACGCCGTCAAGCCAAGGCTTAAGAGAGTTGTTAGTATCCGTTAAAATCAAGGCCGAAGTCGCATTATCCGCTCGGTGGTTTCCCTTGGCGAAGAAAATAGGGATTCCGGCCTGCCGTCCCGCTTTCATGAGACGCACGGCATTATCGACCATCGGCTTCATTCGCGCTTTGCCTGCTGCATCGGCTGAATGATAGTACCCGTTCAGGATATCGAAAAAAAGCAGCGCGGCCTTTTTGGGTTCAAAGTCGCTGACATTCACTGGTTTTCTCCTACCGGACCCTGAGGCCTTTCTTTTCTTTTTCCTCTACGATTTTCCATCCTCCCTCGGCATACCATTCGATTTGGCGGAAGAGGCCGGTCAGAATGCGGACATCCTTCTCTTCCAGCCCCGCCCTGCCTAAGACGCGGCGGAGCGCCAAAAGAATATGTTCCGGATTCTGCGGATCAAGAAAACCGATCTTAAGCAAAGTTCGCCGCATCTTGTCAAACAGGCGCTCAACGCTTTCGGCCGAGGCCCGAGAGATCCTTGCCTTAATGGGGTTTTGCAGCGAGGCGAGAAAAATCTCATAAAAGCAAACCATAGCGGCTTGGGCGACGTTCAGGGAAGGATAGTCCGGATGGGCGGGGATCGTCATCAACCATTGGCAGTGTTTTAAGTCTCGGTTGCTGAGGCCATGATCTTCGGGACCAAAGACTATCGCGCACCTTCCGGAAGCTACTGCAGCGACGATCTTGGGCGCTAATTCTCTCGGACTGAGGCTGTGGCTGCGGTAGAGACCTCCCCGGGTGGTGGTCCCAACCACTAGGGCGCAGTCGGCTACTGCCTCACGTAGCGTGCTGAAGCGGCCCGCAGCCTCTAGAATCTCCCGAGCATGGACCGCCATCGCACGAGCCCAGAAACTCCGCGTTCGTCCTCTGCCGACGAGCGCAAGATCCTTTAGTCCCATGTTCTTCATCGCCCGGGCCACAGAGCCAATGTTGCCTGAGCCTCTGGGCTCGACCAGCACAATGCGGATGTTCTCTAACATCATAAAATGGTTCAAATCGTTCAACTCGTTTAAATCGTTCAAAGCGTTACGGCTTGAACGACTTGAACACTTTGAACGTTTTGAACCCCTGCGGTTCTATTTTGCAAATGGGCAGAACTTATTTTTTAAAATGATCTCGCGGTTCTTGCTGTCAAATTCCGACCGGTAGTCAAAGTTCTCGTGCATGATCGAGCCGGCGTCATGGACATGCTCTGCGCCAAAGATGTGCCCCAATTCATGAAGCAAGGCGACAACATCGAGGGTGGGCTCCGCATAAGGTCCTTGATAGCGAAACGGCGCAGAAACGTAGCTGACCAGATAATTGCCCAATCCTTCCCGGCAGTCTCCGATTCGGTCGACGCGCGCCCTGCCCCGATAGGCGTTAACCGACTCTCCCGTTAGTCCAATCATGAGATCATAGCTTCCATCTTTGTCTGTTAAAGGGAAATCGTTCATCAAAGAAGCAAGCAGCGAGGCGGTGGATGCGCTTCGCTTCGCCGGCCAAGGTTCCACCTTTGCAGTGACGAAGCGGATTCCAAACTCTCTTTCAAAATAGTCCGAAGCGGCCTCAACCAGTCCTCCGACTCCTTGCTGCCAGCGAGGATCTATCTCCCTAAGTTGGGTGTCCGCCAAAATTTTGACCCGTACGTTCCTTTGCGGGGATGCGGGCCCGGCAAGAAAACAAGAAGAAGCCAGAATCGCGCTAAGGATGAAGCAGATCGTCCGTCGGGGCGTAATCATCGGTAAGGACAGGAACATCTTGATCGGGCAGTTTGGCGTCATAGAAAGACACCCCAAGATCCTTTAGCGGTGTAGGAAAGAGGTCGCGCCCCAAGGACGCGGCGCGTTTGGTAATCTCCTGGATGTCAACTCTTTGAGGGTCTTTTGTCGCGACAATGATGACGTTTTGAAGCGTGTCTAGGCTCGTATTGCGGGCTCTTAGCGTAGGAAAGAGGTAAATCTGAGGGAAAATCTCGCGCAGAGTTTTGGCGACGGAACGAGTAATCCTTCCCGATCGACCTGTGACGCCACCAATGATATTCGCGACCATAATGCCTCTTGGAGTAAGCCTTTGATCGACGATCTTGAAAAACTCGCGGGTGGTGAGATGAAAGGGTATCGAATCCTTGAAATAGGCATCGAGCATAATCAGGTCATACCGCTGCTGGGTGCGCATCAGAAACAACCGGCCATCCTGGGCAAAGACGCGTAGATTCTTGCTCTCTCTTAGGGCAAAATATTTCTTCGCCACTTGGATCACTTCGGGGTCGATCTCGGCTACGTCAATCTCCAGCGATGGGAACTCCCTCTGATATTTTTTGGGAATCGAGCCCCCGCCCAGTCCGATGACGAAAAGCTTTTTGGCATCCGGTTTGAACGCTAGTCCGACTGAAGCGTAGCGCGAGTACAGCAACCGCAGGCTCGTGAAGTCGTCGAGGTTCATGGCGCTTTGCAAAGTACGATCAAAATAAAGGTAGCGCGCCTCACTATCCTCTTCGACGCGAATGTTGTGGTAGAAAGAGTCCTTCTCAAAGATGATTTTGCCGCTTGCCAGCGACGCCGATGCGAGAATGCTCAGAGCGACAAGCGAAAGAGCCCAGGCGGCCAATGCGGCGGCTCTTTTCTTGATGGGCACCCGAACGAGAGGCCACAGGACAACTGAAAGAAATAGAAGAGTTAAGCCGAGCGCGTGGATGATGTTGCTCACACCGATGGCCGGTATCAGATAGAAGGCAGTAAACAGCGTGCCGAATATGCTTCCACAAGTCGAGAGCGCATAGAGACTTCCAGCCGTGCTGCCAACAGTGGACAGGGTCGTAGCCGCAAGCCGAATGGCGTAGGGCGAGATCGTGCCGAGAAAAATGCCTGGAATGAGGAAAAAGATCGTGCTGGCGATGAGAGGGTTGAGTCGAATCCCGAAATCAACGCCGGCTATCCAGAGATTGATGGCGGGATAAACGAAGGGAAGAAGAAAGATCATGATCCCGGGGACAACAAGCAAACCTAGAAACCGAGCAAAAGAAGGATTGCGCTCTGAAAGCCATCCACCCCAATAGTAGCCGACGCTCAAGGCGGCGAGGACCACGGAGATCAGGCTTCCCCAAACGAAGATCGAATTGCCGAAATAGGGGGCGAGGACCCTGCTGCCGACGATTTCGAGTCCCATGAGCACAGCGCCACTGATGAAGACTACAATATTGAGCAAGAAATGGATCATACTTAGGCCTCCCAACCGCGGTCCTCTTCTTCGTCGACTAGGATCATAGGCTCCAACAACTCTTCGGGAATATTCTCGATAAACTGCGACGGGCGCGACATGATCATGCCCGTGCCACGGTCGAAGATTTTGATCGGATAGGTCACGAAGAGATTTTCTTTTGCGCGCGTGGCTGCCACATAGAGGAGCCTTCTTTCTTCCTCCAGCTCTTCTTGGGTGTTGATATTGTAATAAGAGGGGAACCTTCCTTCCAAAGCCCAGATGATAAAGACCGAATGCCATTCGAGCCCCTTTGCCGAGTGGATCGTGGAGAGGATCAGAGGTCCTTCGTCCGGGTCTACCGCAAGAACGCCATCGACACTATCCGTCGGGGGCTCGAGCGCCATATCGCTCAGCAGGCGTTCTAGACTCCGATAGCGCTCGGTGATCCCCTGAAAGTGTTCGATATCCTTGAGCCGCTTCGGATAGTCGTCGGCATACTTTCTTTTGAGAATGGGACCATAATACTGCATGAGATATTGGAGCTTTTCTGACGGCCTTTGGGCTTCGAAACAGGCTTCCAAAACCTGGGCCAGGGTCTTCAACCCATGCGTGACCCTACCTTTGCTTTCAAAAGAGCGCAATCTTTCCGGAGCCTGATTTCCTTCGAGGACCCAATGGATTATTTTTTGGCTCATTTGAGGACCGATTCCTTCGAGCAGCAGCAGGACACGATTCCAAGAGATAGCGTCCTGCGGATTGGCAGCGATCCGCAGGTGAGCGAGGAGATCTTTGATGTGGGCGCTTTCCATGAACTGGAACCCACCTCGCTTCACAAAAGGAATATTGTGACGGGTAAGCTCGATCTCCAGATCGAATGAGTGAAAACTGGAACGAAAGAGAACGGCGATGTCCCAAAGCGGCACGCCTTCTTCCCTGAGTTCCAAAATCTTCTGGCATACGAAGCGCGATTGCGCCTGTTCACTCTCTGCTTGTACGAGGATCGGGAGGTCGCCTTGCTCTTTGCGCGTGACAAGGTTCTTGTCGTACCTCTCCTGCGCGCGGCGAATAATCTCGTTGGTGAGATTCAGGATGGGCTGCGTGCTGCGATAGTTCTCTTCAAGAGTAATGATTCGGGTACTGGGGAAGTCTTTGGGAAAATCCATGATGTTGCGGAAGTTGGCCCCGCGAAAAGAATAGATGCTTTGGGCGTCATCGCCGACGACCATGACATTATCGTGATTGGCGGCAAGCCGGCGGACAATCTCAGCCTGAAGGCGATTGGTGTCTTGATACTCGTCAACCATGATGAAGCGGTAGGTGTCGGAGAGGCGCCGGCGAACCCCCTCGTCGCCCGACAGGAGATCCTTGAGCTTGATGAGGAGATCGTCGTAGTCGAGCAAGGCTTTGCCCTTTTTATATTCCACGTATCGCTCATAAAGCCGCAGGAGGTCTTCAAGCGAATCGTAGAGATGGGGGTAGTCCCTCTCGATAAGATCCGGAATTGTCCATTGCTTGTTCAGGGCCATGCTGTAAATTTCTGCAACGGTTTGCTTGCGGGGGAAGCGCCTCTCTTTGGTGTTGAGCCCCAGCTCCCCGCGAAGAAGTTGGACCACATCCTCGCTGTCGGGCCTATCCATGATGGTGTAGGAAGGGGAGAGGCCCATTTTCGGTCCAAAGTGGCGCAGGACGATATTGGCGAAGGAGTGAAAGGTCCCGCCGGCGACCTTGGCGCAGCGGTTGTCGATCAGAAGACTCGCCCGGCGCAGCATTTCCTCAGCGGCGCGCCGGGTAAAAGTGAGCAGCAGGATCGAACGCGGGTCGACTCCAATCTCCACGAGGTGAGCCACCCGATAGACCAAGGTGCGAGTTTTTCCCGTGCCGGCGCCGGCGATGACCAAAAGCGGTCCGTCAATCGCGGTTACCGCCTCATATTGGGCCTCGTTGAGTTCCTTGCGGTAGTCGATTCCGAACGGGCTTCGCTCAGGCAGGTCGCTCTTTTTTAGAATATACTTCCGAGCCAACGACTTCTCCGGCGACAACTAAACTACTAATTTTCCTCCGGTGGAGCAAGCCATTTTGTTCCCAAGAAGAAGTGATTACGCAGCTCCCTTGGAAAAGATTAGAAAGTGTTGTCTGGGCAGGAAATCAAAATCGTGTTGCAAAGCGTATCCGGCGGCCTTCATTTCATTGAGGATTACCTCTTTCGGGGTGTGGTGGCCAGGCAGGCTCTCGAGCCACCCTTCGCCGCTCAATTCGATGACAGCCACACGGCCGCTGGGGCGAAGATATTTCTTCGCGTTGGCGAAATAGTTCACGCGGTCTTTTAGATGGTGGTAAGTGTTGCTGGTAAAAATCAAATCGACGCCAGACTCGGGTAACAGAGGATCATCCACCTTGGCTAAAATGACTTCGATGTCCGCGTAACCTTCCTCTTTTGCCCGCTTGGCCAGCGACTCGTTTAGTCCCTTGTCGACGTCCACCGCATAGACCTTTCCTTTGGGCCCAACGGCCTTGGCCAGCCTGAAAGTAAAGTAACCTCCGCCCGAGCCCAGATCAGCCACACGATCTCCCGGGCGAATGTCGAGAGAGCGGATGACTTCTTGTGGTTTCTGCCACTCATCTCTCCCAACGCCCTCGTAGAAGCATTGCTTGAGCCGCGTGCAGCCGGCAAGGAGAAGAAGTGCTAGCAGGAAGAGCGATCCGACTTTTCTGGAGCGCTGTTGAGATTCTAGAAATGATCGTTTCATGGGATTTCCTTCGTGTTTGGCGCGCGTTGATTTTATCTTTGTTGAGCGTAAAAATCTAAGGGTACTCATCATGGGGAGTGTAAACCGAGAAAAGATAAGAGCAGAGTGGGCGGTAAGGGGTTTCTCTTGCGGTCTCTGGGTAGACCCGCCGGGCCAAGTTTGGGCCGATTTTGTTCACGACACCGATGAATTGGTCATGCTTTTGGACGGCGAAGAGGAGTTCGAGATGGGCGGAAGAAAATATCAGCTCAAAGTAGGCGAGGAGCTTCTCATCCCCGCCGGTACTTATCATACCGCACGGAACATCGGGGAAACGCCCTCGAGATGGCTCTACGGCTATAAGCAAAGATAATTTTTACGATGGGCTATCCCTTGACCGTCTAGCGGAACCTAGCGTAGATTTTCTCGTGAGGTCGTATTTATGAACAAAACTCTGGAGATTACCGGGATTGACCACGTTGTGCTCCATGTTAAAGATCTGGCGCGCTCCAAGGAGTTCTACACTGAATTGCTGGGCATGGAGGTGGAACACGAAAGCTCTTGGCAAGTTTTCCTGCGCTGCGGCAGTCAAGGAGTGGCGCTTTTCGAGGCAAAGGATGGCGCCGAAGTTCATGGAGGTGATGAAATGAATCACATGGCGCTACGGCTCAAAACCGGGGAGTACGAGAAGGTGAAAGCCGTATTAGAGGAAGCGGGGATTCAAGTCAGCGGCCGCAGGGACGATCCTCGATGCATCTACTTCTCGGATCCCGACGGCCATCGCCTCCAACTTCTCACGCCAGCCGAACACTAGGGCCCTCCCGTATTATCAACCCTTCAACCCGCTCTAACGGTTCCTTTAAATGCGTCCTATTTGGGCGCTTTCTCATAGGCGTGGCATGGCGCGTATGGGGCGGCACAGCCGCGCGACGATAAAGGTGTGGCCAAACGGTAGGATGGCGGGGCGAAATGTCTCACTCTATGTTCTGTGCCGATTTTCTTTAAGCCCAGGGCCCTTTTGTAACGGCATGCGTCTTGCTCATCGGAGAGGGTAAAGAGAAAAAGGAAAGGAGGTGAATCCGATGAAGATCCCAACATCATTTTTGGCGGGTCTGTTTCTGCTCGGCACCTTGGGAGTGGGTGCCACGGCTGCAAGCGCAGACGGTATCCTACTCAAGGAAGAGTTGGAGCCAGGAAGCAACTACTGCCACATGAAGTTCCCGGCGATTCGTGAGGACACCTTAAATTCCAACCGTCCGGTCCTTAAGGATGCCGGAACAGCCGACATCGTCGACTACTATGGGTCATGCGACCATAATCCTCTGGGGAAAGACGAGATCGCATCCCAGAGGGAGGGGTCAAAGGAGTGGCGCCGTGTTCACGAAGGCGGCGAATAAGTGTTGGTCGAACGGCGTAAGGGGAGGGGTCACGCCTCTCCCCAATACCGTCGGCGCTCGTGATCGAGTGCGAGGGTGTTCGAAAACAGTAGAAGTGAGAAAAGCAACATACCAAGGAGAAAAAACAATGAAAAAGATTGTCATTGGAACCGTTGGTCTCTTTCTTTTCGCCGTGGAACCTGTGTTTCCGGGTTTCTCGGATGAGTTTCCGGAATCGCAGCCTCAAGTGAAAAGCTACAATGGGATCCCCTACCTGAGTGGAGGGATCGGCATCGAGGAACGGGAAAACATGCGCGCTCTGAGCAAGGAAGACAACCTAGTACTCAGCTTTGCGCTGCAAAATAAGGAGTATCTCGGTGATGCTAAGGTTCTTATTAAGGACGACAAAGGTAAAAAGGTTCTGGAAGCGGAATCCGATGGCCCGTTGTTCTTTGCGAAGCTGCCAGCGGGGAACTACACTGTCGAGGCAACAGCGATGGAAAAACCGCTCGAGCAGGTTGCTCATGTACCTTCCAAAGGCCAGGTTCGGCTCTATTTCACTTGGAAAAAATCTGATCATGAGACCGCAACCGGCTGAAAGTGATGCATGTCCAGCAGCGTATCGGGCCCCGTCCCCTTGATTCCTTGACCGCCATCTCGTGGGGATAGCAACGGCGTGGCGATGTTTCATGAACGGCATAGACTTTGCTGCATAGTCATTTGAACTAAGTTCGTTAAGAAGGGGAATTTATGAACAAGAAGCTTAGTGCCCTTGTGGCGGTTTTTCTGACGTTGAGTTTGGCTTCCTGTTCTGCACCGCTAACCACGCGCGAAAAAGGGGCTGGAATTGGAGCTTTGGGCGGCGCCGCAGCCGGCGGCATTATCGGCAGCACGGTTGGACGCCCAGGCGCGGGCGCGGCCATCGGCGGCTTGCTCGGGCTCGGAGGCGGCGCGCTTGTCGGAGATCAGCTTCAAGGCCAAGAACAAAAGCAGCAGGAGCAGCAACATCAGATTGAGCAGAATCAGACCGAGTTGCAACGGCAGAAGAAAGAGCTAGAGGAACTGAACAAAACAAAGGGCAGCGAATATTGATGGCCGTACCAAGTAAGTAGTGCAGTGACCGACAAGAGGGATCTCCAATCGCAGAGCGAATATCCACTCCAAATCCCAGAGTTAGAAGCCGCATAATCACAACTCCACCTCCCGGGAATCAGTCTTGAAATAAGCTTTACAGTAATCAGCTTTCAGCCATCAACAAGAGCTGACGGCTGGCTTTTTGCCACTACGGCTGACAACTGAACGCTGAGAGCTATTTCGCGAAGTCAAAAACCCGAGACATGAAACTAGAAACGCTTGCGGACTGGTCCTCACCCGGTGCGCCCCGCGAAGCTTGCGGGGTATTCCCCTGGTCGGGAGGCTGGCGCCGGAGCGGCACATAAAGCACGGAAGGTCTGTTTGTTCCCGCTTGAGGATAAAGGTCCATGAGGTCATAGACGGTACGGGGCATATTCGTGGATACCGGCAATCCTAGCTGATGAGCACCCGCGACAGTGATGGGAAAATCATGAGTCCAGCGGCCATCGCTTAGGATGGTGGCGAGTTCGATCGCTTTTTCTTTGGGGAACCGCTTCAGTAGCACCTCCGCAACAAAAGAGGCGACCTGTAGGCGTGATTTCGCAGCCATATCTGCCAAGATCAACAGTCCATCACTAATCTGGTTCGGCTTCTTAAATTCCAGGACTTTCATGATCGATGCTGCCGGCAATTCTCCTATCTGCGGATCAACCGGGCCAAGCACGGCATTGCTATCCATGACAATTTCATCAGCCGCCAGCGCGATGAGAGTTCCGCCACTCATCGCGTAATGGGGTACAAACACGGTGACTTTTCCTTTGTGCTCAACCAAAGCCTTGGCTATCTGCTCGGCGGCAAGCACGAGGCCGCCAGGAGTATGAAGGATCAGATCAATGGGTTGTTCATCTGGAGTAAGACGGATTGCCCGCAGCACCTCCTCGGAGTCCTCGATGTCGATATAACTGCTTATAGGAACGCCTAACAGGCTAACGGTTTCCTGCCGATGAATCATGGCGATCACTCGGGATTTTCTCTCGTTCTGAAAACGGGCGAGGACCTTCCCTCGAGCCATGTCTGTCCAGCGGGATCCACACGATTGCTGAATAAGCATAGCCAGAAGAACCAACCAGAAGAGCGGCTTTCCTAAATTCCATAGCCGACTCCACCAACTACGATGAACGCTTTCCATGTCCATTATTCCTTTCTCGTTAGCTCCACCGCTCTTAGCCTTGCGGCTCATCGCTCCAGACGCAGAGAATCTGTGATCAAAGAAATCCGTGCGATACGACTCTCGAGACCGTCTAAGAAACCGACTTTAATTGCCGTGCAGCTTCGCGCTACCCAGAGTGCTCTCCACCACCTCAATCAGACGCTCCGCACTAAAGGGTTTGGATAAGAGCGGGACACCGAGGGTTTGCGACCTCTTTAGCAACTCCTCATTGGCAAAGGCGGAGGTTAAGATAATCCTCGCATCCGGATTATCCTGTTTCAGGTCCTCGGCAAGCTCAGTTCCGAACACCAGGGGCATCCGCTCGTCGAGAATGAATAGGTCATACGGCTCGTAAAGGGACATCTCGTAACCGACCAGACCGTCCGTAGTCCACGCTGTTTTCATCCCCTTCCCTTCTAATATCTCAGCTAAGAGCTGGCAGAAGATCTCGTCGTCGTCTACGATTAGAACACGCACCGGGCTTTCCATTTCTCTACTCCATGTGAGCAAAGATGGTGCCGAGCCGGGATAAATCTGGAGGAAGCGGCGTCCCAGATTTTTCGGTCAAAGCACAAACAAGAAGACAGCCGGTGTGGCAAAATTGCGGGGAAAGAGGTAGTTTGCCTCACTGATCATTGATAAAGGGCTCGATCTTATAGCGGGCCAGCATTCGGTAAAGCGAGCGCCGATCGATGTTCAGAATTTTTGCCGTCCGGGAAATATTCCCTTGGTTACGGCTCAGGACATGGAGCACGTAACGTTTCTTGACCTCCTCAAGAGTCGGGGTATCAGGAAAAAGAAATTGTTCATCCTGCGAGGAGTTTTGAAACGAGTTTGAAGCCGCAGGATCACGCACCTCTACTGGCAAATCGTCCGGAGTCAAGATTTGCTGAGAGGAAAGGGCTACGGCCTGCTCAATGGTATTTTCCAGCTCCCGGATATTTCCCGGCCAGGGATAGGTACATAGCAAATCCATGGCCTTGTCCGAAACAGCCGTTATGGATTTCTCGCTTTCTTGGCTGTAGCGATTGAGAAAGTGGCGCACCAGGAGCGGAATATCTTCCAATCGCTCCCGTAGGGGCGGGAGATGGATGGCGACGACGTTTAACCGGTAGTAGAGATCCTGCCGGAAAGCACCCGTCCTCACCAGTTCGGCCAAGTTTCGATTAGTGGCCGCCACCACACGCACGTCTACTTTTAGCCAGTCCTTCCCGCCGACCCGCCTTACCTCGTGCTCTTGAAGGACGCGCAGGAGCTTGGCCTGCATGTTCCGGCTGACGTCACCGATCTCGTCAAGAAAGCAGGTGCCACCCTCGGCTTCCTCAAATACCCCTTTTTTATCCGTGACCGCTCCGGTGAAGGCGCCGCGCATGTGGCCGAACAGTTCGCTTTCGAGCAATGTCTCGGTCAGCGCTCCACAGTCGACCGCCACAAAAGGGTGTCCGGCTCGTGGACTATGTTGGTGGATGGCCCGAGCAATCAGCTCTTTCCCGGTGCCGCTCTCTCCGAGGACCAGCACCGTACTTCTACTGGGAGCCGCTCTTGCCACGGTTTTATAAACTTCCACCATAGCAGGGCTTTTCCCGATGATCGTCCCGCTTCGTTCGCCCTCTTCAATTTCTTCTTCGCCTTCCCTCTTCCGGCCCCGCAGGCTTCGCTGTGCCAGCGCCCTGGAGACAGCCTTTTTGAGCTCTTCCAGATTCATGGGCTTGGAGATGAAATCAAAAGCTCCTTCATGGATAGCCTCGACGGCGGTTTCCATTGAGCCAAAAGCGGTCATAACCACGATCGGCAGAGAGGAATACTTTTCATGCACGATCCGTGTCACATCAAGACCCGTCATCCCTGGCATCCGGACGTCGATGATAAGCATGTCGTGCAGTTGATCATCCAGGAGCGAAAGCGTCGCTTCGCCGTTTTGCGCCCGGTCCACCTGGTATCCTTCCTTTTCCAGCACCTCGGCAAAGAGCTGGCAACTCACTTCGTCATCATCGGCAATCAGAATACGCGCGGTCATTTTGCTCCCTCAACGAGAGCGGACTCACCCAATCTCTCATCCGCCGGCAGAAAGATCCGTACGCACGTCCCCTCTCCCACGCGACTGTTAATCTCGATATTGCCCCTGTGAGCCTTGACTATTTCTTGACAGACAACCAGTCCCAGTCCCGTCCCTTTGCCTGACGGCTTGGTAGTTACAAAAAGGTCGAAAATTTTGGGCAGCAACTCTGCTGGAATCCCCGCACCCGTGTCCGTGATCTCTATGATCACCCCTGGACCCTCGGTCTCTGAAGATCTGCTCGCATGGGTGGCAATCTTGAGGAGCCCTCGTTCTTTAGTAGCGTCAACCGCGTTGTCGAGCACATTGATGAGCACTCGCTGGAGTGAAGCCTCATCGCCCCTGAGTAGGGGCAGGGATTCTGCTAGGATAGCAGTCACCTCCACTGCATGCTGCTGGAAAATTGGATTGAGTAACACCAGGGTTTCTCGCACCATTTCGTTGATATGGATCTGGTCCTTACGGGACGAGCCGCGAGTCCGAGAGAGGTAGTGCTGAATAATGTCTCCCATGCGTTGGACTTGCGTCGCAATGATCGTTAGACGGCGTCGTGCGCCCTCCGACAATTCTTCCTGAGCAAGGAGCTGGGTGTAGCCAAGCACGGAGTTCAACGGGGTACCCAGCTCATGGGCAATGGTTCCCGTTATCCGTCCCAGTGCCGCAAGGCGCTCCACTCGTCCCATCTCCCTTTGGAGACGCCAGAGTTCGTTCTCTGCTCGCTTGCGCTCGAGAATTTCGGCCCGCAACGATTCATTGGCTTGGGCCAGCTCTATGGTCCGTTCTTCGACCCGCTTTTCCAACTGCCCGTGTGCTATGCGTAAGGCCTCTTCGGCTCGCTTCCTCGCTGCGGTCAAGTAGCTGGTCAGCAGTGCCACAAGCAAGAACACACTCAAGCGCACGATAGCGCTCCAATCTAGGCTCAGAGAATGGACTGGGGTTATGAAGAAATAATCAAGAGCGATGGCGGAGAGAACGGTTGCGAGCAGCCCGGGGCCTAGACCACCATACCAGGAACTCACCATCACGGCGGCAAAGAACAGGGAGGAAGGAGTCCCTTGGACCAAAGGCCACGACAACAAATTCAAAGACAGTGCTGCTACAACGGTGACTACAGAGACACCGTAACCCAAGAGCGGTGAGGGACTGTCTGTCAAAACCGTTCACCTTCTGCCGACTGACGCCAGCTTCTTCTGTTCTTATCAGGCGGAGAGCATGTCGACCGGGTGGTTATCGAGAAATTTTTCTCGACCATGTCGGTTTTCCAGGTAAGTTCGAGACATTGTGTTCCGCAAGAGTGAAGTATATCCCCGCCTGGGCGCAGAGGCAATTTAGCAAAACTGGCACGATTGAGTGCTGCTCTTAGAATTACAAAACAACTCTAATGCCAGCCGAAAGTCACAAATGCCCCACGCGGTAAACAGGCATTTGACTGCGGCAATCCGTTAGAGCTGCAATAACGCCACACCCCCCACGCATTTTTGACTCACGTAGCTGAGGTTATTTGAAGGGCGCGGGAAGGCGGGGATATCTCTCCGCCTTCCTTGGCGCTCTAAGAGTTCCTTTCGCCATCTACTTACCACTTACCACCGTCGATCATGCCATCTCCCGTCATACCATCTCCCTCCACCGTAGTAATTCCTGTGGATAGAACAACCTGCCAGGCCGGCTGCGTTGAGGGCCAAAACCAATGCCAGAGCCAAAACTATCTTCTTCTTCACTGGAATTCACCTCCTTTCTCGAGAACTCACCGAAGCTGCAGCTTCTACTAGCGAGAAGAGCATACGGTGTGCCATCAAAATCTCATTCCTTCGCAAAGACGACGGTGAGTTTCACGCTGCAAGCGAGCCACACATGTCATACATTGCGGTCACACCCGCACCGAATCCTGCGTCAGATCTGTGATTTTAATTTCAGAACTTCGAACTTTGCGTATTCTTTAGGCCGGTATAGAGACCACTACAGAAGAGATCGCGATGGGTGGTACCCCGGATCCTGATATCCTTTCATAACTCCTTGTCAGGGCGTCTATCGGCCTCCATCTCACGTACCAAGACGGATTCCTCTTCCATCTTTCTTCCTATCCACTCCCCGCTAGCGATGAGAGTGGGCCAACCGGTGGCCGACCCGGATATCATACTCAAGTCCTTCTGGATTTCAGAGCCGATTTGACCACGGGGATCCCACAACTGACCCGCCGAGGCATACTTTTGAATATGATCAAGCAAGTTATCGACTCCTCTTAGTCCAGCCTTGAGCTCCTTAAGTCCTCTTTCGCGGTTCCCTTCTCTAGCCAGAACCAATCCAAGATAAAGCTGGGCCATGTGGTCCTTGTGATCGTGGTTAAGCGCTCGTTGGAAGTCTCGACGAGCTTTCGCGAGATTCCCAGCGGCATAATCAGCTCGACCTACGTAGGTCCACACCTCTTCGTCGAGTGGAGTGAAATTCGCGACGTACTTTGGATTTAGTTCAGCCGCTTGCTGGAAACTTGCCAGCCCTGCCTCTGGATCACCATACACCAGATCCATTCTGCCCCGCTCGACTAGGCCAGCAGTCTGAAAGGTGACACAACCTGATAAAACGAGTAATATTGAGAAAAAGGCGAGCTTATTTAGTCTCCACGACTTTCGCCGATCCGTCATAAAAATCCTCCCTCGTCTTGGGCCTTTCAATTCCCTCAGACTGATTCGTTTCGAACTTGAACTTCAGCAATTGCTGTGCCAGTTCGCTTGCGACAATAGACGCTGGAGTGTCAGCTTCTTCTTTGCCAGTTTGGGACTGACACAGCACACAACGGAATTCGGCTAGACTTAAGGGTGGCACGAGATTTGTTTTAAGAAAATGAAACTGGCTCGAGATGCTCGTTCCGAAATTCTAGCCTATCCGATCAACTCGAGCACTGGTTTTCCAGCTTGTCAGAAAAGGAGGAACTATGTCTGAGCTTAATTCACTGACTAAGCTCATTATGGAAACGTTGATCGTTTTATTCTTTGGGTTCCTATCATTGCTGAGCCGAAGTCGACCAGAAAAAATCTTGATCAAAGACGGTTACCGTGGGCGAGGCGTCACGCCAAGTAAACAGATCGACAATTGTTCAGCTATAACCAGCTCACATTCCTGCCAGGCAGTTTCGAGAGAGAGGATGCAATGAGCGACACAGAGCCCTTCGAACGACAATCCTGCTGATCGCCATGGCTTACCTGTTGCTGGCTGACGGCGCGCAGACGCGCGCCGCGGTAAACGTCGACACCAGCTTTTTCCATGAGCGCCTCACCATGCACGGCCGGTGGGTGCAGCGCCCCCCGTACGGCTGGGTTTGGTTTCCCACTACTGTGGCGGTCGGCTGGCGACCTTATACAATCGGTACTGAACGTGGACCGACGACTACGGCTGGCTCTGGGCCTCGGACGAGGAGTGGGGATGGGCAACCTACCACTACGGGCGCTGGGCCGACGATGCCGAATACGGCTGGATCTGGATTCCTGGGACCATTTGGGCTCCGGTCTGGGTGGCTTGGCGCTTGGGAGGCGGCCATATCGGTTGGGCGCCGCGACCCCCAGCAGTCAAGTGGCAGGTTGGTGAGGGGCTCCGCGTCAATGGCATCGACCTTGACACTGCAATAAGTCCAACGACGTGGGTTTTTGTGGAAGAACCGGTCTTTATCGACGTCAGGCTCCGGGACCATATCATCATACCACCGCGCAACGTGACGATCATCAACGTGACGAAGAATGTCACGAAGTTCGAGGCGATCCAGGGGCGGGTCGTCAACCGCAGCGTGTCTTTGGAACACATCGAGCAGATCACCCGACGGCAGTTGCCGCACATCAAGGTGCCGGACGTAAACACACATGCGGAAGCCCGCGTCGGACCTCTCTCAGGCGTGTCTATTACGCTTCCGGCCCATCATGATGACGACGATGGCGGCGCTTTTGGCTGCGCTGCCGCTGGCGCTCGGAAAAGGGACGGGATCGGAGCTGCGACGCCATCTCGGCATCGCAATCGTCGGGGGATTGATAGTAAGCCAGGCCCTGACGCTTTATACGACCTCGGTGGTTTACCTCTATCTTGATCGTTGCCGGCTGTGGTTCGAGCGTCTGCGCGCAGGACGGAAGCGGCAGATGGCGCACAGCACAGGCTAAGGAGAAGATTCATGCTTTGCTCGCAAGGAGTGTATCGCGTGGATGAGACCGGCTGTTTTGGCCGGCACACTGCTTGCTGTACTTGTGGCTGGGACACGTTGCACACCAACATCTCCATGGTGGCTCGTGAAGAAGGCACAAGATGATAGGAATAAGATACAAGTTCCATGCGGCAGAAAGCCCCAGTCAGCACACATTTCTGTCACACCGAGGAAGATTTGTCTGATTTTTCGGAAGCCCATGATTACGTCGGTCACGCAAGAAACCGAAAACAGCGACTTGTAGTTTGGCACAGGGGTTGCGCCAAGAAACGGTAGCCGGATTTTAGGACAAGTTTGCAAGCTTTTTGGTCGCCAGCCGAAGGCGATCTCCAATGAATCATTCGTCTGAAACGGGACCTGGGCATCCACAGCAGGCTATTGAGACTAACTCCAACTCCTCCGTCGAGCTCAAGGGCGTCGAGCAATCGATCCCCGTTGCGTTCGAGCGAATAGTTGCCGAGTATCCTGGCCGAATCGCTGTCAAGGCCGGGAACGTGACACTGACTTATGACGAACTTAATCAGGCTGCCAATCGGGTAGCGCGCGAGATAATTAGGCGGGGCGGGCAAGGCAATGAACCCATTGCAATGCTGCTCGACCACGCGGCTCCGACAATCACTGCTATCGTTGGAGCGTTAAAGGCCGGAAAGATCTATGTGCCGATGGACCCCTCATTCCCGTACGCCAGAATCAGCTATGTCTTGGAGGATACGCAAGCACGACTTATCGTGACCAATAATGAGAATCTCTCTTTGGCAAACGATTTGGCACGCGATAAATGCCCGTTGGTGAACCTTGATGAGATCGATACCGGGATTTCCAGGGAAAACCTGGGCCTGTCTTTATCCCCTGAGTCTTTTGCCTATATTCTTTACACGTCGGGCTCTACAGGACAACCAAAGGGTGTCGTGCAGGACCATCGCAACGTCCTTCAAGTCATCAAGAGGTATACGAACGGCCTCGGTGTGAGGCCGGACGACCGGTTAACTCTCTTTTCATCCTTTAGTACTACGACATCGGTTGCAAACATCTTTGGTGGCTTGCTTAACGGAGCATCGCTTTATCCCTTTGATCTCAAAGACGATGGGTTGGCAAAGTTAGCCGCCTGGCTCGTTCAGGAGGAAATTACTATATTTCATTCTTTTCCGACTCTTTTTCGCCATTTCGTCAACAGTTTAACTGGGGACGAGAACTTTTCTAACCTTCGCCTTGTCAGATTGTCAGGCGAACCAGTTTACAAGAAAGATGTGGAGGAGTTCAAAAAACATTTTTCTCCACACTGTATCCTTGTCAACGGGTACGGTACGTCTGAAATGAGCGCTGTTTGCGAGTACCGCGTCGACCATAATACTGAGCTTAGCGATGCCAACGTCCCGGTCGGATTCCCGCTCTGCGAGACCGATGTCTTAATACTCGATGATGCGGGAGAGGAGGTCGGACTCAATTGCATTGGGGAGATCGCGATCAAGAGCCGTTATCTTTTTCTTGGCTATTGGCAGAGACCTGAACTGACGGGATTAGCCTTTATCGACGATCCGGCTGGAGGATCCGAAAGAATCTATAGGACCGGTGACCTCGGTTACATGCAGGAAGGTGGTTGCTTGGTTCATGTGGGGCGGAAGGATTTTCAGGTAAAAATCAACGGCTATAGGGTCGAAGTCGCGGAGATTGAAACGGCGCTGCTCGATTTTGTCGGGATTAAGGAAGTCGCCGTTGTGACAGCAGAGGAGAGTCCTGGCGGTGATCGTCGTTTGATAGCTTATATTGTTTCACGTCAGCGTCTAACTCGCGCAACCACTGAACTACGCAACTACCTGAAGGAGCAACTACCTGATTACATGGTTCCTTCGGCCTTCGTATTTCTGGATGCCCTGCCGCTGACGCCCAATGGCAAAGTGGATCGGAGCACTCTGCCAGCTCCGGATCGAAGCAGGCCGGATCTGGAGAGCCCCTTCGTGGCACCCTCCACTCCTGTTGAGCAAGCTCTAGCAACGATCTGGGCCGAAGTCCTCAAGCTGGAGAAAGTCGGCATCCATGACAACTTCTTTGACCTGGGAGGTCATTCTCTTTTAGCCATCCAGGTCGTCTCCAGAGTGCGCGAAGCCTTCCACGTCGAGCTTCCCCTGCGCGCCATGTTTGAGACGCCAACCGTGGCCGGACTCGACGGGGAAATTCTACAGGCGGAAGCAACAAAGACTGCTCCACAAGAAATGACCGAGATGTTAGCCGATTTGGAATCGCTCTCAGACGAAGACGCGGAGCGCCTGCTTGCTCAGGAAAGCTCTAAAAAAGATCTGAAAGTTAATAAATGAATCTGAGTGCGTTCGCCAGTTAAGATTAACTACTAATAGGCTGTGGTTCGAGCGCCTGAGGACAGGACGCGCGCGGCAGATGGCGCAAAGTGCAAGCTAAAAAGGAGATTTGGAGATTCATGCTTTGCTCGCACGGAGTGTATCGCGCGTGGATGAGAGGGGCCGTTTTGGCCGGCACACTGTTTGCTGTACTGGTTGCGCAGCAACATGATCGATGATGGTTCGTGAAGAAGGCACAAAGGACGGAGCAAGTCCGTGCGGCAGAGAGCCACAGTCAGCGCACATTTCTGTCACACCGGGGAGGATTTGTCTGATTTGCGGAAGCCCATGATTACATGGGTTTACGCAAGGAACCCAAAAAGAGCCAGTGTGATTCGTCCAAATGAGTAGAACGTAAATTAATACAAAGGAGGAACGTTTATGAGAAACATTAAGGCACTCGCTTTGATAACCCTGGTTGGGGGTTCCGTGTTTCTGGTTGGCGCCCCGCCGTATGCTTACGGAAGGGGCCTCCATCGAGACATCAGGAGCGACCGTGCGGACATTCGGCGCGATCGCCGCGACCTACATAAGGACGCCAGGGATCTGGCCAACGATAGAAGGGATCTGCGAAAGGATGTTCGCAATGGCGCAAGTCCCGCGGACATCTCTGCCGACCGCCAGGACATCCGCAACGATCGAAGTGACATCAGAGGAGACCTGCGCGATCTCAACAGAGACCGACGTGATCTCAATCGAGACCTGGCACAATAGGTCGCACATCTCTCATAAAGGTAAAGCCCGGCTGGGAGACCAGTCCGGGCTAACCTAGACGACTCAAAGAAGTAACCGAACAGAAAAATTACTTTTTTGAGATCAACCGATTGCATCTTCCCCAGTCGTCCAAATCGGCGTCGCACAGGCGGCGTTTTTCCCAAAAGCCCTCGGCGGTGGCGGGAAAGTACCCAACCACCCCTAGCACCTGTGGATCACTAGCAATAAGGCCCAGTTGTTGCAGATATGACAATCCGTTAGCGCCGCAATAACGCCACACCTCTCACGCATTTTTGACTCACCTAATATCTAGACGGGCTAAATTCATGTTCTTTCACTCTGTCACGTAGCCTGAACAAGTGGCATGGAGATTGCCAATATAATCTACATAGCAAGCTCTGGTTGTGAATGAAAAAGGAGAAGAGATGAAAGATTCCAAGAAAGCAAGGCTGCAGACAACATTAGGCGAGCTTATTGCAACTCTATGCAAAGAGACATGGCCTCTCTTAATGAACGAAACGGAGACAAGCATCGTCGTCGCCTATATTTTCAATGATCTCTTAAGGAGGCCGCCTCCAAGGGTCATGGTAGGGGAAGACGACGACTCCGGATAGAACAGGTGAGAGGCAATGGGACGCAAGCGAACAGCGGCTAGCACGGCAGTTTTGGAAATATTGTCTTTGACGCGCTGATCATCCTAGTCATAGGTGTCATTAGTGGACTCGGCTTCTGGCTACTTCAAGACAAATTCGGCGGGTTTTTCTATGAGCAGAATTGCCTTTCTCTTATTGTGTTTGTTCCTGGCATTCCACAGTCTGGGTAAACCGGCTCTTTTTGAGCCTGACGAAGGAAGAAATGCCGAAATAGCACGAGAGATTTTGCTGACTAACGATTGGGTGACACCCCATTACAATTTCGTCACTAGGCTGGATAAGCCCATCTTCTTTTACTGGTGGGTAGCTCTTTCTTACAAGCTCTTTGGGGTTTCTGAGTGGTCAGCGAGACTGCCGTCGGCTCTCTTTGGTTTGGGTTGTATCTTGCTCACTTATGGTTGGGCACGGACTTCCTTGGGAGTCTGGGAGGGCTTGTGGGGTGCATTGATCTTGACTACAAGCGTTGAGTTTTATGGTCTGTCCCGAACAGTCATTCTCGATATGATGCTTACGTTTTTTATGACTCTTTCTCTCTGCGGATTCTATTGGGGGACCCGGACGGAGAGTAGAGGAAAACGACGGGCTTGTTACTTGCTGATGTATGGTGCGTTAGCGGGTGCAACATTGACCAAGGGGCCGGTTGGAATCATCATTCCAGGAATTATCATCTTCTTTTACCTCTTCTCTACGCGGAAGTGGTTTCTCTTACGTGAAATGAACTTCAACCTCGGGATCGCGCTTTTTTTCACCATTGTCATTCCATGGTACGTATGGGCGGAGCTTAAAAATCAAGGGTACCTCAGCTATTTTTTACTGGAGGAGAATCTACTTCGTTTCCTGACGCCTAGCTTCAACCGAGACCATTCCTGGTATTATCCTCTTTCCAGCCTGCTTATCGGATTTCTGCCCTGGAGTTTGTTTATCGCTGTTCTGGTTGAAGACATATGGAATGGAGTTCTAGATGACACAACCCTCTTTCTCCTTCTTTGGATAGTTGTGCCTCTGTTGTTTTTTTCTTTTTCGAGCTCAAAACTTCCGCATTATATTCTTCTCGTTTATCCTCCCCTTTCCATTCTCGTAGGAAAATCTCTGGCTGGTATTGTCAAGGATCGATCTGCAGAAAGAAGTTGGACGTTAGCTCTTCCATGGATCACCCTCGCAGGAGCCATGCTCATTGTGGCCATAGGTCTGCTGGTTCCTGACTTATTGCCGGACCGTGTTCAGGGAACTATTCGTCGTTTTTCGCCGCAGATCTCTCATTCCCTTGTCCTGACTATGCTCCTTCTCTTCCTGATTTTCGCTACGGCTAAATGGCGGGCGATGCGGCATAGATCAGAAGGCCTTTACTTTTCTTACTGTAGCGGAGTTCTTCTTTTCTTCCTTTTTGTCCAGCAAATTCTCCCAACGGTTTCTCTCTCCCGCAGTTCCAAGCAGCTTGCGGAAAGAGCAGCTGCCTTGATCCATTCTGACGAGCAAATGGTGATTTATGATGCCTATCTCCCCAGCCTTCCTTTTTATCTGCGGATTGACCGGCCAATGTGGGTCGTGCGGTCCCGAGACAAGCGTACAGTGATGGGAAGTACCTACGTGGCAGAAAAACTGCCTGATGCTGGAGCCGAAGGGAGGGTTCTTTTCACGCTTGAGGAGGTTGGGGATTTATTAGACCGGGCCGGACGACGGATTCTAGTTTTCACACGCGAAAGGCGCCTGGATGAACTTGAACGCCGCACAGGAGTATCTCCACAGATTCTACTAAAATTTTCAGATCTGACCTTAGTCGCATTGGAACGTAAGAAAGTTACCAGCATCGAACCGTAATCACCTTAATTTCGTTAGGCTTCTGGAAGTCCAACAGATCCAGATTGACCTAATGGTGGAGATTGCAGGTAGAAACATTGCTGGAAATTCCTGAGGCGTTGCCTTTGTATGCAAATCGGTAGTTTTTTGGCGATTTTTCTCACTGTTACATTTATCTTGCATGGAATGGCTTTTACCCTTCTTGGGTTTAGGCGGGGAAGGCCCTACTACTTCTTGCTAACCGGTACTTTCACCTTCCTCACGGCGATCTACTTCATGAAGTTTGAAGGATGGACCCCTAAAGTTCCCGGCACCAGCCTCCCTATAACCTGGCTTGTGCGAACCGGCGCCATCCTTTGCACGCTGCTGTACCTGCGCGCGATCTATAACGAAAAAGGGTCCTGGCTCTGGCGATTGAGGCGACGGTTTTGGAAGCGCAGTCACATCAGCCGACCAGCCGACTGATTTAATTCTCCATACATCTGGAGGATTGGTTTCGGCCAGACCATTGAGCGAGCCCAGCGCGCGATAGGTGAAGTGGAACATTTGGTGTTGCTCACCGGACTGGCTTGCCCATGTTGTCAAAAAAGGAAAATTAAAAGCCACAAGAATCACATTGCCATTAGCCCCCTGACAGATTCACTTTGCTACCACAACTCGGGTCTTCCCTGGACGCCTAGTCACCCGATAAAATATAATGAGCTTTATCACACCAGTCGATACTAAGACCTAAATAGGGAAAGGAAGTGCCCAAAGAGATCCTGGCATCGAGGCAAAGCTCGCGTCCTATCAGCGTGAAAAGACCTTTCGCCCACGAGCTCAAGTAGATCTTAAATGCGATAGATGGTTTCCATCATCATTGGAATCGTCGGAATTATTGGGACGGGGGTCGCAGTACCCTACCTGGAAAAGAAAATCCCTAACCGGCCAGTACAGTACTACTGGTTCTTGGGGCTGGCCGGCCTCTTTCCTGCCTGGCTCACGGCTTTTCTAGGCTTACTTCGACCAGTGTCTCCGGGGGTGGCCGAGGCTCCTCTGCCGCCGCCTGCCATCCTTTCCTCGGGCATGGGCCTGTTGGGCATCATCGCCACCGATTACCTGCTGCGCCGATTTCAAAAAAAGGGGCAAACTCTTGCGCCAGCAGCCTACTGGGCTCTGGGCTGGGTTGCTTTGCTTCCCGCCTGGATTATCGCTATCCTAGGCGGGTAACATGAAGCTCGACCCGTACGCTGTCTTCTTTTTCTGCAGCTTCGGACTTCTGTTCACTATGCTGGAGCTTATGCGTCCCGCGCGCCCGATCAATTATCGGGGGGTCATTAAGAGCGATCTCATTGCGCTTGCGCTCTACGAGCTATTTTTCTTCCCCGCCGCTGTCTACGTAAGTAACCGGGTGCCGATGCCAAACCGTTTTTTTTTGAACGAGTTGATGGGACTTCCGCTGCCGATTCGACTTGTCCTGTTCTATGTTGCTGCCGACTTCGGTTCTTATTGGTTCCATAGATTCATGCACACCCGATATGTTTGGCGGGTCCACAAGTGGCACCATTCGCCAACCTACATGTACTGGCTCGCTGGTATTCGCGCTACTTTTCCGCAACAGATTCTGTTCAATCTGCCCGTGGTTTTTTTCTATCCGCTTCTGCGCCATGCTCCTTCCTGGCTCTTTTTGGGGGTCCTCGCCGAAAACTTCTTCCGTAATGATTGGCAGCACATGAATTTCACCTGGAGATCCAACTGGTTGGAGTGGCTATTTGTAACCCCTCGCTACCACCATATTCATCATAGCGATGATCCCCACCACTACCTGGCAAATTTGGGATCTCTTCTGACTGTTTGGGATCGCCTGTTTGGAACCTATGTGAATCCCGATCAAGTCCGGGAGATTTCTTTTGGTACAGGCGAGTCGAATTCTCAGTTTCGCCTCGCGCTTGGCATATGAAGGTGAGTCGCTGCATTCATCCGTGAACTTCTTAGGAAGCCCCACTTCTGCCCGATTTTAATCGTGGCCGAAGAGCCTTCGCGATTTTTCCGTATTCATTTCTGCTGTTGTCTTATTGTCGTTTGCCTCTATCCAAGCGCAAGTTTTGAACACCATGGAGCAATCGAGATCAATCAGTTGCAATCTTACGTTTCCAGACAGCGCCTACATAGAGATGGTATTTCAATTGCGTTGTCCCTCCTCAGAGGGCTTTGGAATCATTTCTCGCCCGAAAAAGCTGAACTCCTCGTAAGAGGGCCGAAAACCGCGGGTGCGATGCTTTTGAGCCAGAATCAAAAAGTTTGGAAAAGGGAGGTAGATCGTTGTCTAAAAGTAAAGGTCAGACCTTGGTTGAAGTGAGTTTAATTTTGCCTCTCCTCGTGATCCTGGTCGGCGCAGCCGTGGATTGGGGCCTTGGTTTATTTGTGTCTCATGTGGTCCACAATGCGGCCAGAGAAGGCGTACGCGCTGCTGTGACACAAACCTCCACATCCAAAATAGCAGTAGAGGCTCAGACTCAGGCTCAGGCCGTTATTCCTGATAGTCCACTTTTTTCAAGTTTCAGGAACGCAGCTAATATAAGTGTCACTCCCCCATCCGGAACTTGCCCAAATCTAGAAGTCACTGTGACCATCAGCGGACCTTTTAATTTTGCCTTCTTACGTCTTGTGAATGCCTTCATCGGCGCGTTCCCTGCTTCCGTGCAGATCACGAGGAGCAGTACTATGCGATGGGAGAGGCAACCCCTGACTTGTACTTAGCTGCACCTTGATAGAATCGAAAGTCAATCAGTAAAAGAAGGAGAGAAAAAATGGCCCTGATGCGTAGATCTTGTGGTCAAGCCATAGTTGAGTTCACGTTACTGTTACCTATCATACTAATTGTAGTTGGCGGATTAACGGATTTCGGTCTGGCCCTATACGTGTCCATCAGCACCCAAAATGCTGTGCGAGATGGGGCCCGAATAGCTGCGGCTGGAGCTGATCCTACTATAGTTCAAAATGAGGTTAGGAATAGGATTCCATCTATAGGCCAATTTACAAATGTTTCTGTGCCTCCCCCTACTACTAGCAGTATGTCCGCTTGTCCTGGCCAACAGTCAGTAACGGTAACCGCACAGGGGACTTATAATTTTGCTTTCCTGAAGTATATCAAATTCAATACGATGTCGATTTCGCGAAGCACAACAATGCGCTATGAAAAGACCGATCTCTGCACTGCATAGGAGATGATCATATGAAATCTTTAAAGAATAACCGCGGAGTGGCGATAATCTATGTGACTTTGTTCTTGATAGTCATAGGCCTATCGTTTCTTGCTTTAGGTATTGATGTTGGTTGGTTGGCCTATGTGAGGAGCCGTGGACAAGCGATGGTCGATGCGTCCGCTCTTTCCGGCGCCGCTGCGCTTCCGAGTTACAATCCGGACGGAGTCACCACGCAAGTCTTTGACATGGCAAAAGCATTTAATTCCGGTAACGCCGTCATAGGTGGGGACACTGGGATCTCTACTGATGACAGCTCGACTAATGTACAATTATGTTCTGGCCCCGCTGAATCCCCTAGTTGTGTACCTGCGTCGTCTGTGCCAGATACAAAGAAAGTGGGTGGGGTTAAGGTTACCAGGACCTTTCAGACACCCTTGTTCTTCGGTAAGTTGTTGAATGGGCGCAGCACTACCGATATTACCGTAAGCTCTACCGCATGGCTAGGCGGTGCAGCCAGCGCCTGCAAACCTGGCCAGGATCCTCCCTGCATAAATGTTGCACCTCGGGATTGCAAGCTTAGAAATCCGGCTACCGGAGCTCTTGCCTGCGGTACAGTTCAGGCGCTGTTCCAATCTCCGGATAGCGGTGCAGACAACTCTGCTTTTACCACATTCTCTTCAACGGGTGCTGATGATTGCAAGAGAATGGCGAGTAATCCTGCGACTATCCCTGTGGCTAACGCCCACGACACTATTCACCTTATTGGCAGTGGGCAGGTTACCTCTTGTCTCAGCGATCTTAAGAGCACATTTGATAGACTTGCGGGCCGTGACGATTGTCCCCCAGGGGCTTCCCTATGTTGGCACGTTGTTGTGCCGGTTATAGCTTGTGAGGACACATCTGCGTCCTCAGCTGAGCTAGTGGGGTTCGCGTCGTTAGCCATTACCAATATAACAAGCACCGGCTCTCCTAAGACTATCACCGGTTCTCTTACGTGCCCGGCCTCTCTACCGGATAGCCCTGGTGGCGGTGGGGACTTTGGCACCTATGCTACCCAACCGGTCTTAGTTAAGTGAGCGTAACTTCTAGAAGTCGACGGCGGGTTCTTCCTCTTGAAGCTGTTATCCAGGCAGAAGAGTAATGCCCCAGGCTTCAACATGAATAAAATTGTCCGGCTCGTTTTTCCAAAGCTGTCTGAATTGGGTGCTGACTTCTTACAGAAATTGTGCCAAGCAACCGTAATATTGCTCCTATCCGTTTTCCTGGCACTGACGTTTTTGACCTCGGGTTACGCTGCCGCCAGCTCTCACAGCGTCGTTGCTGAGGTGGACGGGGAAGTCATCACCGCGGAGCAAGTGGAAAAGCCCATCGGTGCTTCCCTCGCCAAGCTCCAGGAAGAGATCCATAACCTTAAGCGTCAGAGACTCGAAGCGATCATTGCTGAAAAGCTCTTGGCGAAAGCGGCGCAAAGGCAAGGGATCTCAGTGCCAGCACTGCTGGACAAGGAGGTGACCTCCAAGGTTGGACTTGTTACGGAGCAGGAGATTGATGATTTCTATCAGTCTAACAAGGTGCGCATTCAAGGCGAGGCGTCGCAGGTCCGGGAGCAGATTAGGAATTATCTTCAGAAACCAGAAGCTAACAGGGCAGAGGGAAAAATTTTTTCACTCCCTGCGCGCGAATGCAAAGGTTGTGGTACACCTTCAACCTCCGCCTACGCTTCGCCTCGATGTGAAAGTGGAGGGTGCTCCCTTTAAGGGCGAAGCCAAGGCGCCCGTAACCATCGTCAAGTTCGAGGATTTTCACTGTCCTTTCTGTAAGCAAGTCCAACAGACCTTTGCACAGCTCCTGTCCCGCTACGGAAATAAACTCAAGATTGTCCATCGGGACTTCCCGATCGATAGCCTTCATCCCCAAGCACGGAAGGCGCACGAGGGAGCCCGCTGCGCAAACGAGCAAGGTAAGTTCTGGACCTACCATGACAGGATTTATGCCAATGCGCCTAAGGCTAGCCCCGAGGATTTAAAGGCATACGCCAAGGAAAGTGGACTCAACGTTGCCGCTTTTGAGAAATGCCTGGACAGTGGCAAGTACAAAGACGCTGTTCAGAAGGATGTGGAGCAGGGAAGCCAACTTGGAGTTAACGGGACCCCTGCTTTTTTCGTCAATGGCCGGTTCATCTCGGGCGCTCAGACACTTGAGAGCTTCGTTGGCATTATCGAAGACGAACTGGTCAGGCTAAAATAAGCCAACTGAGTTATTCTCGCATTTTTCACCGACTCGTCTCTTCTGGGACTTCGCGTCAGACCTGCCCAAGTTTTGCGATTGAAAAAAGCTCCGACACTTCTCTTCTTCCCGCTTGACGCCTGGCGGCGTCTCGACTAACTTCAGGAACAACTGAGGAATCTGCCTATTAGTGCGTAGAAGGTATTCCTCCTTTTGGAGGAAAGAAAAATAGCATATTAGGAGAACCCATGAAGCTCAAAGATCAGGTGGCCATCGTTACCGGCGCTGGTCGGAACATCGGCAAAGCAATAGCCAAGCTGTTTGCCGACGAAGGGGCGAAGGTCGTCGTGGCGGATATGGATCGGGGACGAGGACAGAGCGTCGTGAGCGAGCTACAGAAATCGGGCCACCAGGCGATGCTCGTTCTCTGCGATATATCGAACTCCAAAGACGTCCAGGATATGGTGAAGAAAGTTGTCGAACACTTCGGCGGCATCGACATCCTGGTCAATAACGCGGCAATGACCGACCGGGTCAATATTTTAGAGAGCACGGAAGAGGAGTTCGATAAAGTGATCTCAGTCAGCCTCAAAGGCACTTATCTCGTGAGCAAATATGTCGCCGCTCAGATGGTGCAGCAAGGAAAAGGAGGGAAGATCCTGAATCTCGCTTCAACGTCAGGATTGATTGGGCGAAAAGATGCGATCGCCTACAGCGCGGCTAAGGGAGGCGTTGTGAATATGACCCGGTCCATGGCGGTGCAGCTTGCTCCCTACAAGATCCGCGTCAACTCGTTGACGCCCAACCGCTCGGGTTCGCCCGTCGGTATGGACGATGACGCGGCACTCGGCAGAGCGGTGAAAAACCTCGCGGGTCGCCTCGGGACCGCGGAGGACCAGGCGCGGGCGGCGCTCTTTTTGGTGAGCGACGATTCGGATTTTGTCCACGGCGCCAACCTGATCGTAGACGGCGGGGTCATGGCGACGGCGGATCTTCCTACAGAAGGGGAACGCAAAAAATAGCCGCTCAAGATGGCTGTTCAGAAGGAGTTCAAATGCCTTACGAGAAATATTCAGTGGTTGATTGCGACGGCCATATTGTGGAGTCTATTCCCGAATTTGCCGAGTTTATGAGCGAGCGGATCAAGGGCCACGCGTTAAGACCTAACCGGAATCGTCAGGGAGTCTTCCCCTCGTTGGATGGGATGCATTTTGCATTGCATGAAGGAAAGGTGGCTAAGAAGAGGGTAACCGCAAGCGAGTACCGACCCGGATCGGGCGAAGACTGGCTTGCCTTTCTTGACAGGGCAAAGATTGAGCGCACCGTGCTCTTCACCTCGGAAGGGCTCTCAGTCGGCTTCATCCAGATACCGAGATACGCGGTGGAAGTCTGCAAAGCCTACAACGATTACGTCCATCACAGGTTCGCTAAGCTGAGTGACCGTCTCAGGCCCATGGCGTTGATTCCGATGCAAGATGTTCCGGCCGCCGTCCAAGAGTTGAGAAGAGCCGTCACGGATTTAGGATTGCCGGGAGCGATGCTTCCATCCACCGGCCTTCCGCTTCACCTTGGCCACGAGAGCTATTGGCCGATCTACGAAGAGGCGGAAAAGCTCGATTGCCCCCTTGCAGTGCACGGAGGCGCGAATCTCGAGGGCGCCGGTTTGAATACTTTTAACAATTTTACGGCGTCCCACATCCTGCACCACCCCGTCCCACTCATGGTTGCCTTGATCTCCTTTATTTATCACGGCGCCCTAGACCGCTTCCCCGATCTCCGAGTCGCCTTCATGGAAGGAGGCTGCGGCTGGCTTGCCTCGATACTGGACCGCGCCGAGCGCGACGAGAACTACTTCGACCCGCAGGACCAGCCCAAACACAGCGTTGTCGAATATTTGGCTAAGGGCCGCATTCTCATCGGCTGTGAAGGTAGCGAGCATGCCCTCGCTTACCTGGCCAAACGCGTGGGAATCCGTCCGTTCGCCTACGCGTCAGACTATCCCCATGAAGTCGACCTCCCCGCAGCCCAACACGAGATTGAAGAGATTGCTGAGCGCGACGATCTTTCAGACGAAGACAAGCAAGCTATTCTCGCAGACAACGCTAAGAGATTCTTTAAGCTTTGAATTGGGGTCGAACCGTCGTTGCCCGGAGAATGGTAGACTGATCTTCGATCAGTCCAGCCGGCCAAGGTCTTCTTCTTCTCCATTTCCATGCTCTGCAGCAGCGAAAGTTTTTCACAGAAAGAAAGTGGCGGAAACGGCGTCCCCTAAAATTCCTTGGCGCCGGTTTAGCCTTAAAGAAGCATCCAGGAGGCACGTGAGATTCTGTTGGTCATTGCGAGTATAAGTATGAAGGAGGCCAACAAGAGAGATACTAACCCGAGAGGAAGCGCCGCATTGGGGCTGAAACTTAGGAAAAAGGGAAAATAAAGACTGATGGCGGTCGAGATTATCAACGTAAGCCTTCTTAAATGAAACTGTTCTGGCATCTGTGGTCTTCTTTCCATTAGAGCAATGCCTGCCGGCAGGAAAAGGCAAAGGTCGTAGTAGAGCATGTGCGGCGGCACCAGCGGCAGGAGAACAACCGCCAGGAGCCCCATGAGGAAGATTTTTGAGCGCGGGTCTAAATGCGTTCTCGCCAGTCTCCAACACTGCCACAGCGCGATCAACCATAGTCCTGCGGCCAGAGCGTATAAAGGTAGTTTCAATGACGCACGTTGGTCGACAGGAAAAAGCATGAGGAGGTTGCTTGGAAGGCTGGTAATCAGATGGGTCGGGACATTATAGAACCCACTTGAATAGCTAGCGTCAGCGGCTCGCAATGACGACAGCCACTTCAGGGTGGTTTCTTGAGGGAAGATAACTAGATTTGCCAAAAGAAGAACCGCGCTGCCCAGGACGAGTCCCACAAGGCAATGGGGCCGACCGGCCAGGGCCAAAGCTGAACCTACAAGCCCGACGGCGGGCAGGTACTGGGGTTTAAGGCTGACAAAGGACCAAGCAAGACCGGCCAAGAACGGTCGGCTCTTCATCAGCAGGAGAAATCCGGTGCATAAAGGCAGGAGTCCGAAGACAATGCTCAATTGGCCGATCCACAGGGTGATGAAGACCGGGAACAAAAGGAAACTCAAAAAAAGGATGTCACTGGTTTTACTGTCGTGAATGTGCGCTAAGATCCCACAGCAAATAGCGAGTCCTACGAGCGACAATCCCTGCCAGAGTAAAAGCGACAGGTTAGGTGCTAGGTGACTTAGCGGTGAAAAGATCCACGCAACGAGCGGGCTATGCATGTAGGCTGCGGTGAGATTGGGCGGTAGATTAGTGAGCAACGCGTGCGCGGCCTTGTCGAACGGAGAGCCAGTGAAGGAGAGAACGTTTGTCTCAGGGTAAAGATCCGTGGCTCGACCCGATGCAGCCAAATGTCCGGCGACGTAAAAAGTCATCACGTAGTCCGTGGATTCCGCGGCCTCGGGTAAATAAAGAGCGGAATAGATAATGAGCGTGGTTGCGAGGATAGTCCAGGTCCTCGCGAAGAAAAGAAGAATTCGGTACGGAACGATCCGCATAGACACTCGGTCAAAATCCGGCTGGTCCAAGCGAATTTTAACACATTTCTCGAAGACCCTGCATAAAAGCCGCGCTGCGCTTGCTGCAGTCGGTCCAGCAGTATATCGTGGTTGACCAGGAACCGATGCAACCCAAGAGACTCCTGACAGCGAGCGTAACGGGCCTCCTGCTAGGAGGCCTTTTAAACGACGCTTTCGCTCAGGGTAAGCCTGCGAAGCCTACGATTCGGCCGTCTAACCCGCAAGAGACTCCGTCATCACGGAAGCAACCGTCGGACTCCCCGAACGAACTCATCGAGAAAATGAAGGCCTCCAGGGAAAGTCTGGAAAAACTTCTCGCGGTCTATGACAAGCAGTTGCAGAGCCAGACTACAGGCTTTGAACTCCGAAAAAGCCTCTACGAGAAGGATTTAATTTCAAAGCTAGAACTCGAAGAAAGTGAGCGGGCCGTTGCCAGCACGCGCTTTCATATCCAACAGGTCCGGCAGTGGATTGCGGAGGATGATATTGCGTTGGCCGAGGCGCTCTTTCGGCAAGAGCTGCGGCGCCTTCCTGCGTTACCGTTGGGGGGCTACAGCGAGACGGCCGCTCTGATCCGCTACAATGGGCGTGCGGTGTGGTCACTCTCGAATGCGGAAAAGATCGAGAAATTTTTCGCGGCGCGATTCGGCTATGATCTGCCGGTCAGCGCCATAGGGCAGACGCCTGCTCATGAGCGCATGAGATTTGACCACCGGGAGGCTATGGATGTTGCCGTGCGTCCGGACAGTCCGGAAGGCCGGGAACTGATGAATTATCTGCGCAACGCGGGGATTCCTTTCATCGCGTTTCGAGGCCAGATGCCGGGCTCGTCCACCGGAGCGCACATTCACATCGGCAGACCCTCGATACGATTTCTTTCCACACCCGGCCGGGCATCGTCTGACCGGTAGCCGGGCAGGGTTTGTCTTTGTTGCATTGAGTGACTGAACAACATGCCTGTCGATTATCGTATCGGACACGGATTTGACGTGCACCGTTTTAGAAAGGGGCGGAGGCTGATTCTCGGTGGAGTTCGCGTACCTTATGGGTCCGGTTTGGAGGGCCATTCCGACGCTGACGTTCTCATCCACGCGCTGATGAATGCCCTGTTAGGCGCTGTCGGAAGAGGGGACATTGGGACGCATTTCCCGGACACGGATCCGCGCTACAAGGGAATTTCGAGCGAGAAGCTTCTTGCGCGAGTGGTGCAAATGGTGGAGCAGGAAGGTTTTAGCCTTATAAACGGAGATATCACGCTTGTGGCGCAGAAACCCCGCTTGGCGCCGTTTTTTGCGCAAATGAAAAAGAATCTCTCGCGCCTGCTCAAGGTGGCGCAGAACCGGCTCAACATCAAAGCAGTTACTACGGAAGGCTTGGGCTGGATGGGCGAAGGGCGCGGCATGGCGGCCGAGGCCGTTGTATTGCTTCAAAAGCGGCGAAATCGGACTAAAGGTTGACAAATTTTTTTTTCTATACTAACAAAAACTTATTTTAGGTGGCCTCAGAATCTCCCATTTCAGGCCAGCTCGGGCCGGACCAAGAGATTGAAAAACTGGCCCAAGAGATCGGCCGTCTAATTCAGAGCGCCGAACCGGAGAGACGAGAAGATCTGAAGGAGTTGGCCTATACCCTTATCCGCGAGGAGATGATCCAGCGGGGGGAATGGGAGCATACGGGAGAAGGATCACCTCCAGGTCCCTTCAATCCGTTGGGAACGGGCGTTCTCATATTGATTTTAGGGGCAGGTCTATCTTTTGTTTTCGGGCCGGTCGGGTTGGTCTTGATGTTAAGTGGCCTGATCTTTATTGTTTGGGGTGCTTTGATCAGTTGGGTTGGAACTAGAAGATAGGAAAATCATGGCAGAGGAAGAAAAAAGGGGGATTTGGTCCCGCAGAGATTTTTTCTCGCGGTTGGGTTGGGCGAGTTTCGGCATTTTTTCCGCTGGAATTCTTCTCGGCTTTCTTCGTTCGGCCTTCCCTAGGGTTTTGTTCCAGCCGCCCTCCACATTCAAAGCGGGGCTCCCCACGGACTACGCCGTTGGAGAGGTCAGCGAGAAGTACAAGCAGGAGCAGAGAGTTTGGATCGTGCGCGAGGAGCAGGGCATCTACGCGGTTTTTGCCAAGTGCACGCATTTGGGATGCACGCCTCGGTGGCTCGCGGCCGAGAATAAGTTCAAATGTCCATGTCACGGGAGCGGCTTCTTCAAGACCGGTTTGAACTTTGAAGGCCCTGCGCCAAGGCCGTTGGATCGCTATAAGATCACAGTGGCAGATGACGGACAGCTCGTGGTCGACAAGAGTAAAGTTTTCAAGATGGCAGCCGGTGCCGAGCCCGAGGAGCAATACCCCGACAGCGTGCTGAAAGTTTGATGGAAAGATCTTATGAGTCTGAAATGGGACGAAATTAAGCGGGATATCGTCGAGAGCCAGGTCTGGAGAGCCATCTTTCGTCACGGCTACGAAGATACTCCCCGGAACCGGGTTCTCATGGTGACTGCCAATGTGTGGATGCACCTTCATCCGGCCAAGGTCCGCAGGCACGGCGTCAGAATGAGGTTTACGTGGTGTATGGGTGGGCTAACGTTTCTCATGTTTTTGGTAACGGTGGTCACGGGAATCTATCTGATGTTTTACTACCGGCCGGTGGCGGAGTACGCCTACGCGGATATGAAATATCTGGAATTCGACATGCCCTTCGGCATGCTCATGCGCAATATGCACCGCTGGTCGGCGCATGCCATGGTCGTGTTTGTCTGGCTCCATATGTTTCGGGTTTTTCTCACCGGATCTTACAAGCCTCCGCGCGAATTCAATTGGATTGTGGGGGTACTCCTTTTGGTTCTCACTCTGTTACTCAGCTTCACGGGTTACTTGCTGCCCTGGGATCAGCTTTCGATCTGGGCTGTGACCGTCGGCTCCAACATGGCGCGTGCGACGCCGCTGCTGGGACATGAGGGACCTTTTGCCGATATAGTCGGCGCCAATCCGATCTACGATGCCCGGGCCTTTCTGTTCGGAGGCGGTGAGATCGGTCCTCATACCCTGCTCCGTTTCTATATTCTCCATTGCATTTTCATTCCGCTGGTGGCCAGTCTTTTGATGGCGGTTCATTTTTGGCGCATCCGCAGGGATGGTTTTTCCGGGCCATCGCTTTAATTAGAGGAAAGAAGGGTTCAAGGATCGGAGGATTGAAGGGATGAAGGGACCCAGCAGAAGGTTAAAAAGTTCAAACCGTTCAACCGCTTCGCTCCGTTCAAACTGTTTGAACGTTTTGAACGCCTTGAACGTGCAGCGGACAACTTCGACGGGGGTATGATGGCTGAAGTTCAAAGAAAGCCTGTCCCGATCGACGACAAGATCCACGTGTGGCCTCATCTTGTGCGTAACGAATTTCTCTGCGCCATGTTTGTCATGATCGTGCTGATTCTCTGGTCTCTGCTGATCGACGCGCCATTGGAGGAGCCTGCAAATCCCACCCGCACGCCCAACCCGTCTAAGGCCCCATGGTACTTCTTGGGCTTGCAGGAGATGTTGGTTTATTTCGATCCCTGGCACGCGGGTGTGGTGCTGCCGAGCCTGATCATCGTCGGTCTCATGGTGATACCCTTCATCGACATCAATCCGAAAGGGAACGGTTATTACACCTTTAATGACAGAAAGTATGAAATTTTGACTTTCTTCCTTGGCTTTCACGTCCTCTGGGTCAGCATGATCATCATCGGTACCTTCTTCCGCGGACCGGGATGGAATCTCTTCTGGCCATGGCAGCGTTGGGATCCGCACAAGGTCGAGGCCCTGACCAATGTGGACCTGCCCTATCTCTTCGGATTTAGGGACTATATGTGGTCTGCAGCATTTGGACTGTTTTGCGTGGTGGCGTATTTCGTCGTGGGGATCGGATTGTTCTATTATTGGATCATCCGGGTCAAAGGAAGAGAATTCATGAACCGTTGGGGTCCCGTTCGCTTTTCGATCACCGCGTTTCTTTTCGTCACGATGCTCTCTCTTCCCGTGAAGATGTTTCTGCGCCTTGTTTTCAACGTGAAGTACATTCTAGTCACGAAGTGGCTCAACATCTGATGTTCTACGTGGCCAAAGTATTCCAGGCACTCGGGGTCGCGGATGTGGGCTATGCCCTTTACGTGGGCATCGTGCAGCATTCCTCGATGGCTGAGGAGATCGTTCTGACTCTGATCGGTGTCGGAGTTTTTTCCCTGGGGCGAAGCCTAGAGAAGAGGATGGTTTGAGGAAGGACGGTCATGGCGGTCCGAGGCGTTGACGAAGGCGAAGAGAAGAAATCCTACAGCAGCCTTTTCCTCTTGGGTAGTGCCCTCCTGGTTGTTCTTACGCTTTGGGCCTTTTGGGATGACAACATTACGCGGCGTCCGTGGAAAAGTGTTCAGGCGCGGTTCTACCGCTTGGATTACCAGAAGGCGAAGGTGGCCTATGAACAAGAGGACAAAAAACTTCAGGCCGATCCCGCGTATCAGGAGCTGGCCAAAAAACTCACCGAGCAGCAAACCAGGCTCACGAGAGGAGATTTGGCCCAAAGGCTCAAAGAGCTCAAGCGTCAAGAGGTCACGGCGGACGTTCGCTTCAACGAGGTGGACCAGGAGGCCAAGTTTATCAAGAGCGAGCTCGAGGAGGCCTGGTACGAGTACGACCATGCCGTCCAAACCGCACAAAATGTGAAGCCTCATCAGGCTACGATCCAGGAATTAGAGAAGGAACAAGCGAAACTGGAACCCCAGCTTGAGGCGGCGCGGAAAAAACGGGAAGCGATCAAGGAAGAAATCAAAAAACTTAACGCCGGGACCAAGGAGTTGGAAAACGAGATTTCGAAGCTCGCCGCCGAAAGGGATAAATGGCTTCGCGTAATGGAAAATGCGACGGTAAAGTTGGGTCCGGTCTCGATCTATGCGGTCCCTAGGATTCTCCAGGTTGTCCTGCCGGAGTTCGATCGGAACCGCTTTGACGAGCCGGTAGCTCGCGTAGACCGGTGCCAGACCTGTCACATGGCCATCAATCGCGCCGGCTTTGAAAACGAGCCGAACCCATTCAAGACGCATCCACGCCGCGAGCTATTGCTCGCGGACAACGCCCATCCGCCGGAAAAATTCGGCTGCACGGCCTGCCACGACGGCCAGGGTGCGTCCGTCAACAGCGTCCAACAGGCCCACGGTGAAGTCGCGTATTGGGAGTTCCCGCTCCTGAAGGAAGCTAAAGTTCAGGCCAGCTGTACTTCCTGCCATCGCGACGTCCAACGCTTCGAAGACACGCCGCTGCTGGCACAAGGGCAGAGGCTCTTCGAGCAGGTGGGCTGCACCGGATGTCATCTTGTCCAGGGTTACGAGGACATACCCAGGATCGGACCCAGCCTGAGGCGGATAAGCGCAAAAGTGGATCCAACCTGGATGGTCCGCTGGATCCAGAACCCCCAGGCCTTTTTGCCGCGCACCCGCATGCCGAACTTTTCTTTGAAAGAAGACGAAGCGGTAGCGATCGCCGCTTTTCTCTGGTCAGTCTCCCAAAAGGAAGGAGAGCCGTGGTTTGAAAACCACCCGGCGCCGGCCGCTCTTAGGGCAAATGACAAGACCATGGCAGGCAAAGGCAAGACACTCGTGGAGTCGATCGGCTGCAGAGGCTGCCATGGGTTCGCAGAGGGCGAGTTTTCCACCGTGCTGGGGAAAGAAAAGGACATCGTACCGAACCTCAAAAATATCGCGGCCAAGGTAGACTCCCGATGGATTTATCACTGGATTAAAAACCCGCGCGATTTTTCTCCAGACACGCGGATGCCGAGTTTGCGTCTTAGCGATGAGGAAGCCTTTGCAATCACATCGTATCTCATGACGCTCGGCAATAAGTCGGAAGCGATCCCGGGAATCGAGGAAAAACTGAAGGAGGCGCAGAACATCAAACGCGGCGAATCCCTGGTTCGGAAATACGGTTGCTTCGGTTGCCACGATATTCCGGGGATGGAAAAAGAATCCCGTGTCGGCGTCGAACTCACGACGTTCGGTTCCAAGACCCTCGAGGAGCTTTTCTTTGGGAACCGAACGGATATTCCGCACACCTGGGACGATTGGACCTACCATAAGCTCAAATCCCCGCGGATCTACGCGACGGAGCGGGTCGAACAGGCGATGCCGCAGTTCAACCTCACCGATGATGACATCAAGGCATTGCGCGTTGTCCTGGCCGGTTTCCGTGAGACGAAGGTGCCGCCGCAGTATCGCGGGGATCAAACCCAGAGAGTAGTCAACGTGGCCCAGGGTAGAAGACTCATGCACCAGTACAACTGCATCGGCTGCCACGAGATCGAAAATAGGGGAGGATTCGTCCGAAAATATTATGAGGCGAGTCCAGCTCTCGCTCCGCCGATTTTGAACGGCCAGGGTGAAAAGGTACAGTCCACATGGTTCTTCAGTTTTCTCAAAGCGCCATTTTCCATTCGTCCGTGGCTTCAGATTCGGATGCCGACCTTCGGTTTCTCAGATGCGGAGACGAATGCTCTGGTAAGCTATTTTAACGGTCTATCGAAAGTAGAAATTCCCTTCACGCATTTTGAAGAACGGACGGTCCCCAAAGAGCACCTCGACGCGGCCCGCACCCTGGTGACGAAAGACTATTTCAACTGCTTCAGCTGCCACCAGCAAGGGGAGAAGAAGCCTGAGGGCCCGCAGGAAGGCTGGGCGCCGGACTTGAACCTTGCCTACAGGCGGTTGAACCCGAATTGGCTTATCAAATGGCTACAGGACCCGCAGAAAGTGCAGCCTGGGACCAAGATGCCATCGTTTTTCCCCGGCGGTCCGGATAATATTCTCGGCGGAAAGGACGATAGGCAAATCGAGGCATTGCGGGATTACATCATGTCCCTGGGGGCTTCCAACGGTGCCAACACAACCCAGGCCGCACCTCGTCGAAGTCGAATAAGGTAGATTGCATCACGTCCAATAAAGTGGTGTAAATGTATAGTCGAGGAGGGTTTTTATGAAAAGAGTCTTGCTTGCATCATTGATAAGCGGCTTTGTTGCGTTTTCATCCCCAATCTTTGCCTACGAAGGTGGCGCGGTAAGCGACGGAGGAACTATTTCGGGGGCTGTCAAATTCAAGGGAACGGCGCCGGCTCCCAAGAAGCTTGATATCAATAAGGATAAGGAGGTCTGCGGAAAATCTCCAAAGACCGATCCGAGTCTCATCGTCTCAGGCGGGAATCTTGTGAACGCCGTCGTCTATATCTCGGATATCAAGAAGGGCAAGAAGATGGAGCCGGCGAAAGTCACCCTGGACCAAAACGGATGCGAATACAAGCCTCACGTTCTCGCATTTCCGGCAGGCTCTACCGTCGAGATCCAAAATCCTGATGGCATTCTTCACAACATCCACTCTTATAGCAAGGTGAATACGCCTTTCAATGTCGCCCAGCCGAAATTCAAGAAAACAATGACGCAGAAGATCGACAAGCCGGAAACCATCGAAGTCAAGTGCGACGTGCATGGCTGGATGAACGGTCGGTTCTTTGTGGCTGAGAATCCTTACTTTGCGGTCACGGACAATTCGGGGAGCTTTAAGTTGACCGACGTTCCCGCCGGCACGTATAACGTCGAGGTCTGGCACGAGACCTTAGGGAAGACGAGCCAAAAGGTGACCGTCAAGCCAAAAGAAGAGGCCAAGGTGAACTTCGAGATGGCAAAGAAGTAGTTAAGGCACTTTCTATGTGGCAGGGCTTTATCGCCCTGCCACACTAACCCACAAACCTATTTTTCCTTTACTCTCTCAACAAAAAAGTTCCACGCACGCTCCAAGTCAACCCTAGGCAGCGTTTCTTTTTGCCCTTTCCCGGATTCTTCCCCGCTTAAAAAAATCGGCCTACCGATTTGCAGCGCCCCATAAAGCATGTCGGCCGCTTCTTCCAAGTAAATGGCCATCATGACGGCTTCGGGGATCGATCTTCCTACGGTCACCTGACCGTTCCCTCTTAGGAGAACGGCCGGTTTATTTCCCAGGGCATTTGTGACTTCGTCGCCTAGTTTTCGAGTGGAAATAAGATTGGTCTTGGAAAAGACCGGCACCCCACCCTGAAAGAAGCTGCCGTGATTGTGAACCGGCTCGATTCTTCTCTCCGTGACCGCAAAGTAGCTGGCTCTGCGCGCGTGAATGCGGGCGATCGCCTGAACATCCGGCCTCTTGTTGAAAATCGCAGTATGCAGGGGAGCCTCAAACGGTGGCGTCGATTTGCCTTCGACAATTTTTCCGCCGAGATTGAGGGTCAAGAGATCTTTCTCTTTGATCAGGGCAAGGCCTACTCTGGGCGTCAAGAGAAAAAGATCCGATTCGGGGATCCGGGCGCTCAGATGCCCAAAGCCCTGTACCAGTCCTTCCTGGGAGAGGATTCTGCACGCTTGGACCACCGTTTTTTTGAGATCTGAAAGGCTCTTATTCATGGCCCCTTTGAATTGGTGAAAGTTTTTAGTATATATAGCAGATCGTATAGTGAGGGAAGAGTCGACGGTGAAAGTCAAAGTGGAATGTTGTTCGGGACCCAAGGGCGAGGAAAGCCCGGTCGGCTTCCTGTTGGGGAATCGGTCGATCAAGGTTGAGGTCGTGGATCGCTGGTACGGGCAGCAGGGAAGTTACTACCGCGTCTTAGGAGACGACGAGAACTTTTACATCCTTAAGGAGCCCGTTGGAGGCGAGCTGTGGGAGCTGGTCTCTTTCACCCACAAAGACTCGCGGGGAACAGAGTTGCAGTTCGAGGGTCCGAAGGAGCTTCAGTAAAGTCCTCTGAAGACAGGCTTTTTCAACAGCCTGTTGCCACGTGGTCCTGTCAAGCATCGGGGCTTTTAAGGGCCACGGGTTTCCAGTCAGAACTAAAGTTTCAGAGATAGATGATGATTCGAACGAGCCTAAATCAGAGGGTTCATCTCTTATCCACTCTGTCGGTTGAGAATTGCTGATGCTATGGCTGAAAAGAAAGTCGGAACCGTAAACTACTGGCGTTATTCTTCCGATGTGCTAGCGATCTTTCGCCTCATGCCGGAGAGCGGGAACAAGTTCCCCAATTACAAGGCGGGTCAGTACATCGCCTTGCAGCGTAATGACTGCAGGCTGACGAAGAAGCTTATCCTCGATGGCGGCAAAGTGGAATATCCCACCGTTCTCGACGCCCAGGGCAGCCCCAAACGAGGAGCAGTCACCCACTCCTATTCCATTGCGTCCGCACCTTTCGAGACCGAGGAAAAGGACTACCTCGAGTTTTACGTTATTCTTGAGATTGACGAAAAGGGCCTGAAGGGCAGGCTTACCGAGTCGATGTTCCGGATGAGCCCCGACGGAGACAACAAGATGGTTTACTATGAAAGGATCGCCGGGGATTTCACTCTGGACAAACGAGCGATCGGCTCCAAGAATGTGATCTTGGTAGGTACGGGGACCGGGCTGGCGCCGTTTATCTCCATAGCGAAACAGCTAGACTTTGAGGCGAAGTCAGGCACGAGCAATTCCGTCAGGTACACGCTGCTCCATACCAACCGGACCTACGAAGAGCTGGATTACTACCAAGATTTGCTGGACATCGAGGCGGCGCAGCGCTTTGATTTCGTCTACGTCCCCTCTGTGAGCCGCCCGACCCAACGCGACTGCGACGATCCCAAACTCGGCCGAGGCCGGGCCAATAACATGCTCCGTTATTTGCTGGAGATGCCGCTCAAAGAGGAGCAGGACTTGCAGGGGATCATGGCAAAGGGTGAAGACGTTACAAAGGCAAAAGCCATTCTGGAGAAAACCGTCAGACCGGCCTTGCCAAAGCATCTGACCCGAGAGGCTCTGCGCGAGCGAATGGATCCTGCAACCAGCGTTGTGGTTACCTGCGGCAATCCCTGGTCGATGGAAGACATCAAGTATGCCGCGGAAACCAGCGGCATGCGATTCGAAAAAGAAGACTGGTGATCTGACCTCACAACACCTAGCATCAGTTCCTGAACAGAGGTTAATTGTCATCCTCTTGCCGTCCCGCCTTTTCTGCCCTCTCCTCGCCAGCGGTGGGAGAGGGCTAGGGTGAGGGTTAGTCGCTCTGGTTACCCCTCATCCTGACCTTCTCCCTAAGGGAGAAGGAAGACTTGCTGCTAGAGATTCGTAAAGCTACCGAAAAAAGCTCAGACTCCCTCGTCCCCCCGCGTCTTGCAAGAATGTAGTAAATATACTACTTTCGGTTCGTGGCTCCTTTTGGTCAAACCGTCCTATTGTGGCGTTTGAGGCGCGGCCTCACGCAGGAGGAGCTGGCACGGCGCGCCGGGGTGCCGCGTCCGAATCTTTCCGCTATTGAGAGAGGCCAGCGAGACGTCTCGTTGAAGACTGTGCGGGCTCTGGCCGCGGCATTGGATGTCCGTCCTGGGGTTTTGGTAGACGGGATTGTGCCCCAGGAGCAAGAGAGAACGAACGAGCTTTCCCGGGAAGCTATGGAGCGCATTGCGGATGCGATTATCCAAAACACTCCTCTGGCTGAGCCAAAAGAAAAGGCTCTGGCAGATCAGCTCAAATATCTCGTAAGCTCTCGTCTCCGTGCCGCTGGGACTTTGACAAAGAAG
Organism: Binatia bacterium; assembly: GCA_036004365.1. Taxonomy (GTDB): domain Bacteria; phylum Desulfobacterota; class Binatia; order UBA9968; family UBA9968; genus DP-36. Next base: position 44,084 of record DASYRN010000197.1, read on the forward strand.
ACTGTGCGGCTCGGCCGAGTTGCGGATCGGGCATGGCTTTCGTTGGCTCGCTATCCCAAAGCGGCAATCGAGAGTCTGGTGGCCCGTGTCGTTGAAAGCCGCAGAGGGCGATGAATCGGAGACAGATTGATACATTTTTCCAGGTGTTGTCCGAACAATGGGATCAGGAACTGGGCGTCTTGCTCACAGGTGCGGCTGCGGGGACCATCTGGGGTCAGCTTCGGCCCAGTATGGATGTTGATTTCGGCGTCCAAGTGAGAAAAAGCGGTAAGGAAACGTGGGAAAAACTGGAGGCAGCCATCGAGCGGACAGTCAGACTTACCGGCACTCAGGCCAACTATGCCGAGGATATTGATCGTTGGGGATTGATCACCTTGCTGGATTATAAACGTCACACCCACCCTTACCGGCGATTCGGGTCGTTGCGAGTTCGCCTACTAGACCCAGCCTACTGGTCGATTGGTAAGATGACCCGTTATCTTGATCCCGATGTGAGGGACATGATCCAGGTCTTTAAGCGTCAAAAGGTTCCTGCCGACCGCTTAGCCCGCTTGTGGGGTAGGGCTCTCAAAAGGAGCCCGCGCTCCGCCGCTCTTATTCAATTTCGGCGGCAAGTCGACGATTTCCTACGAACGTACGGGCCTACAATATGGGGAAAGAAATTCGACCTTGGGAAAACAACGCGCCGTTTTTACAGAGAGGCCGGTATTACTCTTTCCTAGATCGCGAGTATCAAGTATGCCGCGGAAACCACCGGCATGCGGTTGCTCCCTCTCTTTCTGCGGGTTCAATTCGATAAATTGGCTACATTTTTCGTGTGATCGCTTCTTTTTTGGACGAGTCCTTCCGAATCGGGGAAGCGATATCGGCAGTGCGATGGCCTTGACAGGTCATTGCTAGCTTTGCTAAAGCGGCATCTTGGTTATGACATTCCAGCCGAGCATTGCCCAGCGGCCCTGGCTCGTGACTTGGTACTCGCAATCGGTATGACTGTTTGGCTCTATTCGGCGGCAGAAATTTTGCGTCAAGGAGGATGCTTATGGCTGATCTCACGGAAGCTGAAAAGCAGGAGTATTGGCGGTACAACGTTACCCTCACCACTATCTTACTCGTCATCTGGTTCGTGGTGACCTACCTTATCTCCGGCCTCTGGGCAGGATGGCTCAACCAATTCTCGTTCCTGGGGTTCCCGCTTGGCTACTACATGGCGGCGCAGGGGTCGCTGGCGATCTTCGTCATCGAGATCGCAGTGTACGCCTACCTCATGAACAAGCTGGACATCAAATACGGCATCAGGGAGGAGGGGTGAATCTATGAGTCTAGCCAAGATCTTTGGTTATTACACGATCGGATTTCTCGGGGTCACGATCCTCATCGGCATCGCCGAGATGGTATTTGGATTGCCAAGCACCTGGATTGGGTGGATCTTCATGGCGTTGTCGCTCGGTATCTACATCGTCATCGGCATCATCACGCGCACTTCGAATCCCGATCAGTACTACGTGGCGGGTCGCGGTGTTCCGGCCGTGTTCAACGGCATGGCGACCGGCTCTGACTGGATGTCGGCTGCGTCATTCATCTCGATGGCCGGCGCGCTCTCCGCTCAGGGCTTCGCCGGTCTCGCCTACGTGATGGGCTGGACGGGCGGTTACCTGCTGCTCGCCGTATTCCTGGGCCCCTATCTCCGTCAGTTCGGGGCCTATACCATCCCGGACTTTCTCGGCGCCCGCTACGGCGGCACCCTAGCGCGCCTCATCGGCGTCCTGGGTGCGGTCACTTGCTCTTTCACCTATCTGATCGCCCAGGTGACGGGCGTAGGCCTCATCGTGGCGCGCTTCATCGGCATTGATTACAACATCGGGGTTTTCGTCGGCCTCATCGGGGTCCTCTTCTGCTCAGTGCTCGGCGGTATGAAGTCGGTGACGTGGACCCAAGTCGCGCAATACATCATCTTGATCGTCTCGTACCTCGTGCCGGTGGTGTACCTTTCATGGGTCATGTTTGGCATTCCCGTCCCGGAGCTGACCTATGGCCGGCTGCTCCAGACCAACAACGCGAAGGCCATCGAGATCACACGGGATACCAGGGAGAAAGAGACCCGCGCTCTTTGGAAAAAAGAGGCGGACGAGGCTAACGCCAAACTTAAGGCGGGTCCCCTCCCCGACGACGAGGCCGAGAAGCTCAGGGCCGCGGCGAAAATAGCCACGCAGCAGGCGACGGCGCCTGCGGCGAGCGATGACGCGAAGGTCGGCCGTTACCTGACGGTGCCGACCGGCGTAGGCATGTGGAACTTCCTGGCGCTGACCTTTTGCTTGATGGTCGGCACGGCGGGCCTTCCCCACATCCTCACGCGCTACTACACGACGCCATCCGTGAAGGAGGCGCGAACATCTGTGGCGTGGTCGCTCTTCTTCATCTTCCTGCTCTACTTCACCGCCCCGGCCTACGCAGCCTTCGCCCGTTTCGTGATCTATGGGAGGCTTGTCGGGACGAAGATCAGTGAGATCCCAGGGTGGGTGACGTTCTGGCAGCCTGCCGGCCTCTTTGAAGTGGTGGACAAGAACGGTGACGGCCTCGTGCAGTGGGCGGACTTTGTCGTCAAGTCTACCGACTTCGTCGTCCTAGGGATGCCCGAGATCGCCGGCCTACCTTTCGTTATTACAGGTCTGGTGATGGCGGGCGGACTAGCCGCCGCGCTCTCTACCGCCGACGGTCTCCTGCTGACCATCGCCAATGCGATCTCCCACGATCTGTACTACAACGTCCTTGACCCAAAGGCATCGCTGACCAAGCGGCTTACGATCACCAAAGTGCTCCTCGTGGTCACAGCACTCATCGCCGCGTATGTTGCCACTTACCGACTGGCCATCATCGTTGAGCTGGTCGCGTGGGCCTTCAGTCTGGCTGCCGCCTCTTTCTTCCCGGCGCTGGTCATGGGGATCTGGTGGAGGCGGGCGAACAAGGCCGGCGCCTGTGCGGGTATGATCGTTGGACTTGCCATAACCGCGTATTACATGATCGGCAGCCGGTTCTACGGCGTGTCATGGTTTGGCACCCAGACCATTGCCTCGGCCGCCTTTGGACTGCCCGCAGGGTTTCTCACGATCTGGATCGTATCCCTGCTTACCGAGGCTCCGTCCCAAAAGATACAGGACCTCGTCCATGACGTGCGCTATCCCAAGAGCGGCCAGGCTGTGAGAGGCGATCCGCTGGGGCGCGATCTGCCGGTCGGGGCGCACTAGTCCTGCTTTTTATTCCCTCTCCCGAGGGAGAGGGCTAGGGTGAGGGAATTTTCTTAGAATGGACAGGCTCCCTCACCCCGACCCTCTCCCAGGGGGAGAGGGAGTCGTATGACTGATGTAGCTCTGCGGCTGCTCTTTTTTCTACGTTTCCTCTGCTTCGTGGCCCTGATCTACCTGGGCCTTCACGTTATCTTTTCTCGTCTGATCTCTAAGCCTGACAGCAAGGTACTGTGGTTCTTCTCAGTTCTCACGGGGCCTCTGACTTGGCCTGTCCGGAGGTGGCTCGCCTCAGGCGCCCCCGAGGCTCGGCTTCGATCTATGGCACTCGTTTTCTACGGCGCGCTGTGGGTGCTCATCTTGATTGTGATGGGGATTGTCGCGAATATGCCGCACTAAATGTTTTCCGGGTATCAGCCGGCATCAATATCGGATGCCATCCCCTCCTGCAATGTTGTAGATAAAGTCCATGCCAGCTTCTGATTTGCGGTTACCCGAACCCAGTCTCACTCTGCCAGTCAAATATCTGATCAACCGCCCGCCAGTCTTCGTTGATCCTGAGACCACGGTGGCCCAAGCGGCGTCGATCATGCAGAAGGCCCACATCGGTTCGGTCTTGGTGGCCGATGATCCACCGGGCATCGTCACCGATCGCGATCTGCGTGGTCGCGTGCTGGCAGAAGGCTTGGGGCCGGAGACATCCGTGCGCCAGGTGATGACACGCCCCCTCAAGACGGTCGATTCGGATGTGCCAGTGTTTATGGCCCTACGCCTCATGCTGGAGGAGAACATCCACCATCTGGTGTTAGTCGAGGAAGGAAAAATAGTGGGAGTGATCAGCGGTACCGATTTACTGCACCATGAGGCCAGCAGCCCTTTCTATCTGCGTCGCACATTGGACAATCTGGAAGATCCCGCAACGATGGCGCACTACGCGCAGGAGATTGCTAGTGCTGTCCAGGCGCTCTTCCGCGGTGGCCTGGGTGCGGTTCAAATCGGCCAGATGGTTTCCAGCCTGAATGATGCCCTGGTCAAACGACTGGTAGGTTTGGCAGAGGCAGCCCTCGGCCCGCCGCCGACACCCTTTGCGTGGATCGTCTTCGGCTCCGAAGGGCGGCTAGAGCAAACACTCCTCACGGATCAAGACAATGCTCTGGTCTATGAGCACGCGTCGCGGGAGGCACATGCCTATTTTGCAGCGCTAGCCAAGCAGGTTGTGGACGGCTTGATTCATGTCGGTTTTCCAGCGTGTCCCGGTGGTTTCATGGCAACCAATTGGTGCAAACCGCTGAACGAATGGCAGAGTCTCTTCACAAATTGGGTGCGCACGCCGGAGCCACAGGCATTGCTAGACGCCGCCATCTTCTTCGATTTTCGTCCGGTGGCCGGAGCACTCTCGCTGACGCCGCTGGAAGAAATTCTGGTTCGTGCCGGTGCGGAGAAGCTTTTTATCGCGCAGGCGGCGCAAGAAGCATTGGCTTGGCGTCCGCCCCTCGGCTTCTTCAACCGGATACGCAGCGACCATGGCATGGTCGATCTTAAAAAGGGAGGTATTGGCCCGATTGTGAACTTGGCGCGCGTCGGCGCTCTGGCAGCCGGATCACGCGAGCGATCGACCTTGGAGCGGCTGGCCGTAGCGGGAAAATCTGGGGCCGTCTTCAAACAAGAAGACTCAGCGACGTTGGCAGAGACGTTTCAGTTCCTGCTGCGTGTCCGCCTGCGCCAGCAGTTGGCAGCCGTGCAGGCGAAGCAGCTGTCTGATCACAAAGTGCGTTTAGATGCTCTGTCGACGTTAGAACGTCGTCATCTGAAGGAAGCATTTGTGACGATCCGGCATATTCAGCAGGATGTTCGCGCCAGGTTGCATCTCGATCGGATGGGATAGAGCAAGGTGGGCGGTATTTTCCAGAAGTGAAAAAAGTCTGCCAAATATTTGCGTGGATGCAAAACACTCGGAGTTTTCAGCAGAGACTCATAGGCGTACTGGCTTAGCTTTCCCGGAGGGTTTCACTGTCAGTATTTAACCCTGGCGTAGTACGTGCGCTCGGCCGCTTCGCGCGCCTCTCGCAGGGTGTGGATGCCCTGCTCGGCGAGCAGCGGAATCATCTTGAGGAACACCTCGCCGGTGACGATGGCATCGCCCAGGGCGGTATGGCGGCCGATGATGTTCACGCCGAGGCGCTCGGCGATAGCTTCCAGCTGGTGGGACTCCTGGTTGGGGTGGATTACCGCCGAGAGCAGCAGGGTGTCCAGCACTGGCTGGCGGAACTGCACCCCCGTCGCTTCCTCCTTCATCTGCAGGAATCGCATGTCGAAGGCCGCGTTGTGCCCCACGAGCACCGTTTCCTCGCAGAACCCGTGGAAGAACGGCAGCACCTTGTCAATGGTAGGCTGGCCGCGCAGTATGTCCTCGGTGATGCCGTGGATGTGGACCGACTCGCGCACCAGCGGTCGCCGCGGGTCCACCAGCTGTTCGAAGATCTCGTTCCTGAGCAAGCGCCCGTTAACAATGCGGGTGGCGCCGATCTGGATGATCTCGTCCCCGGCCGAGGGTTGCAGGCCGGTGGTCTCGGTGTCGAATAC